>NZ_BCUX01000004.1 GCF_001591445.1 Neobacillus drentensis NBRC 102427 | reverse complement strand
ATTTTCGAATTTTTCGAATCAATAGGCGGAATCTCTCCGTCTATATACGCTTTTTTTAATACTAATCACTAATTAAGCGGAATTTTTCCGCCTATTTATCTGCTCATGTTTTGATAAATAAAGAAATAGACGATTGCCTATTCATATGTCAATTCTTGTGTCTTTTAATAAGAATGCACCCGTAAACGGAACCCTTTACAATTATAACGCACCCTTTTTTAACTTAATCTTTGTTCTAATTCCTGCCCTGATGGCAATAATTAGTCCGCCAATCGTATCAGCAATCAAATCGGTCATTGTATCTTTGTTTCCTCCGCCTTGCAAGGTCATATTGAATAATTGGTCTGAGCTAAATTCGTAAATTTCCCATAGGACACCGCCGAGTGCTGCAAAGGATAGAGTAAATAAAAATATAAACCAAGGTGATATCATATCCCCTGCATTCCGGTGAATTAAACGTTCATATAAGGCAATTCCTGAAAAAGCAAGAATGGCTCCGCTGACCAAATGCATGAAAGTATCCCACCAACCAAGACCATACCAGCCCAGGATAGACCCTAAATATTGCGAGCCAACTAAAAATATCAAATAAGAAATCACAATCGGTAAATTAAATTGCATTTTGGTGAATAGTGCCAATAATAACGGGACAGCACCGCAAACAATTCCGCCAATCGCAACGGAACCTTCAAAAGTTGCATCCTTTGAATAGTAGTAGACACATAAAACAGCCATGAAAAGGACATAAATGAAACTTAAAATGATGACCAGCTTTCGATGCATCCATTTTCACCTCTTTAAACTTTTTCTTTTCTAAAATAGGAGTAAATAGCAATTATCAGTCCACCTGAAACGCCGCACAATAAGTCATACATCGTATCTTTATTTCCCCCGAGCTGCATGATATGCGTGAAAGATTGATCCCCAATAAACTCATAGATTTCCCAAAGCACGCTTGCAAGGACGGATAGTGAAAGAACAAATAGTGAAAGGATCCATCTTGAGGTACCGAATCTCACTTGTTCAGGAATCATTAATTTATATAATGTTATTCCAAAACAAGCCATATAAATGCCTTTATAAAAATGAATGGTCGAATCCCACCATTTATATTTAAGATAAAAATCCCCAATTGAACCTAAATAGGTGGAACAAAAGATAAATAGATAAAAACCAATAATGGTCGGAAGGTTAAATGGAATATTTTTCTTGAAAATTAACAAAATGGGTAACCCACATACAAAAAGGCCGCCAAGGGCAACTTGCCATTTGGAGGATTCCCCTTTAACAAGGAAAAAAATAAATAATATCATCATAAATAAAACAAAGATACTACCTAGGATGATAAGGATTTTCCGTCTCAATTACTCACCTCATTAATCATGGTTCATTACAATTATGTCCAATAAAAATAAATGAAATCACATACTTTATTTTGTTTGAAAGAAATATTTATGCTCGCATAGACACATACAAAAGAGTATATTGGAAAGGTAAAACTAATAATTATGAAGGAATAGTCTGATATAAAGATTGCGGTGGAGGATGTTATGCAAAAAGCACAAATACCGACTTACGAGCGGATTGCAATCGATTTAGCAAATAGAATATACGATGGGAAATTTAAAGTTGGAGAGAAGATTCACGGCCGATCGACCTTAGCTAGTGAATATAAGGTTTCTCCTGAAACAGTTAGGAGAGCCATAAAGATTTTAGAGGATGTGGAGATTGTTGAGTCCACTAAAGGTAGTGGAATTGTTATTGCATCTCGTGAAAATGCGTATAAATATATTCAACGGTTTTCGAATCTCGCAAGCATTAAAGATCTTGAAAAGCAAATGAACTTACTAATCTCCGAAAGGGACAAGCTGGATGATCAGCTCTTTGATACGCTAAGAAAAATCATGGACTACTCCGGAAAGCTTCGTCACACGAATCCACTTGCTCCCATTGAGGTAGAAGTATTACCGGGTTGTAATCATATTGGAAAAACCATTTCAGATTTGAAGTTTTGGCAAAATACCGGCGGAACTGTTATTGGCTTGAAGCGCAACGGTGAATTAATTATCTCTCCGGGACCCTATGCGCTAATTCTTGAGGGGGATATCCTCCTTATTATTGGTGCAGAAGAAACATATGACAGAGTGATTCACTTTATGGAAGAGTAAAAAGTTTGGGATTTAAATATGCGAAAAAGCCGGTTTAATTAAAAACCGGCCCTTTCATTTACAACTTTATTTTAATAATCCTTCCGTTTCTAAAAATTCCTTTGCAACTTTTGCAGGTGACTGTTTGAGGCTGTCGACCTTATAGTTGAGCTTTCTCATTTTTTCATCCGTTAACTTACCGGATAAGGAGTTAATAACTTTTTTTAACTCCGGATGTTCCTTTAATGTTTCCTCTTTTATCATCGGTACGGCATAGTATGGAGGGAAGAAGTTTTTATCATCCTCTAAAACCTTCAAGTGGAACGCTTCGAGTAACCCGTCAGTAGAAAAGGCATCGATGACATCACTCTTATGGTTGTCTAATGCGGTATAGCGCAACCCGCCGTCAATGGCTTTAACGTCTTTAAATTTCATATTGTATGTTTTTGAAAGTCCGGTTAATCCATCTTCCCGATTAGGAAATTCGATCGTCGGACCCATGATTAACTTATTGCTCACCTTGGCTAAATCTGATATCGTCTTCAAACCATATTCATTTACGGTGTCTTGACGAACGGCTAAGGCATATGTGTTATTAAATCCAAGCGGTTTTAATAAATCAAAACCATATTTTTGCTTGAACTCCCTTTGGACTATATCATAAACCGCGTCTGGATCACTTTGTGGAGGCTGATTTAAAATATTAACTAATCCTGTCCCCGTATATTCAACATACATATCAATGTCCCCATTTTTAAGGGCACCGAAGGCAACCTGACTGCCGCCAAGATTTAGTTTTCTTTCTACTTGAATATCAGTCTTATTTTCTATCAAATCTGCGAGCATATTTCCTAATATCAATTGTTCACTGAAGTTTTTTGAACCTATTACAATTTTATCCTCTGCTTTAACCTTTGAATAAACAGTAAAAGCACTAGCTATGATGATCACAATACAAGCAAAACTAATCATGATTTTTTTAGTAGTTTTACCAGTCTTTTTTGCCGAAGTTTGTTTGCTTGTATAAGAAAGTGTGGATTCGAGTTTCCCCACAATAAAATCAATCAGAAGTGCAAGAATACAAGCTGGAATTGCACCGGCCAAAATCATATAATTATCGACTGTCTGCACACCTGAGAATACAAGATACCCAAGTCCGCCTGCACCAATAAAGGCAGCAATTGTCATTAGTCCTACAGCGGTAACCGCTGAAATTCTGATACCCGCCATAATCATCGGGAAGGCTAGTGGTAACTGAACCTTTCTCATCGTTTGACTCTTGGTCAGACCGATTCCTCTGGCGGCTTCCAGAATATCTCCATCAATATTTGTTAAACCTGTGTAGGTGTTTTTAACGATAGGAAGCAGCGAATAAAGAACGACCATAATAATCGCCGGGGTACTTCCGATCCCAACGAATGGAATTAGAAAGCCAAGTAATGCCAAACTAGGTACCGCTTGAATTACATTCGTGATTCCAATAATAGGTTTTGCGAGTTTTTGCTCTCTAGAGATTATAATTCCGAGCGGAATCCCAATAATAATCGCTACAAGGACAGAAATTACACTTAAGTAAATATGCTGGCCAAGTAAACTAAAAATCTGTTCATAATTAGTGGTTAAATAGTTCCAAAATCCATTCATTAAAAGGCCACCTCCAAATCGATTAACTGGCTGCTTAATGCGGATAAAATACTACTTCTCGTGATGAGACCAATTAATTGTTTATCACTATTCACAACTGGTACATAACCGATTTTATGTTCATTCATGGTAGCCAACACAGAAATTAAATTAGCATCCTGTGAAACGGAAAGAACATTGTGTTCCATAATCATTTCAATCGAGGTCGTTCGATTTAATAATTGAATACTTTTTAATGTCACCAAACCTTTAAGGACATTATTTTTATCTGTGACCATCAGGCTGTCCACTTTAGCGTCTTTCATGATTTCAATCGCTTGAAGAACGGTACGTCTGGATGTAATCTTAACTGGATTCGGAATCATAATATCCTCTGCCATTAATAATTCAGGATTATTCCAAACCCTTCTTTTCCCAATAAATTCTTCAACAAAGTCATTGGCAGGATTTTTAAGAATGTTTTCAGGTGTATCATATTGGAGAATATCTCCGTCTTTTAAAATACAAATCTTATCAGCTATTTTAATAGCTTCATCCATATCATGAGTGACGAAAATAATCGTCTTGTTTAATTCCTTTTGCATTTGGAAGAGTTCATCTTGAAGGGAGCTTCTTGTGACAGGGTCTAACGCGCTAAATGGTTCATCCATTAAGATGATATCGGAGTTGGTTGAGAAAGCTCTTGCGACGCCAATTCTTTGCTGCTGCCCACCGCTTAATTCCCTTGGATAACGATGTAAAAATTCCTTCGGATCTAATCCGACCAACTCTAACAATTCGCCCGTCTTTTGGGCAATCGAAGCAGGATTTTCACCCTTCAGCTTAGGAATCAACTCTAAATTTTCCTTGATGGACATATGAGGAAATAACCCTGTGTTTTGAATGACATACCCAATATTTCTCCGCAATTCAATTGGATTCATCGTAGAGATATCCGTCCCATTGACAAAAATCTTTCCTGACGATGGCTGAATCAATTTATTAATCATTTTCAGTAAGGTAGTTTTCCCACAGCCGCTGGGTCCGATGAAAACGACCAACTGACCAGCCTCGATTTCAAGTGAAAAGGGCTTAATAATGGTTTTAGTTCGGTATTTCTTAACAATGTCTTTAAACTCTATCAAATCCATTCCTCCTTAAAATAATTATCTCTTGCGCTAATGCAACAACTTAATGGTAACATATAAGTTGTTAGTTTGTCGAATCACCTTGATTTAGTTCCTTCTTTTCATATCATTGGGCTTTGAGTAGAATATAGTGAGGTAAAAGTAAAAAAAGCAGGTGTTGGGATGAAAACAATTTTAATTGTCGATGATGATGAGCATATTCGCCATTTAGTTAAAGGTTTATTGACGAAGGAAGGTTATATAGTCCTAGCAGCAGGAAAAGGGGCAGAGGCACTTGAGATTTTAACTAAGGAGCTTTGCGATTTAGCGATTGTTGATATCATGATGCCTGTCATGGACGGGTACCGCTTAACCACGGAAATTCGTAAAGTGTATGATATTCCGATTATCCTATTAACAGCAAAAAGCCAGATTGAGGATAAGGAAAAAGGATATGAATCAGGAACGGATGATTATTTAATTAAACCTTTCGAACCAAAAGAGTTAATTTTCAGAGTCAATGCCTTATTAAGAAGATACGGAAAAACAAGTGAAGCCAATGTCAATTTAGGTTCTTTATATATAAATAAAAAAAGCTATGAGGTAAAAATTACTAACAAGACCTTCATGCTTCCTTTAAAAGAATTTGAATTGTTAACCTTTTTGGCAACACATCCAAACCAGGTATTCAGCCGTGGTCACCTGATCGAAAAAATATGGGGACTGGATTTTGAAGGCGATGAACGAACGGTGGATGTCCATGTTAAACGATTACGGGAACGGTTCACGAACCTTGCCGAGGATTTTGCCATCAAAACAATCAGAGGGGTAGGCTATTCCCTGGAGGTTTTATAAAAATGAAAATGAAATCTTTATATAGTAAATTTACTTTCATCACTATAATGATTATGATTGTCAGCGGAATTATTTCATTTTTCCTCTCCAATGCCTACTACCAAATTAAATTGAAACAGCAAAATGACGAAAAAATCAGTAATTTTGCATTTGAGGTAGCGGACTTCGCAAGTAAGCACCCCTTAATCAGCCTTCAGGACTACTTTAATCATATTGGTGCGATTGGTTACCAAATTCTTTTGGTCAGCGAAGAAGGTGACAAGCAATATTTTGGCTCACCTTTCAGAAAGAAGGATTTGCCTGAAGCAATTCCCGAAAAAGTATGGCAAGGTGTAGTCTATCACGGAGTTAGCCATTTCCCGCACAAAACGTTTGTAACAGGCTTTTTTGCAAATGAATTAACAAATTCAATAGGTGTCCCCTTTGAATACAAAAATAAAAAATATGCCTTGTTTATTAGGCCTGATATTAAGCTCATGTTTAATGAAATGCATATTCTTTTCGGCTGGATGCTAGTCATTTCTATTTTGTTAAGCATTCTATTGGTATTAATTAGTACAAAATATTTAGTTAAACCGATTAAAAAGCTTAATAATGCTACGAAAGAAATTGCAGAAGGTAATTTTTCAATCAAGCTTGATATTGACAGAAAAGACGAACTCGGTCATTTAGCTGTCAGCTTTTCGACAATGACGAAAAAATTAGCAAAAGTAGATATTCTGCGAAAAGAATTAATCTCAAATATCTCTCATGATATTCAATCACCGTTAACCAATATAAAAGGATACCTAAATTTATTGGAAAATAACGGCAAAAACCAACGAGAAAAGCAACAATATATTCAAGTAGTACAATCTGAAGTAAACCGACTATCCAATATGACCAAACAGCTCTTACTTCTTTCTACCATCGAAAGTAAGAAGGATTTAATGGAGGTTAGTATGGTTGATGTCGCCGGGCAGTTGAAAAGTGTCATTCACCAATACCAATGGAGTATCCTTGATAAAGGAATCATGATGAGCTATTCCCTGCCGGATGCTTCGGTTAAAGGGGATCCAGCTTTGCTATATTCTGTTTGGGAGAACCTCTTGACGAATGCGATTAAATATAATCGTGAAAATGGGGAAATTGATATTGAATTATCAGATTCTGATACATACATCGAAGTGGTGATGAAAGATAATGGTGTTGGTTTGGATGAAAAGGAAAGGGAACGAATATTTGACCGTTTTTACCGGGCTGATGCTTCAAGAGCACGATCAGTTGAGGGGACGGGTTTGGGCTTATCGATCGTTAAATCAATTGTTGAAATGCACCGGGGGAAAATTGAGTTAACAAGTCAAGAAGGTAAAGGAACAACTTTTAAAGTGGTCCTTCCTAAATTGTAAAGTAGCGTTCATCGTCCGTTCATATTCGTAAAGTATTCTAGTTACGAAATGAAAGGGAAGGTGAATTGTTTATGTATTTCTTGCCGTTTAAGGAAATGACATTTTTTAAAGTGAGATATTTATTGATCAGCTTTATTCTCTTTTTTGTAGCCATTCTTGTCTTTGTCATTAGTGGCCTGGCGAATGGCTTGTCGATGAATAACGCATCGTCCGTTATTAACATGTCTGCTGATACTTTTTATCTGCAAAAAAGTGCTGAAGGGCGAATGGACCGCTCACATTTAACAATAGATTTAGGGAGATTAACTTCAAAAAGTGACGCACAGCCACTCGGTGTTCAGATGGGGACCATTTCGAAAGTTAACTCCGAGGATAAACTAGATATTACCTTTATGGCAGTCAAACCGGAAAGCTTTTTGGAACCCAACGTAATGGAGGGGAAAGGATTGATTAGTAGCGGGGAAAATTCCGTTCTGCTTGATCATTCGTTGAAATCAGAAACGATTAGGATCGGAACCATCTTAAAAGATGCGCGGAGCGGAGTTAAACTAAAGGTTGCCGGTTTCATGGATGACCAAACCTTTAGCCATACACCAGTTGCACTTATTTCTCTTGATACATGGAAGGAAATCTCAGGTGGCGCAGATAAAACTGAATTTAACGCTATTGCACTAAACAGAGCGAATTCAAGTTTAAAAGAGGAAATCTCTAGTATGGATAAAAATGGGGAATGGGTAGAAAAAGAACTGGTGATTGAAGGTATTCCTGGGTATACTGCTGAACAAAACTCTCTATATATGATGCTCTCGTTTTTAATTGTCATCGCTGTGTTTGTTTTAGCAGCATTCTTTTACATTATGACCATACAAAAAACGGCACAATTTGGTATATTGAAAGCTATCGGAGCAAAATCGAGTTTATTGGTCAAAACGACCATCTTTCAGGTCGTTTTATTAACCATTGTAAATATCGCTGCAGCAGTTGCCTTCACAAAGGGTTTTATGATGGTACTTCCAGATGATATTCCGTTTATTTTTGATATGACCCAAATTGCTAAATTCTCAGGGATTCTATTCCTTGTTTCAATCTTAGGTTCATTATTGTCTGTTTTTAATATCGTGAAGGCAGATCCAATACAAGCAATGGGGAGGTTAGAATAACAATGGTATTCGAACCCTTAATTCTAGAACATGTGGAAAAATCATTTAAAGATGGCGACAAGGAAAATCATATCGTCAGAAATTTATCTTTTCGTTTGAAAATGGGCGAGGTCGTTGCTGTTATTGGCCCTTCCGGCTCTGGAAAGTCAACGTTTTTATCGATTGCAGGTGCCCTGCAATCTCCTGATGAAGGACAGGTGATTGTAAATGGAACCAATATTTCCTCGTACAGTGACATTGAAAAAGCAAATATCAGGCTGAATCACCTAGGCTATATTTTCCAAACATCTAATTTAGTTCCGTATTTAAAGGTGGAAGAACAATTAAGCCTTGTATTAAAAATGGCGAATCAATGGACGAAGGAAAGTAAAAGGAAAATTAAAGAGATGTTATCGGCTGTTGGAATGGAGCATCGTGCTAAGTTTTACCCACACCAATTGTCAGGTGGAGAAAAACAAAGGGTGGCGATTGCGAGAGCATTTATTAATGATCCGGAAATCATTTTAGCTGATGAACCAACTGCGAGCCTGGATCCCAATCGAAGTATGGCGATTATTGAGCTAATCTCAAAGATAGTAAAAGAACAAAATAAATCTGCCATTATTGTCACTCACGATGAACAAATCCTCCCGTTATGTGATCGGATTTTTGGGATGAAGGATGGACAACTCGTTGAAGTTGAAAAGCGGTAAAGTGACAGGAGCTAGTAATCTAATTGATTGCTAGCTTTTTTGAATTGACTTCCGGACTAGAAATTTGCAATTGTACTAACAAAAAATGTTAAAATGGTGGTAGGTACTAAATTTTTTTTAAAGAGGGGAATCTATTTTGAGCTTTGTTCGAGACAAATTCAGTGCGAAGTTTTTTCTTTTCCTCATCCTTGCTTTTCTGTTGATACATGTACCTTTGCTTGGAAACTATATCAAAGTCATTAATACCCTTATCCATGAATCGGGTCATGCGTTGATTGCTCTTTTTGGTGGGAATGTAGAAAGAATATCTCTATTTATGAATTCCGAAGGGGCGACGTATAGTAATCAGTCAACTTGGATTGGCAGTTTCTTAACTAGCTTAGGAGGATACACCTTTGCTTCATTTATGGCCTTTCTGTCATTTTTGTTAATTGGTAAAAAAAAGCAGAATCTGTTAATTGATATATTGCTAGGTTTTATTGCTTTAAATCTTATTTTTTGGGTAAGGAATCCTTACGGTTTGTTTTGGCTGTGCTCATTTGCAGTTGTATTCCTTTTATTACTTATTAAAGGGAGTCAGGACTTTAGAGATAACTTATTACTTTTAATCGCCTCTATTTTATTGGTGGATTCCGTTCAAAGTGCTTATGAAATATTGTTTATTAGTTTATTTCAGCCCCAATCAGCAGGGGACGCAGCGAATCTTGCACAACTTACAGGAATTATTCCAGCTCCGATTTGGGGGATTTTCTTCTTTGTCCAAGCACTATGGTTCTGCTATAACGGTTTAAAAAGAGGGTATTATAAACTTGGAAGTTAACTCTGCTGTTATACAAAGTTAATTTTTTTTGCATATGATATTACCGTGAGCAGCTAATACAGAAGGGGGCGTATATAGATGAATACGTTAGATACGATTAAAACGCGTAGAACCATAAAGAAATTCAAGCCGCAAGAAGTTGACCAAAATTCACTTCTTTCATGGTTAGAGGCCGCGGCAATGGCACCCAATCACCGTATGACTGAACCATGGGAGATTTATTTTATTGGAGACGAAACAAGAGAAAAGCTCAACCATAAAACAAATTTCGGAAACGCACCAATTGTTTTGATGATTTTATCAAAACATGGGGCAACATCGGTAGAAACAGAGGAAAATGCAATGGCTACTGCCTGCTTTATCCAAAATTTCAATTTAGCTGCATGGGCAGAGGGAGTGGGAACCTTTTGGTCATCGATTGGCATTACACCCAAAAACAGAGGGATCCTTCAAGTTCCAGATGACTATAATATAATTGGCGTACTGGGAGTAGGTTACCCAGATGTAATCCCAGAGCCAAAACCACGGACACCGATTAAGAACAGAATCAGTAATTTGCCATAATTAAATTAGAGAGAGCCAACCGAATGAGGATAAACGGTTGGCTCTTTTAATTGTGCTAGATGGCTTGAGTGTATTCTAATGTAAGCTTATCGATGATTGTTTGAACGGGTAGAATATCTTTAATTTCGCCCACTCTTGCACCAGCAAAAACAAGCCCATTCTCGACATCACCATTCATGGATACAAGCAGAGAATCCATTGTACAAAAGCGGTAAGAACAATTCTTCAAGCAATCAATGCATTTAGCGATTTTTAGCTTATCGGGTCCACTTATTAATTTTGCAAAGTTATTATTTATGGCCCTTCCATACATACCAACAGTTGTTTTTACCAAAACCAAATCTTCTTTAGCTGCATCCACATATTTTTGCTTAAATGCGAATGGGGCATCACATTCCTCACTGGCTACAAAGCGAGTTCCCATTTGTACACCTGACGCACCCATGGCCAGGGCTTTGGCAATATCGCCACCCGTCATGATTCCGCCCGCCGCGATAACTGGGATCGAAACTGCCTCAACAATTTCAGGAAGGATATCGAACATTGGGCGATCCGTTCCAAGGTGTCCTCCTGCTTCAAATCCTTCCACGACAACCGCTGCTGCTCCTAGTCGTTCGGAAATCCTTGCTAATTTAGCAGACGATACAATGGAGATAACGGGAATTCCTGCTTGTCTTCCCCATGCGTACATATCTCGGGAGATTCCAGCCCCGGAAATAATAAAATCAACCTTTTCTTCGATAGCAGCTTTCATTTTTTCAGCAAAGTCATTCACCGCAAATAGAACATTTACACCAATGTATCCAGCATCGTTGATTAGGCTTTTCGCCTTTCTTATATGTGATCTCATTTCGTCAGTTGAAATCCCAGTGCCAGAGATAATCCCTATCCCACCAGCATTTGCGACCGCTGAAGCTAGTTTGCTTAGAGAAATTCCGACACCCATTCCACCTTGCATAATCGGAACTTTGGGCATCATATGACCTATTTTAAGTTGTGGAAAGTTCAATTTATAACCCCGTTTCATTGTTTGTATTAGAAAATTCTTATGAATCATACCATGTCATTTTTGATATGTCTGTGATTACTATCACCAGGTCATAATGTCAGGTGGTATAATTTACTAATATGTTAAAATAAATATTAGTGTTAAAACATAACTTGGTAACTGCATAAAAAATTTGCAGAAACCAAACGATACGTTATGAAGCGAAAAATGGATGGTGGTAGATAGGATGATTATTTTTACGGATATCGATCTTGATGGTCTTGGATGCGGGCTTATTGCGAAACTAGCCTTTGCTGACAAGGCGAATGTATTTTACAGTTCTTATCGAAATTTAAATCAAAGAGTGGAAGCTGTGATTAAAAACCCTGAGAATAATAATGTCGAAATCTACATTACGGATTTGGCTGTTAATGAGAAAGTCGAGAAAAAACTCGAGGAGCGGTTTCGCCAGGGTAAACATGTTCAAATGATTGATCATCATGTGACGGCAATGCATTTCAATCAGTACAAATGGGGGAGCGTAATTCCGGAGTATGAGACGGGGAAAAAGACATGTGCAACCTCCTTATTTTATGATTATCTGATCGAACACAATATAATGGAACGAAATAAAGCACTGGAGGAATTTATTGAATTAGTTCGGCAATATGACACCTGGGAATGGGATGAAAATAATAATTTAACAGCAAAACGACTAAATGATTTGTTCTATATCATGAGTCGTGAACTATTTGAAGAAGAAATGTTAAAAAGGTTGACGGAAAATGCTGATTCGTTTGAGTTAACAGACACAGAAACTATGCTGCTCGATATTGAGGAACAAAAGATTCATCGGTATATCCATTCAAAAAGCAGACAACTGGTGCAAACCTTTGTTGATAATTATTGTGTTGGGATTGTCCATGCCGAACAATATTTATCAGAACTTGGAAATGAGTTAAATAATTTATATCCACATCTAGATATGATTATCCTTTTGAATATGGGTGGGAAGAAGATGGGATTTAGAACCATTCACGATGAAGTAAATGTTGCTGAATTTGCAAAAGGATACGGCGGAGGAGGGCATCCGAAAGCTTCTGGCTCGGAATTGACAAGAGAAGCCTTTGAAAAGTTTGTTCAAAATGTTTTTGAGATTATCCCAGTTAAACCTGATGCCGATCGTAATGAATTTAATCTTAAAGATTCTCCGGTTGGAACATCTTATCAGAACCCGCTGGGAGAAAATTCATTTATCATACCTGCTGGTGATGGCAACTATTCTATTGTACATAATAAGGAGAAATCTGAGCAGTCATTCTCAACCTTCGCGGATGCAGAACGGTATCTAAAAAGAAATTACTCTTCGTCGCTTCGAAGCGACCATGAATACATTTATCAGGTTTCAAAAGCACTAAGGATCTCACAAGACGAGTTAAGAGGCAATTTTCAGGAACTCATCAGGAACTATCTTATAGATATTACTTTATGAATAGGAAAAGCCATTCCTTATTGAAAGGGAGTGGCTTTCTCTATTTTTTCTTATCCGCGGGTTTAAGGTCCTATTTAGATTGAAGTGGTAAATTTATCGTGGGTATATTAGATTATTATTTTAAAATTGTAATTACTATGCAATAGACAGAAAATATATATACATCTTCCTGTAATGTTTTTATGATATGATTTGTTTAAATGCTAAGACGAGTGGTCATAGAAAATAAATAGTGGGAGTTATAGAAAAGAATAGTAATATACCTTTTTGATTGAATTTAACTATGGGGTGATATGATGGCTTCAACTTCAAAAAGGAGTAAGTATTTCGATAATGCAAAATTTATTTTGATTTTTCTCGTCGTTTTTGGGCATTTGATAAGTCCATTAAAGGAACAAGATGGGATTCTATTTACTTTATATACAGTTATTTTTCTATTCCATATGCCGGCTTTTATCTTGATTTCAGGATACTTTGCAAAAGGTTATAAAAAGAAAGGCTACATTATCAAGTCGATAAAGAAGATATTACTTCCTTATTTTATTTTTCAAAGCATCTATTCCATTTATTATTTTTTGAATGGGCAGGAAGAAAAGCTTGATTTCGATTTTTTACATCCTCATTGGTCGCTCTGGTTTTTGTTGAGTTTGTTTTTTTGGAATTTACTGCTCTATCTTTTTGCAAGGTTAAAATGGTTGGGTTTTATTATTTCCATTGTTTTGGGAATTGCGATTGGTTTTGTTGATCAAGCGGGGAGTTTTTTAAGCTTATCAAGAACATTTGTATTCTTTCCCTATTTTCTAATGGGGTTTTTACTAAATGGTGAGCAGTTAAAGAAAATTATACGGGCCAGATATTCACTTCCCGTAGGAATTGTAATTATTATCGGGACCTGTGTTTTCTTTGGGTTTAGTTTCCCGCAGGATGCGGTGCCATGGCTTTTAGGTGATACCTCTTATGCAAATATGGGGAGAGAAGAGTTGGCCGATGGCCTTACTCGAGGACTTCAATATGGGCTGACCTTAATTGTTGTATTTGGGTTTTTAGCATTAATTCCTTCAAACCAATTTAAAGTGACTCAAATAGGTGAAAGAACGTTATATGTCTATTTGCTTCATGGATTTATTATTAAATCACTTCAAGTGGTTCTTCCTAACGAAAGTATCATCTCATTTTCAGGAAATTACCTCTTACTTTTGGTTCTTTCCTTAATGATTTGTATCATTCTTGGAAGTTATTTAATAAAAAAATATACCCAGCCACTTGTTGAGTTGAAAGTTTAATTGGAATGTATTTACTAAAATAGCCGAACTGGTTGTAACCAGTTCGGCTATTTTGTGTATCAAAATTGGGGATAATTTAAAATGAACTAAAAACCGAATAAAGAGCTAACTATATTTTTCTTTTTCCTTTTGACTTTTTTGTGATCAAAAACAAGTGGTTCATCAATTTTTGAGGTCATTTGCAAGTCATTCATCTGTTTTTGTAGTTGTTCCACTTGCTGTGTTAAATCTTTTACAAGATGTTGTAAATCCTCAAGTTCACGACGATGCTGAAGGAGTTGATAGGAAGCAACCGAATCTGCTTTTGAGTTTAGATTATTTTCTAACTCACTGACTTTTGTCAGTAACTTTTCTAAAACTTGATTGTCTTCTACCGCCTTAACCATACCTTTTCGTGGATTTTTATCCTTCTTTAATGGCACTATTTCCTGAATTAATGTCCCATTTTGGAGCTTTTCATGTATTTCTTTTAATAATTCAATATCCTCGCTGCTAAAATGGTAATGTCCACGCTCGTTTCTTTCCATGGGCAGATCGAGCTGTTTTACCCAGCGCTGAATAGTACTTGTAGATACCCCTATTAATTTTGCTACTTCACTTGTATTCATTTCGAATCCCTCCATTGATAAAATAAACCCCAATCCACGAGTGACGAAATATTGTTTTTATTTTTTAAACAAGGAGTTGTTCTATCGAAGGCCTCTTTCGTATTAAGTCCAGAATTTCCACCATTTTTTTTCCTTTGTTGCAGCCACATCCCGGTAACTATTTAACATTTGTTGAAAAGCGATCTCTCTTTGGGTAACTTCTTGTCGGTATTGATTCCGCTCTTCAATGAAAAATTCACGTTCTTTTGACATCGCTTCAGTTAGACTTGAGATTTCGTTATTAGTAACATCCACATAGTGGGATAATTCCTCGGTAGTTTCTGACAACTGCTTGGAAAGGGTATAAATTTCTTGAGAAGTCTCTATCGAAACGTTAGCAATGTTGTTGGAAAGATTCTGTAACGAGTCAGCCGATAGTACAGAGGCTTTCTCAAGTGTCTCTGATAACTCATGAATTTCAGCTTTTGTGTTTTCGGACGATTTATAAATAGAGTCAGATAAGGACTTAACAGTTGTATATGTTCCATTCCTTATTTCCTTTTTTACCTCTTCAAGTACTTCCTTTCGAACGACAGTTCTGATTTCGTCTTTTACTTCGCTTAGGAAGTTTTGCTTTAATGTGTCTATTGCCTCGAATAACTGATGTGCCTCGATAGCATCTTGGATGGTGATCGGTTTGACCGTGTCGGTTAGAACCTCTAATGAGACGATTGGTGATTCGAACACATCCTCATTTTCAAAGATTTCTAGTGAACCTTTAGATGAATCTTGTACTTCCACACTTCCAAAGGCCTCGTTTGAAACTTGGGGTAGTTCATAAACATCCTTGCTTTCAGGATGAAGTTTTTTCTGCATCGATTCCCTAATGGATTCCTTAGTTAATTTTTTATCGTACAGCTGTTTAATTTCTTTAAGTTGCTCAATTTCCAAATCTGTATATATCCTGGCCCCTTGTTTTGAACGAGGAATTTCTAGTAAATCAACTAAATCTTTCTCCCAGTGACGAAGGGTGCCTGGTGTTGTATTTATTATTTTAGCTACCTCTTTTAAGGTATAAGTTTTCATATTAAAAACATTCCTTTCTATTTATCTAGGAAATAATTCATCGTTATGTTAGTTATTCACCATTCACTATCACTTTTTCCTGCTAGATGACAAAAGCTCTCAAAACAAGACGGAAAGCCTGAAATAACAACATTTTTTTGCAAATTGAGCACTTAATTAGAAAACCACGAAAAAACGATTGAGCAAAGTAGAAATGAGGTTTATCATATGGAGTGAAATAATGAAGAAAGAAGGATCTCAACATGTGGATTGCGGCAGCCTTTGTTACTATGGTTTGCTTCGGGACTAATAATACAATTTTCAAGTGGAGTACGCAGAGGAAAGTGTCGAAAGTACATATTCAGTTCTACTTCTACTTTGTCGCATTCCTTTTAACATTCGGATTTGCAATTGTAGCTGGAACGGTTCACCTAAATCTAATCACCATTCTGCTCGGAGCTTTTATTGGCATATTAAATGCAAACGGAAATATCCAAATGTCAAAGGCCTTTGAAAAGGGACCAGCTAGTTTGACATCTCCATTAGTGGGAACAAATACAATATTTCCTATCCTTTGTGCCGGCGTTGTTTTCCATGAACATATCTCACTGATTCAATGGGTAGGAATCTTAATTATGCTTGGTTCAGCCATGGCCATACAGTATTCATCTGATAATAAAGGAAGAATAAATTATTTTCCTTGGATGATGCGTGTGGGACTTGCGATATTTTCGTTTGGTTTACTAGGAATTTTAATGAAAACTTCATCCTACTTACAAATCAATTCATTAGATATCCTTATTGCCATGTATGGCGGGGGGAGTGTCTATTTAGCCATTTGCAGTATGTATAAAAAAGAAAAGTGGCAGCGGGCAGAGGCCAATATTGGTTCCATTGTTGGGTTAATTAGCATTTTGGGATATAGCAGCTATTTCTATGCCCTTAAGACTGGAACAGCAAGTATCGTGTTTCCAATTGTTAGTTTGAATTGTCTAGTCGTTGTTCTGGCGGGGGTTCTTCTTTATAAAGAAAAGCTAAAAAGATATCAAATGATAGGTGTATTTACTGCTCTACTTGGAATTATTTTCACGAAGATTTAAAGCTCAAAGAAGTGCAGAGTGTTTCAATTTGATTGAAATTCTCTGCACTTTTATTTTGACTTCAACTTATTTTATTCCCAGCTCGTTTATTTCACCAACCCCAGCATTTTCAACCCATTATAAATCCCGGAATCAGTGACCTCGGTAGTTTTATGCTTTGCGTATTGAAATAGGTCGGAATGACCGTTTCCCATCGCAAAGCTCTCGCCAACTTGTTGAAGCATTTCCTTATCATTCATTCCATCTCCAAAGGCAATTGAGCTTTCTTTGTTGATGCCAAGTTGCTTCAAAACTACTTGAATTCCATAGCCTTTATTCACACTGTCTCTAATAACATCATAGCAATGACGCATTCCCTCTACATTGACTTGGGATAAATGGATACCATCTTCCTTGTTGTAAAGGGCAGGGTCTTCTTTTTTTAAATTAACAAGCGTCATCCCTAAAACAGCGTGATTAATTGAAGGAGAATATGCTTCATTTTTATGTAAGTGGAACTTTTGCATGAAGTCAGTAATGACCTCAGACGTTAAATTGGTAAAAACGTTCTTACTATTCGTATATAGCACCACTTCATGCCCGTTAGCCTTTGCGATTTCCAAGAAACTCTGAACAGTTGAGCTTTTCATCGGTTCCTGGAATAAATCTTCACCTTTATATATGGCATAGGCACCGTTATAACCTATGAATGAGTGTATTTTCAACTCTTTTGCAAGTTCCTTTAATTCATGAAGCGGCCTGCCTGTTGCTAAGAAAACCTCGATGCCTTTAGCCTGTACCTGTGAAATGGCCTCTTTTGTGGAATCCTCAATCGTATCATCGGGTCTCACTAAGGTGCCATCAATATCTAAAAATAAAACTTTGTAATTGGTCATGAATGATGCTCCTTCTCCGCAAATGTTGCTCTTAGTCTACCACTATTTGAGAAGCAAAGTCACATCAAAGAGGATCGATTTAATTTACTGAAAGGTAAAAAAAGTAAATACGCCCATTGACAAACCGACCGTCGGTTTGTAAGATTGAATTATCACATATCGAAGATGAAAAGAGGAGGAATACACATGAATCTAAAGGCTAAAAAGAAAGTGATCCAAACAATTGTCTTAAGTCTTGTAATCAATGGTGCCATTCCGGTTGTCGTCTATAACTTTTTAGTTGATCATTATTCAAGCTTTGTTTCATTATTAATTGCGACATTGATTCCGTTAGGGGATAATTTGTTTCATGTCGTTAAATATAGAAAAGCAGATGCATTCGGTTTATTTATGTTGACCGGCTTTGTCTTAAGCCTGTTGGCGTTCGTTCTTGGTGGGAATGAACGGCTTATCCTATTAAGAGAATCGATGGTCACGGGGTTGTTGGGACTGATATTTATTGCTTCTTTGTTTTTTGCTAAACCGTTGATATATCACTTCGCAATCAGGTTTAGTTCAAATGATGAAACCGAGAAGAAAGGACAATTTGAAAAAAACTGGGAGGTTCCCTATTTTCGCTTTGTGTTAAGAATCATGACAGCAATATGGGGGATCGCTTTATTAGGCGAAGCGATTGTTAAAGTAATACTTGTGTATGAGCTTTCAATTTCTGTCTTTTTAGCCGTTTCACAACTGATCTTTTACGGAGTAATTGGTGCAGCAATCCTATTTACCATCGTGTATCGCAAGTATGCAAAAACGCGTCTCGACTTAATCAATAATCAATAATCAACATGAAAAATAACGTAAGGAAGGTAATTGTATGGCTAATTCGACCATTTATGATAATCCTAGCTTTCAACACATTCTCTCAGTAACTGAAGAAATTATTCTAGAAAAAGGCTGTAGAAGTACGACATTAAAAGATATTATTGAAAAATCAGGACTATCTAAAGGAGCCATCTATCATTATGTTGACAGTAAGGATGAATTGTATGGACTCATTTTAAAATCTAAAATTGAAGAAACGAATGAAGAATTTCAAATGTCAATTACCCAATCCATGCAAGAAGAAAGCCCAACCCAAGGACGGTTTGGTGTTGTCAGTCAGTTTTTTCATTCACGGCAAAATACCCATGATATTGGAAACTTAATATTCATATATTTGTTAAGCCAAGATAATGAAAAGGTCAAAAAAATACTCACAGATATATTCCGCTACAGTAAAGAAACTGGAATACAGTGGATTAAAATGGGGCAGGCAAACGGAGTGATTCCTCCTTCAATCGATGCAGAAAAGATGTCTACACTGATGATGACCTTCTCCTACGGCTTAAGAGTAACGCAAAGTTTAAGTTCTTCCGAAGAAGATAAAGTTGATGCAAGTGATATTTTTAAAGTTATTATGAAGACATTAACATGAATAGAAGAATGAACTCCCATTAGAGGGCCGTTCATTTGAAAACAACAAACCGACGGTCGGTATTCTTGCGATGAGGTGTTAATCATGGAGATCTATTTAATTGGGCTAGAGAAATTAAAAGAAGTGAAACAATTTTATTCTGTAGTTACATCCGATTTAAGAAAAAAGGGTGTTTATCAATGGGATCGGTTTTACCCTAATAGATTTGTTATTAAAACTGATTTAAAAAAAGGTAGCCTCTTTGGAATACAAAACGGAAATAAAGTAATCGGCGCTATTACACTTAATACAGATGAAAGCAAAAAGTATCGGAGGATTGATTGGGAAGATAAAAAAGGTACGCCTTTGATTATCCATCGCTTAGCTGTCCACCCTTCGTCTCAAGGGAAAGGATATGGAAAGCTTTTGCTCCAATTTGCAGAAAAATATGCTCTTGATAATGGGTTTTCAAGCATTCGTCTGGATGTATTCAGCCAAAATCCAGGTGCATTAAATATGTACGAACGTGCAGGATTTCAACAGAGAGGGATTATCCGCTATCCATTCCGATCAGTCCCATATAAATGTTTAGAAAAAGTTTTAGGTTAGGGAGGAAAATAAAATGCAGATTGAGACAAAAAGGAAACTTACAATTGGTGTTTTATATTTTACGATTGCATTATTCGCCCTCTATATCTTTGTTATGTTTATATTGAATGGTGTGGAATGGGCACCAATGGTTAAAGGGAAAATGGAAAATCCCGATTTTTCATTGGCAACTTGGAAGTGTTTTTTTTATCCTCATATTTTATTTGGTACAGTTGCTCTTGCGATTGGCCCATTTCAATTGACTAAGATAAGCCAAAGGAAACCAAAGTTGCATAAAATGTTAGGTAAAATTTATGCAATAGCCATTTTTATTAATATTCTTGTCGTCCCCTATATTGCTCTTTCTGCAACAGGAGGAAGGAGCTCAACCATTGCATTTCTAGTCCTAAATGCTTTTTGGCTGTGGACTACTTCCATGGGTGTCATAAAGGCGACCCAACGAAAAATAAGTGCACATAAGGCTTGGATTCTCCGTAGTTATGCAATAACATGGGTGTTCGTGACATTTCGGCTTGTCGTCATTCCTTTTTCGTTACTTTTGGATAGTTCAGTAGCCTTTCCATTTGCAGTATATCTATCCATTGCGATGAATCTTTTATTTGTGGAATGGAAAAGGAAGAAAAGTAAGAAACATCCATCAGGACCGAAGATCTCACCATCCAAACCGGTTATGTAATCTTTTAATGATCCGATGATAATAATCAAATAAAGCTGCAGACTTGCAGCTTTTTTAATTGAAACGATATTTTGAGGAATAATAGAGTGTGCAATAAACAAAAATGCAAAAGGTGGGGAATTTTATGAAAAAGATTTTTTTACTATTCTTATTTCTTCTCATTTTAGGACATCCCAAAAGCGCCAATGCGCAGCAAAAGATTCCTATTTTAATTTATCATTCCATAGATAAATTTAACGGTATTGGCTCCAAGGAGTTATTTGTAACTCCTGAGAATTTTGAGAAACAAATGATTTATTTAAGGGAGCATGGTTATACCTTATTAACCTTCGAGCACTGGCAGGAAAGTAAAACTGTAAAGAAGCCGATCTTTATCACCTTCGATGATGGTTACAAAAATAATCTTAATGTTTATTCGATTTTTCAAAAGCTTGCAACAGGAAATTTCCGGCCAGCCGGTACCTTTTTTGTGATTTCTGATTTCATAGGAAGAACCAACCGCCTATCTAAAACAGATCTAAAAATGCTAGCAGATTCAGGATTCATCTCGATTCAGTCACATACAGCTACACATCCTGATTTAACCAAAGCGGAAAATCTAAACTATGAGCTAAAAGAGTCAAAAGAAAAAATTCAGCAAATTACTGGGAAACCTGTGATTGCTCTCGCGTATCCTTACGGAAATACCAATGAACATGTGGTGGCGGAAACGAAAAAGTATTATCGATATGGTCTGACAACAACGCCAGGTCCATTCTCGATGACGGGCCTAAAAAACGAACTCTACTATTTACCTCGAATTTATATCAAATATTCAATGACACTTGATGAGTTTGAAAAAGCGTTGAGGTAGCCTAATTAGAAAATGAAAAGACAATGTAAACTGCCCGAAACCTCTATGTAATCAAACAACGTTATAATAGTGTAAATATAATTTAGACTCTATTAGGGCGGGTGTTTTTATGGAAGAGACAATGGCAAAATCCTACTTACAAAAATCATTAGATGAGTGGAAGGATGATATTTCACTAGTTTTAACAGAAATTGCAAATGAATATGATGAAGTAGCACAGGAACTAAAGGTTTATTCCTATAAATATGGAATAACAAAGCAAGTGATTCAATCGACGGTAAACGAAGAAATTATCGAAAAAATTCGTGACTTGTACCATAAACCATTTGAAGAAAGCTATAACCAACTGAAAGAATACATAAAGGATCTCGAGGAAAAAAGGCGTGTTTTCCAGATGTTTATCCAAAAGATTGATGAAGTCACAAGAAAAGAATCGGCGAAAATTACTACTTATTAAGAAACGAACTTCATCCCCCTATTACTCAGAAGCAGCCTGATCAATGGATTAGGCTGCTTTTTATTTGTCTTAAGTTAAAGAACCAGAGCTTAAGTATCCTGCATATATTAATTACAGATATAAATTGTGAGGTGTGAAACACATGATCACCGCTAATATCGGCAGTAAAACCTACCGAATCCCGGATAACCTTGAGGAATATTTTCAACCGTTTCGCTCACAAGTGATTGGGATGAACCAAGAATTTGCTACCCCATATGGGAAAAAGACAATAATCTATGCGGACTGGACAGCAAGCGGCCGACTTTATCGACCCATCGAACAGAAGATTTCTGAGGTATTTGGTCCTTATATGGCAAATACACATACAGAATCGAATATAACCAGTTTGATGATGACGGGAATCTATAATCAATCCAGAAAAATTATTAAGGACCATGTCAATGCTGACGAGCATGATGCTTTGATTCTGGATGGTTTTGGAATGACCTCTGTCATGAATAAGTTTCAGCGGATGATTGGAATCAGGGTACATGAAAAGTGGAAAGGGCGTCTGCAGCTTTCCGAAAGTGAGCGTCCGGTTATTTTTTTAACACATATGGAACATCATTCTAACCAAACATCCTGGCTCGAGACACTGGGTGAAGTAGTTGTATTAAGTCCTGATGAAAATGGCGGCGTCGACATTAACCAGCTTGAACAACTGCTTCATCGTTACAAAAACAGACGCATGAAGATTGGCTCGTTTACTGCATGCTCCAATGTAACAGGGATTCAAACCCCGTATCATCAATTAGCGAAGATCATGCACCAGCATGGCGGTATCTGTTTAGTGGATTTTGCAGCTGCAGCTCCTTATGTAAACATCAACATGCACCCTAAGGATCCCTTGGAAAAACTTGATGCCATCTTTTTCTCCCCTCATAAGTTTTTAGGGGGACCGGGAACTAGTGGTGTCTTGGTTTTTGATCGTAGATTATATGCTAATCATGTCCCCGATCATCCGGGGGGCGGGACTGTGACATGGACGAATCCGTGGGGCGAGCATCAATATCATCTGAACATCGAGCTGCGTGAAGATGGTGGGACACCAGGAATATTACAAGCCATTCGGACTGCACTTTGTTTGAATTTGAAGAATCAAATGGGTGTGGACAATATTATAAAAAGAGAGAAGGAACAGTTAAGTATTTTATTACCTAGCTTAGTAGAGATTCCCGGTCTTCATTTATTGGATGGACATAAAACAGATCGTCTGGGTATTGTTTCGTTTTATATTGAGAATATCCATTATAATCTTATCGTCCGCTTGCTTAATGATCGGTTTGGGATTCAAGTAAGAGGGGGATGTTCCTGTGCAGGGACCTATGGACACTATCTTCTTCATATTAATAAACAATCCTCTATGCAAATTACCGAAAAAATTAATCAGGGAGATCTGTCAAAGAAACCGGGGTGGGTGCGTTTATCGTTACATCCGATTTTGACTAACGAAGAAATCCTGTTGTTTGTAAATGCCATTAGAGATATCGCCTTTAATATAAATGAGTGGAAAAATGATTATCGATACGATAAAGCAAGTAATGATTACTTTTTCGTGAACCACGAAAGGGAGGACATGGCGCCGCTTTTTCGGTTTGAATAATTCTGAGTCCCTTTGCACAGTTGTTTTCTGAACTATTCTAAATAAAGCAACCACAAACTGGTATGGGCATATGATATCAGATGAAAGGTGGGATTGCATGATTCATATTGTTAAACGTGGTGAAACGCTGAATATTATCTCTGCTAATTATCGCATAAGCCTTCAGCGCCTCTATGCAGCGAATCCAGGGGTCGGGCATTTACAAGTCGGCCAAAGAATCCAGATTCCCGGTTTGCCAGAGCCGTCTACTATACCATATTGGATTCAAATATCTGTTGGAAAACGAAGACTTAACTTATACAACAATGGAAAATTAGTGAAAATTTTTCCAATTGCAGTCGGGAAGATGCTGACCAATACTCCGACGGGCGATTTCGTGATTGTAAACCGAGAATATAATCCTGGAGGGCCATTCGGAGTATTGTGGCTTTCCTTATCAAAACAGGGCTATGGGATTCACGGCACAAACGATCCTAGTTCGATAGGAAAAGCAGTCTCACATGGATGCGTGAGAATGTATAATCGGGATGTTCTTCAGCTGGCTGATATGGTTCCGAATGGAACTAGAGTTACGATTCGCCCTTGAATTAAAAGAGATGATAAAGAGTAAAAATCCCACTTTCAATGTAATAAGGTGGGATTTTTTCAGTAATAAACGATACGGCATCTTGAGACTGGAGATTTCTTCTTAATTTGATATCGTACCTTCACAAATGGTCGTATCAAAATTATAATTTAATATATATGAGACTATCAATAGACACAAAGGGGGACTAATCTTTTGAAAAAAGTTTATATCATCCATGAAAATAGCGACTGGACCATTCATCTTACAAACCGTTTAGATGAACTAGGAGTGCCCTATGAGGAATGGCATCTTGACAGCGGACGTCTTGATCTTTCAAAAGAACCTCCGGATGGTGTTTTTTATAACCGGATGAGTGCCTCCTCCCATACAAGAGGGCACCGTTTTGCACCTGAATTCGCTGCACAGGTTCTTGCCTGGCTTGAAGCCCATGGTCGAAGGGTATTTAATGGAACACGGGCTCTGCAGCTGGAAGTTAGTAAGGTAATCCAATACTTAGAACTAAATAAATTTGGGATTCAAACCCCTCGAACCATTGCAGCTGTCGGGAAGGATCAAATCCTTGAGGCAGCAGCGGAATTTATCGACAAACCTTTTATTACAAAACACAACCGAGCCGGGAAAGGGCTAGGGGTGCAGCTTTTTCAATCCTTAAATGGTTTAAAAAACTATATAGACGGGCCAGCCTTTGAAGAACCAGTGGATGGTGTTACATTAATTCAAGAGTACATACAAGCACCGGAGAGTTTTATTACTCGCTGCGAATTTATCGGCGGGAAATTCGTTTATGCTGTGAAGGTAGATACAACGGAAGGTTTTCAATTATGTCCGGCTGATGCCTGCCAGATTGGTGATTTATTCTGTCCGGTTGGTGAGGAGAAGGAAGCGAAACCAAAGTTTGAAATCATTGATGGTTTTTCAGACCCGATAATTAAAAAGTATGAGCAAGTACTTACGGCCAACAACATTCAAGTGGCTGGAATCGAATTTATCCCTGATATAGCAGGTGATATTTATACTTATGATATCAATACGAATACGAATTATAATTCTGAGGCAGAAGTGAAAGCTGGAAAATTTGGTATGTTAGAACTTGCAAAGTATTTGAAAGTGGAACATGACCGATTGATTTAGTAATAACTACAACGTAAAAATCCAGTCGCTTAGTTGTAAAGGGTTCCATTTTTTAGGTGCTTTTCATAAAATACGTGCCGAAATGTAACCAGTAAAAGTAAAATAAGCGGAGATTTTCCGGTTAAATGCAAAATGGAGCTCGTTTCGGGGTATATAAGCGGAGGTTTTCCGGTTATGCAAAGCAAAATCTTCCCTTTTCGAATTTTTCGAGTCAATAGGCGGAATCTCTCCGTCTATTTAAGCCTTTTTTAATAATAATTACGAATTAAGCGGAATTTTTCCGTCTATTTATTAGCTCGGGTGATTAACCTGCCGCCCCCCAACAGATAGGTGCGGATCCTCAGATCCTCAAGTGCTATGTCAAAGTTAATGAAATTTCGTAGAAACCTGGATAAATAAAGAAAAAGACGTATGCGATCCATACGTCAATCTTGTGTATTTAATAAGAAAGCACCGAAAACGGAACTCTTTAGCTAACATTGGACTGGCTTTTTGCTGTTGTTATTTAATGTGCTTTGCCTTAATTATTCTGCTTTAGCTGCTTGTATTTGTAAGCTGATTTTCACTTTGTCAGCTACAAGGACTCCGCCAGTTTCAAGGGCTGCATTCCATACTAGACCATATTCTGAACGACTGATTGTGCCTTCTGCACTGAAGCCAACTTTTTCATTACCCCATGGATCTTTTCCTTGGCCTTCAAATGTAACTGCGAAAGTTTCTGGTTTAGTTACGCCGCGAAGTGTTAAATCACCAGTTACATTATATTCACCATCATCTGTTTTTTCGATTGTAGTTGCTTTAAAAGTCATCGCTGGGTGATTTTCAACATCAAAGAAATCTGCTGAAACCAAGTGTGCATCGCGATCTTGATTACGAGTGTCTACACTTGCTGTATCAACTGAAAATTCAATGCTTGCAGTTGTTAAATCGGTTGGATCTGCTTCAATTGTGGCATCAAACTTGTTGAAAGTACCCTTCACGTTTGCAATCATCATGTGACGTACGGAAAAATCTACACTGCTGTGAGATGCATCTAAAGCCCATTTAGTTTTTGTCATTTTAATTTTCCTCCAATTTGTTTGTTTTTTAATATTTTATCTCGAAATAAAAATAACTTAATTCAAGATAAATTATATGTTGTGGGCCAATCTACTGTCAATAAGATTTTATAATTTTTTTTGAAATTTATTCCTATACTATCTCTAGAGGACTAAATGAATTTAGATAGACAACAAAAAAAACGCCCATAGGGCGTTTGTTAATTACATGCAAAAAACTCCTTGATAATGTAAAAGGAGCATGATAAAATGACTATTGGCATAAATATTTTTAATCTTAATTTTTAAAAATAACCTATTATAACATTATCACAAAACGATTCAATTGTCAACAAATGACCAAAACTTTATTTGGAGAGTGGTTGGATGAGCGATTTACAGAGCAAAGACTGGCAAATGGAACAAAGAAGAGTGACCACGGTTGTAAATGAAATTGATAAAAAAATAAATAAATTAAAGATAAATGCCGGGAAAGTAGGCTCTGATGTTCTCGAGATTCGAAAAGATTTTTGGGAAGACGTAACAGTTAATATGGATGAACCAGATGATATGATAGAAACGGCAGCAAGTATCAAACAACAGGCTGAGTTGCTCTCTGAACGGGAGCGGACCCATAAACATTTAGATAAACATCTTAGAACTCTATCAAGGTTAAAGTATTCCCCGTACTTTGGGCGGATTGATTTTTTAGAAGAAGGAGAAGAATCTACCGACCAAGTATACCTAGGAATTGCATCGTTAATGGATGAACAGGATGAAAATTTCTTGATTTATGACTGGCGTGCACCTATATCAAGCATTTATTATGATTACGCTCCTGGACCTGCCCAATATAAAACCCCTGAAGGAACAATTGAAGGGGAAATGATCTTAAAGCGTCAATTTATTATTAGGGCATCAGAAATTAAAGGAATGTTTGATACCGGGGTTACTATTGGCGATGAAATGCTTCAGGAAGTGCTTGGAAATAACGCGAGCACTCAAATGAAAAGTATTGTTGCCACCATTCAACGAGAGCAAAATGAAATTATTCGTAATGAACGTTCGAAAATACTGATCGTTCAAGGGGTGGCTGGAAGTGGTAAAACGTCAGCTGCGCTGCAACGTGTTGCTTACTTGCTCTATCGTTATCGAGGAACATTAAATTCTGAAAACATTATGCTATTTTCACCGAACCCTTTGTTTAATAGCTATGTAGCAACAGTATTACCTGAGTTGGGTGAAGAAAATATGCAGCAATCCACTTTCCAGGAATATTTAAATTCTCGATTAGGAAGAGAATTTCATATAGAAGATCCCTTTACGCAAATGGAATATTTGTTAAGTGGGGATGATCAAGAAAAGGAATATCATACACGAGTTGAAGGAATTCGTTTTAAAGCAAGCCTTGATTTTAAAAGTATCATTGATCGATATGCACAAGGATTAGTGAAAAAAGGACTGATTTTTAGGGATTTATCTTTTAGGGGAGATGTATTAATTTCTAAAAGGGAAATTCATGACTATTTTTATTCACTGGAAGAAGGCATTAGCATCCCAAACCGGATGCAGCTTGTTAAGGAATGGCTATTAAGAGATTTAAAGCGAAAGGTTAGACAAGAACGGTCGAGAAGTTGGGTGGAGGAAGAAGTCCAATATCTCGATAAAGAGGATTTTATGGAGGTATTTAAAAAGCTGCAGGAAAAAAATCAGTTTTCTGAAAATACATTTGATGATTTTGAACAGGAACAGAAACTCCTTGCAGAAATGGTCGTGAAAGAAAAATTCAAACCATTATTTGTGAGAGTAAAAAGTTTGCGGTTTATTGATATACCTAAGATTTATCGTCAGCTTTTTAAGTATGCTGAAAATATGGATGAACGCCTACCTGTAGATTGGGAGCAAATTAGCAATCAGACAGTAGGGAAACTTAAGGAGATGGAAATTCCTTATGAAGATGCCACGCCATATGTTTATCTCCAGGATTTGATTGAAGGTCGGAAGAACAAGTCTGCCATTCGTCATATTTTTATTGATGAAGCGCAAGATTACTCGCCATTACAGTTTGCTTTCATACAAAAGTTATTTCCATTTAGCAAAATGACGTTACTCGGTGATTTTAATCAAGCGATATTTTCTGGTGCCACTGGTGCGGAAACCGTATTATCAGACCTAAATATCTTAGGAGAGACAATCGAATCGTTTGTCCTTACCAAAACCTATCGATCAACAAAAGAAATTGTTAACTTTACCAGTTCGTTGATTGAGGGTGGGGAAAATATTGTCCCCTTTAACCGTCCGGGTAGAAAGCCGTTAGTAACCATTGTAAAACCTAATGAAATAATTGAACAAGTAATTAAGAAAATTAAAGATTTCCAAAATGAAGGCCATCGAACCATAGCCATAATCTGCAGGACAGCAGATGAAAGCAAAAGGGCCTTTGAAGCACTCAGAACGGATATTCCGCTTCATCTAATAGAGAAGGGTACAATTTCCTATGAAAAAGGTATTCTCGTCATCCCGTCCTATCTTGCTAAAGGAATTGAATTTGATGCGGTTGTTTTGTATGATTGCTCTCAATATAAAAAAGAAAGTGAACGGAAATTATTTTATACTGTCTGTACAAGGGCGATGCATGAACTACACATGATTGCGACAACCGGGATAAGTCCACTAATGGAGGTTGCACCTAAAAATACTTACTCACTAGAAAGTAATAATTAATCTCCTATATCAATCTAAGCACCATACATTCGTGCAAAATTGATAATCTTAATAGAGAATTAAAAACCAGCAGAATCGAATTCTGCTGGTTTTTGATATGTTATTTTTTCCATTGTTTTTGAACTTGTTCCAAGGCAAGTTGGAATATTTCGTCCTCGGATGTTTCCCGATTGGCAATGACATTCGTTAAATAGCTTTTTCCTTCAAAAGTTACTGTTACTTCTACTTGTACCATAATTAAATCTCCTTTTTATTTTAAATTGTATGTTAAAAAGTGTAATCAAAAATTACACAACGATTAAGTGTATTTGGTTAGTTAAATAATTATGACGATAATTGTTCGACAAACGTTACTAAAATATACAGGTTTGATATAATTGTTTTAGAAAAAACAATAGGGAGGCAAACATTCTCCATGTATTTTGAAGTGGTAAAAAAAGAAACGCTGTATATTGCACTCGAAATGATAAACTCAAATCGAAAATATAACATTTTTGAAAATGGCATAGAGGCGAGAACACTAGCTGACATGGAAGAGGAATTCTTAAATCCGAATTCAATCAGTGCATTTATAAAGCTTGATGACACCTATATTGGAATAATTGATTACTTATTAGAGAATCCGAAGGACCATTACCCTTGGCTTGGTCTGTTACTGTTACATAGTGATTATCAAGGCTATGGTTTCGGTGCGCAGGCATTTGCAATATACGAAAGTGAGATGCTCGAACGAGGTGAGAAGAGTATTAGGCTTGGTGTGTTAAAAGAGAATGTAAAGGCTAAACGCTTCTGGGAATCGTTAGGATTCACCTATTATAATACTGCAACAACCCAAAAAGGTAGTGGTATTTTTTGTTATCAAAAACAAATTGGATAAAAACTCTAAAATCTATCGATTAGATTTCTTGATACATAAATTGCTCGGCAAATAGCTGGACTTGATCTTTATCGATTTTATTTTTTTTCAGCAACGATTCTGCAATCATTACATTGGCTTGAATAGATACATTTCTTTTTAAATCGCGAATGGACACATCGCCATTCAATAATTGAATCGCTTTTTCCCTAATGCCTTGATTCTTAGATGACTTGTATAAAAGGTAGGCAATACATGTAATCTTGTCCACATCAAACACTCCTCTTACATCAAGTATTAACGGTATTTTATTATTTCGAGGATTAGCTACGCTTTTCCTGCTAATATTCTGAAAATTTTAAAAAACTTCAGAGAAATTGTAAGCAGGGCCTTGAGATTTATCAATTTTTATGTTCTTTTATTCAGAAAATTCAAATAAATTATTAAAAAGAATCTTCGCGGGGGCGGTAAGGGATGTTTGATTACGAAGAAGAAACACAAGCAGAATTTGAGGTGATTAGTTCTAGTACAGAAGAAGGTTATTCTATTACCGATGTAAAATATGAAAGCCCTTTCAATGGACAAGTGTCTGCTTTTCTATTGATTCCAGATAAAGGAGGACCGTTTCCTGCTGTAATTTTTATGCACCCTAGTCAAGGAAACAGAAAAACTTATCTTCGCGAAGCTCAAATGTTTGCAACAAAGGGCTATATTTCACTCTTAATCGAAACACCGTACTTCGAAAGGTATGGGGGGCAGGTATTTGATGAAAGGAAAGCGTTCATAAAAAGAGTTGAATCCTTAGCGGATATCCAAAAATATATTCAAACAATAATGGATATTAGGAGGGGAGTTACTCTCCTTTGTAAGCTGTCGATCGTGGATGAAGAACGGATTGCATTTATTGGACATGGTTTTGGAGCGGCCTTGGGCGGCGTCATATCAGGAATTGATTCGCGGATTAAAACGTTTGTCTTGATATCCGGATATGGGCAGGTTTCGGAATGGCAATTGACAAGTGAATATCCAATGGCAGCAATCATTCGCAGTTTTTTACCGACTGAACGATTTGAATATTTTATATCAAGTCTTAGAAAATTAGATGCAATTAACTTTGTAAAAAATGCCGCACCGGCATCGATACTCTTCCAATTTGCCACTAATGACGAGTTTATTGAACGAGACCATTCTGTTACTTTTTTTGCTGCTGCAAGTTCTCCCAAAAAAATCATTTGGTATGATACTGATCATCTTTTTACCAATTGTGAATCAGCATTAGTGGATCGCCAAAAATGGCTTTCTGAGCATTTTTGGTTACAAGATGACATTTTGTCAAAAGAATCGATGAAAAACTAAAATAAATCGTTTCCAAACGGAAAATTTGTTGAATCTTGCTTACTTGATATGGTATTTTATATAATGTTGAAGGGATAAAAGAAAAACGATAGTACTGTGGAATTTTACCTTTCGTCCCAAAAGGGATGGAAGGTTTTTGCTTTTTTACATAAGATCTAGGAGGAAAACCAATGAAACAAGCCTTAATCAAGGATTTGTACAGAAATACGGAAAGCTATATTGAACAAAAAGTACAGTTATCCGGATGGATCCGTACCATTCGTGATTCCAAAACTTTTGGTTTCATTGAACTAAATGATGGCAGCTTTTTTAAAGGGGTGCAAATTGTATTTGATGAGCATTTAGAGAACTTTAAGGAAATTGCGAAGCTTCCAATTAGTTCTTCCATTAGGGTGGAAGGAGATTTTATTCATACTCCTCAAGCAAAACAGCCTTTTGAAATTAAAGCAACTGACATTGTGATTGAAGGTTCGTCAAATGTCGATTATCCTTTACAAAAGAAAAAGCATTCGTTTGAATATTTAAGAACGATTGCCCATTTACGTCCAAGGACCAATACGTTTTCAGCTGTTTTCCGTGTGAGATCTCTTGCTTCTTATGCACTTCATAAATTTTTCCAAGATAAAGGGTTTGTGTATGTTCACTCACCAATTATCACCGGCAGTGATACAGAAGGTGCAGGTGAAATGTTCCGAGTAACAACCCTGGAAATGGACAATCTTCCAAAAAATGAAGAGGGCAAAACGGATTTAACCAAGGATTTCTTTAATAAAGAAACAAATCTAACTGTGAGCGGACAGCTTTCGGCTGAGGCGTTTGCATTGGCATTCCGGAATGTCTATACTTTTGGCCCAACGTTTAGAGCAGAGAATTCCAATACAGCCCGACATGCAGCCGAATTTTGGATGGTAGAACCGGAACTTGCCTTTGCTGAACTTCCAGATGTTATGGACTTAGCTGAAGAAATGGTGAAATATGTGATCGGATATGTACTTGAACAAGCGCCTGAAGAAATGAACTTCTTTAACAGTTTTATTGAAAAGGGGTTATTAGATCGCCTTAATAATGCGTATACAGCAGACTTTGGCCGTGTGACGTATACGGAAGCGATTGAGATTTTAAAGGAGTCTGGAGAATCCTTTGGTTATCCGGTCGAATGGGGTCTTGATCTGCAAACTGAACATGAACGTTATTTAAGTGAAAAAGTTTTCAAGCGTCCAGTATTTGTTACAGACTATCCAAAAGAAATCAAAGCCTTCTATATGAGATTAAATGAGGACAACAAAACAGTAGCAGCAACAGATTTACTTGTACCTGGTATTGGTGAATTGATTGGCGGCAGTCAGCGTGAAGAACGTGAAGAGATTTTGGCTGGGAAAATTAATGAGCTTGGAATGAATGAAGAAGACTATTGGTGGTACCTAGAATTAAGAAAATATGGCGGTACAAAACATTCCGGCTATGGTATTGGCTTTGAACGTTTAATTATGTACTTAACTGGAATGACTAATATTAGAGACGTTATTCCATTCCCAAGAACAACAGGGAACGCTGAATTTTAATAGAAAAAAAGAGAAGGCCGATTCAGTGAATCGACCTTCTCTTTTTTTCATTTATTATAGAACCTTTAATTCCTCTTCAAAAAAGAAAGTTTCTGGATGTTCCTTAACGATATAAGAATATCTTTTCATGTTTTTAACATATTGTGATTTTAAAATGGTGACGACCTCGCCAGTTTCTTTAATGTTAACTGACTGTCCGTTTTTAAATTGATTGTTTGAGCTTTTCATAATTAACAACTCCTTTGCCTATTCATTATTAAGTATAACATAAGCAATGAAGGAAAGGGTAAACCGTTCTTCCTTTCAATTACGAACTAATTGTGTTATACTTTTAAAAAAGTGAGGTGTCATTTTGACAAATTATAAAGCAAAAAAGAGTAACCTCAAAGCCTTATTATCAAAAAAGGGCATGGACTTGGAAAGTTTAGAAAGGAATACAAGTATTCCTCAAACTCAACTCAACGACTACTTGTCCAAAAAAGTAATGAATTTAAATACGGCAATGACAATTTCAAGAGAATTAAATTGCTCTATTGAAGACTTATACATTTGGTCATCAGAGGAAAAGAAAGCGTAATACTTAATAACAGACTCTTCAATGGAGTCTGTTTTTTATTTAAGTAAGAAAATAGCATGCGAAATTTTTCGCGTGCTATTTTTTATAAATTAATTTCTTAGATCACATTTATCTAAAGGAATAACTTTCGTTTTCTTAGTGAATTTATATCCTAACCATACAATAAGGAATAATGGCAGTCCGACATATGAAACTAGAACACCATTCCAATCGATGTGGTCACCCATGAAAGCAGAATAATTTTGTCCTAAAACAACAAATCCACAGACTAGAAAGGCAAAAATCGGACCAAATGGAAAGAATTTCGATTTATAAGGTAACAAGCTAAAGTCTTTGCCTTGGGCAATAAATGCCTTGCGGAAACGATAATGACATATAGCAATACCAAGCCATGCGATAAAACCAGACATACCTGAGGCATTTAACAACCAAACATAAACTGTTCCATCTCCAAAGAAGGAAGCAAGGAAAGCTAGTGTTCCAACTAAGGTAGTTGCAATTAAAGCATTAACAGGAACACCTCTTTTGTTTAATTTTCCAAGGAATTTTGGTGCTTTGCCTTGACGAGCCAAATCCCAAAGCATCCGAGTGGACGCATACATTCCTGAATTTCCTGCTGATAATACAGCCGTAAGAATAACAGCATTCATAATTGAAGCCGCGAAAGCGATCCCTGCTTTTTGAAACACTAACGTAAATGGGCTAACGGTTATATCACCATTGGCTAAATTCCCGTTTGTATATGGAATAAGCAATCCGATTACAAATATAGCCAATACATAGAATAGCAAAATACGCCAGAACACCTGTTTCACTGCGCGTGGAATGGCTTTCTTCGGATCTTCCGTTTCCCCGGCAGCAACCCCTAATAGTTCGGTTCCCTGGAAGGAGAAGCCTGCAGCCATAAAGATACCTAACATCGATAAAAAGCCGCCGTGGAAGGGAGCATCACCAATCGTAAAGTTTTTAAAGCCGACCGCTTCATTACCCATAATTCCAAAAATCATTAATGTACCAGTAATGACAAAAATAATGACAGTGACTATTTTAATTAAGGAAAACCAATATTCTGCTTCTCCAAAGCCTTTAACCGAAAGATAATTTAAGAGAAACATAATCACTAAAAAGATACCGCTCCAAATGAATGAAGGTGTATTTGGAAACCAAAATTTCATGATCATCGTAACAGCAGCTAATTCTGCTGCAATTGTAATGGCCCAGTTATACCAATAGTTCCAACCTAGGGCAAAACCAAGGGAAGGATCGACAAATTTCGTTGCATACGTACTAAAACTGCCGGCAACAGGCATATAGGCACCCATTTCTGCCAAACCTTGCATCAAAAAGTATACCATGACACCAATAACGAGGTAGGAAAGGATTGCACCGCCTGGTCCCGCTGAATGGATTGCACCGCCACTTGCCAGAAAAAGGCCTGTTCCAATCGTTCCACCGAGGGAAATCATCGTTAGGTGACGAGATTTTAAGCCGCGTTTTAATTCGGTTGGTTCCTGTTGTAGTGTTATATCACTAGTGTATTCACTCTCTTTTAAAACTCTTGCAGTTTGCATAGTTTTGACTCCTCTTATTTAATTTTTTCGAGAAGGAGTTTGGAATAGAAAAATGCCATCGAGGAATAATCGATGGCATTATTAATACCCCGCATCATACCTTCCGAAAGATAGCTCAACACGCTTAGCTGGTAGGGCTAAACATGACAGTTCTGTTCCTATTCGGAGACAGCCCCAGCATGCTTTTTATAGAGATAAAAGCACACTTCGGCAGCTTTTCCTTTCAAACGGAGTCAATAATGTCTCTTACATCTCGTCCGGTTTACTCATAAAATCTGCGACCTCTACCTCATCGGTTTGATGAGGATTTAACATATGAAGTTAATATATTACTAAAGTATAAATATTATTTGTAAATTGTCAATAATATATTTTCCCAAAAATGAGATGTTTAACTTATCAGTTTAGAATTGAAAGATAATTGAGTTTCTTTTTAATTAATTATTTAATTTACTTTAATTGAGAGAATCGGTTATTATTTTTAAATAGAATTAATTGCCTGTAGTAGGAGGATTTGTACCATGCAAATTGTTGGAATGTTACTTGGGTCTCTAATTGTTGTAGTTGCCTTTAACCTTTTCTTAATACCCCATGAAGTGTTAAGCAGCGGTTTGAGCGGAATTTCTATGATATTAGGGATGATTTCACCGGTTAATACAGGGGTAGCGAACTTCCTGCTGAATTTCCCCTTATTAATTATTGGTTATAAAATGTTAGGGAAAAAATTTATCGTGAATTCGATTTTTTCGGTCATAGTGATCTCGATAGGCCTTTACATCGTTCCCCAATACGCAATCGCCGATGATATGATTCTTTCTTCTATTTTTGGTGGTGCCTTAACCGGTTTAGGAGTAGGTATTGTTTTTCGTTGTTCTGGATCAACCGGGGGATTTGATATTATTGGCATGATTGTAGCAAGAAAAAGAGATTTTCCGATTGGTGTTTTACTTTCAGGTATGAATGCTGTAGTTATTTTGATTAGTGGTTTTATGTTTGATTGGGATTCTGCACTATATACCTTAGTGTCCATATTTGTGACAGGGAAAGTTGTCGATGCAATCTATACAGATCATGCTAAATTAACGTTAATGATCATTACAGAAAAGGGCGAAGAGATGAGAAATCATTTACTGGAGAATTTGTATCGAGGCCTAACTGTAATGGATGGTGTGGGTGGATACTCAAATAATCAGCGGAACGTATTGATTACAGTAATTTCTAGATATGAATTAAATGAAGTTAAAAACTTGATTACAGAAGTTGATTCATGCGCCTTCGTGAATATCACAGAAACTATTGAGGTTATGGGGCTGTTTCATCGACCAAGTCCATAAAAAAAGGCTTGCATCTATCTAAATAGAGCAAGCCTTTTTTGTGTGAGAAAGTTATCCAACGTCACAGGGATTCCCCACGTTTTTTTACCCATTTCATTAGCACATGAATAACCTCATCAAGTTCTTTACCAGTTGGAGTCAATTCATATTCCACTTTTTTGGGAGAGGTAGTAATGACGTTTTTGACAATCAATCCCTCATTTTCTAAATCACGTAAGCGTTCGGTTAAGAGTCGATCAGATATTCCCGGAATGGATGATATTATTTCATGGTACCGCTTCGGTCCCTCCATAAGCGTATATATCACAGTTCCCATCCAGCGTTTGCCGATAAATTCGATTGCCTTATGAAAGTTAGTACATATATGTTTAATTTCCTCTGCAGAATGAGTCATACAATCTTGGTGGTTAGGTTCCCTCATATAAAATCCCTCTTTTTTACTTTTCTAACTGTATCATACCATATTTTAATTTCTTGACGATAGGTACTTACTAATAGTAAGATGTTTTAGAACTTATTTTTAGTAAGTTAAAAAATTTACAGGGGGAAATCAATCATGGAAACCACATTAATAAAAAGTTTATCTGAAATAATAAAAGAACGTCATTCAGTCAGAAAATATGATTCAACATACATTATTTCTCAGGAAGAAATTAAAGATATGCTAAAAGAAGCGACACAAGCACCATCCTCTAGTAATCTGCAACCTTGGCGTTTTATTGTGATTCAAGATCGGGAGGCGAAAAAGGAACTAAGAGCAATCGCCAACAATCAAGAGCAAGTAGAAACAGCGTCTGCCGTTATTGCAGTACTAGGCGATAAGGAAATGTATAAAAGTGTAGAAAATGTCTATCGAAGTGCATACGAGGCTGGTTTTATGGACGAAGCTAATATGAATCGATTGATAGAAGGTACAAATAAAACATACCCATTTGCTCCAGAAGAAGTCTTGAAAAATATTGCCTCATTTGATGCTGGTTTAGTGTCGATGCAGTTGATGTTAATTGCAAAAGACAGAGGTTATGACACGGTTCCAATGGGTGGCTTTGATAAAGAAAGATTCTTGAAAATGTTCGATGTCTCCGAGCGTCTTTTCCCAATTGTGTTGATTTCAGTAGGGAAGGCGGCAGCACCTGCTTTCAATACAACTCGTTTACCATTGGAGGATGTTTTAATAGAGTATAAGTAAAAAAGTAGGCGCATGATAATTTTTCATGCGCCTGCTTCATATTTTTAGTTATTAATATACTTCTCAAAAACATAACCAAAATCTTTCACTATATATTGTTTTTTGCTATCTTCTAACCACTGAAAGGCTGCTTGATTGAGCATTTTAAATTGTACAACCAAGTTGCTGTCAGGACTTGTTACACGTCCTAATGTGGTGGATGCCACATCGAGGCTTTGTTTGGCAAACTGAAGGGAAATTTCATTTTCATGAGAGATTTCTGAGATTTTTATTAGGGCTTTATACAAATCCTTAACTTCTTCAATATGTTTCTTATGAACGTCAATGGAGAAGGGTTCTGAGCCGATTTTAAACTTAATTTCAACATCTAGATCAACCGTTCCAGCCGTTTCAAGTTTTACGTCAAAGATTCGATTTGTTGCATAACTATAACGGTGCAGCATCCGTTTTTTGCTAGTTGCGCTTGTGCCATCTAAATGGATAAGGGCGTTGTTTGTAAAACAGTATTCATCAGACTTTGATTTAATAAGAAAATAAATTTTCTCGTTATCTTCATGCATGACATAATCGTCAGCATCCACCTTATCATAATTCTCCGGCTTAATAACTGATCCCACATCACTTAATCCTAAAATATCCGCAGCTACTTTACCAAACATCATATCAACCTCACTTTTATAAAATCATTCCAGCAGTGTTTACGATTGGAGGACAAGAAAGTTTCACTCGTATCCAAAATACTTTATGTTTAAAAAATGGGCTGTATGCTTTTTATCTCTAAAACAATAAACAAACAACTAATTATAAGAGGGAAACTACTTGATGGTTTCCTGCTTTTAATGGAAAATACACTATATACATATTAAAAAATTGAAACAGAGGGGATAGAGGACAATGCGGCCAATCGTTTTAGGCCTCCTAGCGGCATTCTTTTTTGCATTTACATTTATCCTTAACAGAGCCATGGATCAGGCAGGGGGAAGCTGGATTTGGAGTGCATCCCTAAGGTATTTCTTTATGGTTCCATTTCTTTTCGTGATTGTGTTGGGAAGAAAGAACCTTAAACCATTGCTTGCTGAAATGAAAAATAACCCTGGTGTCTGGGTTTTATGGAGTACCGTTGGGTTTGGCCTATTTTATGGACCGATCTGTTTTTCGGCCGCCTACGCACCAGGCTGGCTCATCGCAGCAACATGGCAGGTAACGATCATCTCAGGTTCCTTGCTCGCCCCACTTTTTTATGAAAAGGTAATGACTGAAAAGGGAGTCATCCAACAGAAGGGGAAAATTCCCTTTAAAGGCTTAGGAATGTCATTAATCATCTTGCTCGGAATTATATTGATGCAAGTGGAACAGGCTAATCGCATTTCGATTGTATCCCTATCCTTGGGGGTCCTTCCAGTGCTAATTGCCTCTTTTGCTTACCCGCTTGGAAACAGAAAAATGATGGATATTTGCGGGGGGCGTCTCGATGTTTTCCAACGTGTATTAGGTATGACCTTAGCAAGTCTGCCGGTGTGGGTGGTTTTATCTATTTTTGGCCTATTTACTGTGGGTACACCAAGCAAAGGGCAAATAATCCAATCAGGTCTTGTTGCTGTGACCTCGGGAGTTATTGCAACCATTTTGTTTTTTAAAGCAACGGATCTTGTTAGAGGAAATATGCAGAAGCTTGCTGCAGTGGAGGCAACACAATCTGCGGAAGTATTATTTACAGTAATAGGGGAATTGTTACTTCTAAACAGTCTCATGCCAACCGGACTCTCTTGGAGTGGGATGGTATTGGTCATGGTTGGAATGATCCTGCACAGCTTCTTTTCGCATAAAAGTAACCTTAAAATGCATCGGAAACAAAGCAATGGAAAAACTTTTTCCAGAAATGTTTAATCCTTATCAATTCAGATTGATAAGGATTGTTTTTTTATTTCGCGCATTTAACCGTTTAAATAAGGACTAAGCTTGTCGATCGTTTCTTGTAGCTTTATTGAATTTTTCTTATACATTGCTTTTGATTTTTCACATTCTGTTTCAAGTGAAAAAATCTCTAAATCAGCCTGAACCTTTTTTAGTGTTGCTAGGAGAAGTGGACGTTGAGCGGGTGTTGGCACTTGTATTTTATCATTATAAAGATCAACAGTTATTTCTCCATATGAATCCACTTGACCGAGGAAAACATTATCAAGAGTGACACCCAATTTTTCTAATTCTGTATAAAGCCAGCCTCTGCCTTTCCCGGCACATCTTAATGATTCATCAATAATATTCCCGTCCATGATGACAGTTTGGGGCTCTTTCTCATTCGGCATTTTCATTTGTAAATCTTTGGGTGTTAGGGGCTGATTTTCCTTTTTTAATAAAGCGCTTAATGTTCCCCGCGGTTCTAAGACAGCAAATTCTACGTCAGCGAACTTGAAAATATCCTTCTGACGAAGTAGAGCTGATAATTCGTCAATGGTGTATCTTTCCTTTTTCAAGTTCTCTTCTAATATTTTTCCATCTTTAATAACGACGGTACTTTTACCTTCAGCGAAATCACTAAACTTTTTACTTTTTATGGCTATGTAGTTCACCAGAAAAGTAACAAATCCAAAAACCAATAGTGCCAGCACTCCATGACCCATGTTACTTTCAAGTCCTGTGACTACTTCACCCGCAATACTTCCGATGGTAATACCGGCCACGTACTCAAAGAAAGAAAGCTCAGAGATTTGTTTCTTCCCTAGTACTTTGGTGATAATAAATAAAAGTCCCAATAAAGTTAATGAACGACTTATGATAAAAATCCAATCTGGCATTAGTTCTCACCTCAAAAATTTATGAACCCATATATTGGGGTTCATGTCGTTCAAGCTCCAAAACACGGTATTGAAGATCCTTCTTTACCTCACCAATCGTTAACATTGCTTCATGAAAAATAGCTTGTGCATCTTTATCGAGTGAATTAAGGGCAAAGGAGGACAACTGTGCTTCGATTCCTTTCATGGTTGAGAGGCATTGTTTAACATTTGAAGCGATTGTCACAATAGCACTTCCTTAAGGAATTCATAAAAGTAAAAAGGGGTTGGCATAAGTCGCCAACCTAAATTTTCCATTATTGATTGTATTGTGGTTCTTCACTGATAATTTCTTGAAGACGTGGTTCAAGACTATCAAGTACGGATTGGGTTTGTTGTGCTGCTTGTTGATATAGCTGCTTTGCATTTTGGTTATCAGTTGCTAGTGCGAAGCCTTCAAAACTAGCCTGTGCACTTTTTAATCCGGCTACTGCTTGTTTTACCTGTGTTCCAACTGTCATTACTCAATCCTTCTTTCTTGGTACAGAATTAAATTACAAAAATAGTATGTGGAATATTCATTTGGTTATGTATTATAAACAGAACTATTTCTTGAATAAAAACGAAGTCTTCCCTTTTTCAGATAACAGGGAAGACTTTCCTTTAGACAAGAATATTTTCTAGAACAAGTGGATGTAAGGCATTTGTTTTATCAATAAAAATAAACCCATCATACCGATGCCCCATAATTGAGGGGACATAATTACCGAAATGTTCGTATTCCGGCCGGTAAACAACACCAATTGCTCGATGACCAATCGTAGTTGAAAATTCATGGCGATTCCCGTCAGTAAAGATTAAATATTTATTGACCGCCCCTGATTTATGCATGAGTGATTCCCAACTTCCGAATCCTGCAGGTGGTACATCCATGATTTGGAAGTCCGCTCCCCATTCTGTGGCGGCAATCACGGTCCCACTATAAGTTCCAAATCCAACAATAAATACATTTTCAGCGCCGTTTTCCTCTCTAAGGAGTTGACCAACATTCACCATTCCTTCATCTCTCATATCCGTCGCCCTGGCATCCCCGACATGGGTATTATGCTCCCATATGATTACCTTTGCATCCGCTCCATAAAATCTTCGCACTGCATTGAGTGCTTCAACCATGTGTTGGTCACGAACATTCCATGACTTTGAATCACTAGTGACCATGGTCCGATAATATTCTTCTGCATTTGCAGTAACAATAGCATTTACTTCCATGTTCAAGCTGTTTTCTTGATCGTCATCAAATTTGCATTTATTTTTCCGAATCGATGCAAGCAGTTCAAGTGCTTCTTTTGTACAGTTTTCAGAAATATATCCGGCAGAAACAGCATAAGATTCATGATTGCGGTTAAATGGCTCAAAGCAAGAAAACGCCTTTTTAGCCTCCTTAAGACTTGGAGAATTGGTCTTTTCTAAATAGCGAATGATTTCATCCATACTTTCCCAAAGACTATACACATCTAAACCATAAAATCCAACCTTTTGAGTAGGATTATTTTGCTGATTATAATTTTTTAACCATTCGACAAGATCAATGATTTCCACGTTAGCCCACATCCAGGTGGGCCATCTGTTAAAATCCTCAAGTACCGTTCTGACATCTTGTGTTGAGTGGTTAAATCCTTTAATGTATTGATTGATACTTTGACATGAAGGCCAATCGCCTTCAACTGCGATAAATGAAAAACCTTTTTCTTTAATTAATCTTTTAGATAACTCTGCACGCAGTGAATAGTATTCTGAGGTTCCGTGCGATGATTCACCTAGCAGCACTATTTTTGAATCACCTATAGCTGCTATTAATGGGTCAAGATCATCAACGGTTGCGAAAGGTTTAGCATATTTATGAATGGCTTTAATCATAGAGTAGAACATCCTTTCCATAAGGAATAAGTTTCAGATAATATCCCCATTTATCTGGAATCTAAATATCCAATAATTCACATTTTTGACACAAGTATTACGTAAATTCTAAAAATTCCGTGTTATAATTTAATTGTAAAGAAGAGAAATAAAGCTAACATCTTAGGAGGCTCAACCATACGTGTTCGTTCCGTTTGTGAACGAGTAGTAAGGTTATTCCTCAACAATCATTTGGAAGGTGGAGCGATGTTAATCATTGGAAAGAGTGTAATTCTTAACTGATTCCTTTCAAGATTTATTCTATGTATTCCATAGGAAAATTAAAAAAGGAAAACATCCAACCTAATAGGAGAAGAGAAAATTTCCAAAATCAATTTAATGATTGATGTTATGGTTTTGTTGGGACTGAAAAATATTTTTCTATCTATTACTCAATACGTAGAAAAATTGATCACAACCCAAATGATTCTTCTGAAAAAAAGAGTCATTAAAATTAATAACATTAAATCAAGTAGTAGAAAAAAACTATTTGAGATCAAATTGATAATGGGGCTCACAACCTAATAAGGAAAATGTAAAAGAAAAGATTACAGGATATTATCTTCTCCAAAAATTACATTGCCAAGAAGCCGAAGTTCCAAATGATGGAATAAAAAAAGAGTCTCAATCGGTGTCAAACCGAGGATTTGTTTCTTAAAGGAATTTGAATTCCAATAACATGTGAATTAATTCCTTCAACGGAGCAAACACTCATTGGCAGATGGATTAAAGTTTCCATTTAGATTGAAAAGACAGCTAAAAGGAAATGTTATTAGAAATCTATCAGCTGATGTCATGGTTGGGTCTCCTAAGGTGTTAATAAAATTAAGGAGTTACTTCATATTATTTGAGGTAGCTTCTTTTTCATTTAATGGAGTTAGTAATTAAGAAGCATTAAATTATAAAATGAACTAATAATTCGTTATAATAAAGTTAGGAAATATTTTTCGAAAGGGGCAAGATAATGTCAGGAATTCAAGAATTGAATTTAATCGAACAGCAAGAAGCAATTATGGCGAAAATGCAACATCGAAAATTAACAAAGAGAAAGATTTTTCAACGCATTTTATTAATAACACTTGGTGCGTCCTTGATGGCTGTCGGATTAGAGATATTCCTCGTCCCTAATAATGTTATTGATGGCGGGATAACGGGCATCTCCATTATACTTTCGTATATTACAGGTTGGAAATTAGGAATGTTCCTCTTTATTCTTAATATACCTTTTTTCTTTATTGGTTATAAACAAATAGGGAAAACCTTCGCTTTATCCACTCTTTATGGAATCATTATTCTTTCAATTGGTACCACGCTTTTACATCCCGTTCCGGCGTTTACCCAGGATATTCTGCTTGCAACTGTATTTGGAGGATTAGTGCTTGGTATAGGGGTGGGTTTAGTTATTCGTTATGGCGGGTCATTAGACGGTACTGAAATTTTAGCAATTCTATTTAATAACAAACTTCCTTTTTCCGTCGGTGAAATTATTATGTTCTTTAATCTTTTCATTCTTGGGTGTGCCGGCTTTGTATTCTCATGGGATCGTGCTATGTATTCGCTTATTGCGTATTTTGTTGCTTATAAAACAATTGATATTACGATCACCGGCCTTGATGAATCTAAATCCGTTTGGATCATTAGTGACAATGCTAAGCAAATTGGGGACGCTATTATGAATCGTCTGGGTCGGGGTGTCACATATATCAATGGTGAGGGAGCATATTCAGGTGATGATAAAAAAGTCATTTTTTGTGTTATCAACCGTCTTGAAGAAGCAAAATTGAAGGAAATTGTCACTGAAAGTGATGATAGTGCCTTTTTAGCAGTTGCGGATATTGCAGAAGTTCGTGGTGGAAGATTTAAGAAAAAGGACATTCATTAGAAGCCTGGAAAGAGAAGGCTTCTTTTTTGCGGGATTATGTCATTATAGAAGAAATAAGCGAGAAATTGGCAAATTGTCGTTATGGGGCTATTCGTGGAAAAATCGATAGAATAAGTGTGAGATTCTTGTATGTATATGTCGGTTAATGCTGAAATTCCCGATTTAATTGAAGTTGTTTTTGTCGTACCTTGCGCTTACCTCGGAAATATTTTTGCGAAAAATGAATTATTTCCAAAAAAGATGGCAGGATTACTCTGCCACCCTTTGATATTATAGAGTATTCAGAACAAAAGTTCAAACACTTCATTCAGTTCGTGAGCCCTTTTTTCATCTTTTTCTTCTTTCGCGTACTTAATTTCCTCCGGAAGCATTTTATTCAAAAAATTAATTTCTTTTTGGTCCAACTGTCGGACAAACTCACCTTCGGAAGAATACTGCCCCTCCATTAATTTCCGATAAATATTCTTTCCTCCGGAATGGTCGTCTGTGTAATTTGATAAAGTTTCTCTCAGGTAACCCAATGTTTGATCCATGATTTTCACCCTTCCTTTCACCTCATATTTTTCATCGAGATGATATTTATATACGTGCGGAAGGAGTAGAAATTTCGACTTTGAAAAGCTGTATTTTTTAGTTAAACTTTTGAACATGTAATAATTCGATAACTCAAAATCCCTTGATACTTTAAGACCATATTTCCGTGTTCATTTAAAATTTGGAACAGTTCAGGTTCAAAGTTTTTTGAAAAATTAAATTCAGTCGCGTTATTCTCTTGACTTGTTGCTATGTTTTCCGCTTTTATTACAATTTCTTGGAAACCTGTCTGCTCTAATAAACTTTTCCAATCCTTCTCCATCAATAAAGAATCCAATGCGTAAAATTTCATTATTTCCAATTCTTCAGGAGGACTGAGTTTGGTATTTATGGTCATCTCATTCGCAATCAAACGTCCACCTTTTTTTAACACTCTAAAAAATTCTCTTAGTGCAATCGGTTTATTAACAAAAGCTAATACGGATTCAGATAATATATAATCAAAGCTATTGTCTGGAAAGGGAAGATTTTCAACGGATCCTTGGATTAATTGAATGGGTAAATTTAAAGATTGAAAGCGTTTTTTTGCCTTTTTGATCATGATTGGATTGATTTCAAGTCCCACTACCTTTGCCTTATATTGTTGATATAAATATGCGGCTGTTTGTCCAGTCCCACAGCCAGCATCTAAAATTTGGGTTTTGTTTGTAATGTTTTCACCAGAAAGAATGTTTTTTGTTAAAGGGATACCACCTGGATGAGCTCCACCCACGCCAAATTTGGCCAAAAAGTCAAAATAAGTTAACCCCCCCATAAATAAAGACACCACCTCATTTATCTTTTTTCATACTATGATAAATAGTGGAGAGAGGTTCTTTAAAAAATAAAAACTACCAGAAAATAACAAATTTGTTTAGTTTCTATCTAATACTTTTATGTCATTCCGCACAAATTAAATAAATGGAAGGGTAGTTATATTCCTTTCCATTTCAATTTGAAGGAGTGCTTCGGATGAAAAAAGTAAAAGTTCAACCGTTTCTCAAGATGTTTGCGAGAAAGCGAAAAAGTAGGGGAGCTATGTGGGCATCTCTCTTAGGCATAGGTATAAGTGCTGCCGTTTTTGGAGTGACAAAGGGAAAACGTAAGGACCTTGCACCTCCTTTTCAAAACATGGTAAAGAAATTTGCACCTAAAACAAATCTAAATCTGATGGATAATGCTGCAATAACAGAGTTTTCAGAGGAACTTTTAATGAGTGCACTGAATAAAAAACGGTAAGAAAAAAGTCCGCACATTGATGCGGACTTTTTTAATAAGGGAGATATGGAACCTTGCGTGGCAGGTAGTTTATATTTTCAGACGAATAAACTTTAATGATTAACAGATGTCCTAAAGTTCTTGCCCTGATTAATATTGGTTGATTGTAGTTATTTTTAAATTCAAAATCAGGACCATACCAACTGACGGTTGCGTCTCTTCCAGGAGGAATATAGGGAACCTTTCTTGAATGAGAAAAACGCTCGACAATCTTGACCCCGGCATTGTCAACGGCATTGTATAATGTGGAAGATACCTGGCAAATTCCTCCGCCAATATCTTCAGAGAACTCACCCCTTACAATCACTGGAGCACGTAGATACCCCTTTGCAACGGTTCGTTTACCAACCACTTTATTAAAAGAAAATGTTTCCCCTGGGAAAACTACATGATTGTTAATTGCCTTCGTTGCTAACTGAATATTGTTAGATCTTTTTTTGTTTTGTGGATTAAAAGAAGTAACATAGCGCCCGATTCTCATGCTGCGGATATCACTCAGCAATTCACTATCCACCTTTGGATAGACCCTTAGGATGGGTATTTCCATTTTTGCCTTTTGGGGGCTAAAAAGATATGAATAGAATTGTTCCGTAAAAGCCTGACGATGGATTCGAGAGCCTGTTCGTTCCGGTATGATCATCCCATTCTGGTCCAAACTTGCATTTTCCGGTGCTACAGAAAATTGATTATCTAGTTTGTCCAAAAAACTACGGTACTTACGTGTTTTAATGAGTGGCAAGCCCGTTTGAGGGAAAATATATTCTTCTCGATTAATAATAGTTACGGTCTGACCATCCTTGGTAATAATTAAATGATCTGTAGATGCTGTACTTGGCTGGGCTAATAGAAAATATCCCAATATTAATGAAAAAATCATAATCAGCAAACCCCCTGACTATAATATTGGTAAAAGTTTGCTAATTCATGTAACTACAATACAAATTCAAATGAATTAGGAAAAAGTATAAGTATTTTCCAATCTGGGCTTTACAAAACTAGAAAATTCCCTTATTATCATTATTGATAATGATAATAAAAATTTAGGAGCAATTATTGATATGACAAAGGAATCAGCAGTAGACGTTATTTTACACCCCGTTCGTATGAGGATTATCCAGTTTTTAATTAATCAACGGCTTACTGCCCAACAATTAAAAGAGTTTCTGCCCGATATCCCGCAAGCCTCTTTGTATCGTAACTTAAAAAAATTAGTAGAAACGGGGGTTATTCATATAGTTGATGAAATTCCTAATCGAGGAACAATTGAAAAAGTATATTCTATAGAAAATCCGAGTAAAGCATCTATTGGGCCAGAAGACCTAAACAAGCTTTCAAAGGATGACCATTTAGGTCTTTTTATCAAATTTATGGCCAACTTAATGGGGGAATATGAACGGTATTTAAATCAGGATCACATTGACTTAGTTGCAGATGGAGTAATTTTTCGTCAAGCTTCCATGTACCTTTCTGAAGTCGAGTATGCCGATTTAATAAAGGAGCTTACAGCTGTTTATTCAAAAGTAATAAACAATAAGCCACAAAAGGGGAGACGAAGAAGGACAATAGCTACGATCATTATTCCAGAGCAATTGGCAGAAGAACAATAGGGGGAATAGAGATGACATTCAGAGAGAAGGAAGTTACGATACAAAGCAAAGAAGCATTAAAAGGGACATTAAGCATACCGGAAAATCCTGAAGAAAAAGCACCGGCCATACTGATCATTTCGGGGTCAGGCAAATTAGACCGGAACGGAAAATTAAATAAAAAGATTGATTTAAAGCTTTACGGTCAAATTGCTGAATATTTAACCACGTTAGGTTTTATTAATCTTAGATATGACAAACGTGGGGTAGCGGCAAGTGAAGGGGATTTTTTATCAACAGGGCTATGGGACCTAGTAGATGACGCCCAAGCCGCTGTCCAATTTTTAAAAAGCCTTCCTGAAGTGGATCCGGAAAAAGTCATTGTCCTTGGACATAGTGAAGGCAGCACGATTGGAACAGCAGTTGCTGTCAGAGAGGAACTTGGAGGATTAGTTTTGCTTTCCGGTGCAGTTGAAAGATTAAGTGAAGCTACCAAGCGCCAAAGAGATATTGCAAAAGAGGACATCATCCATGCCAAGGGTTTTCAAGGTAAGTTACTACGGTTATTAGGTGTCCAAAACAAAGTGGAAAAACAGGCACAAAAATATATTGATAAAGTTATGAACTCTTCTAAAGACGTGATAAAAGTTAGTCTAATCAAAACCAATGCAAAGTGGATGCGGGAGCATTTCACCTATGATGTAAGGAAAGATTTAGCCAAAGTTACCTGCCCGGTCCTTGCAATAACAGGGGAGCGAGATATTCAAGCCAATCCTGAGGTTCTAAAGGATCTCCCTTTATATGTAAAAGGTGATGCCGAGTTTCATGTAGTGGAAAATATGGGCCATTCCTGTAAGTATATTTCACAGACTTCAACAATGTTAACGGTAAAAAAGGATATTATTGCTGAATCAAAATTACCTATTCATCCGGAATTAGAAAAGTTACTCGAAAATTGGCTGCAAGGACACTTTGTAAGCAATTCTCAGAAAGAGTCTGCTATCAGCTAAAAAGTTTGATTCTATCGGAGCTATACTAAAATTGGTCATCAAAGTGATGGCCAATCATGCTGTCGTAAAACTTTCGATAGCCTTTTTACTAATTCAACTTCTTCGACAATTTTATAGCGTTAATTTGTTATAAAATATATTGGTTTTTCTACATGTCTGTTGATTGGCGCTCCAGGCACTTCGCTTTCCGCGGGCGAGCCGGCGAGCCTCCTCGTCGCTTCGCTTCTGCGGGGTCTCTCCTGCCCCGTACTCCCGCAGGAGTCTACGTGCCTTCCGCGCAAATCAACAGAGTGTTATCAATAAAGATCTTCAACTCAACTTATAAATATTTTGCATACTCGGTGAATTCAATAATTAAGCCAAAAGTGTCTAGTCAAAGTGAATATGAATTTGTATCTATTGATGAATTAGTTCCAGATGACCACCTTCTTCGTTAGATTGATAAATATATTTATTTTTCGTTTTTTCTTGATAAAAGCCGTCCTTATTTTAGTGATGATAATGGACGCCCTACCGATCCCCTTATTCTATTAAAAATGATATGTTGCAATGCTTTAGGTTGATTTACCACACTGTTGATTGGAGCGGAGGGCACTCGACTCCTGCGGGATTGATAGGTCACGGGAGACCCCGCAGGCGCCAAAGCGCCGAGGAGGCTCCCGGACCTCCCCGCGGAAAGCGAGTGCCCGGAGCGGAAATCAACAGACCAATTCAGAGACAATCAACTAATAAAAAATCAGTAATTTAGATTAGACAAAATAAAAAATTGCATAGAAAAATCCTTTTTCTCGACAATCTGATTGGCCAAACAAGCGATGGCCAATTTTTTTTGATTTTACTGAAAAAAATGTTGAAATATAGTATATTAATAGATGATAACAATAGAATAGAAAAGTGCTAGCAGATTGCTAATGAATAAATAGGAGTGTTTATCTTGGCTGAAAACGAAAGAATTCAATTAAATGTAAGAATTACGAAGGAAACATCCTTGCTTCTGGATGAAATCGTTGAGTATTACCAGCAAGGATTGAAACTAGGAAGAATTTATAAAGGAGATGTACTTACGGATATTATCGAAAAATCGCATGAAGTAATGAATAAACAAAAGAGATCATTTACGAAAAGGTTTTAAGAAACTATGGTCAGGAAATGTCTATAGAGAATGATGGAATTGGTTTGCCCTTTCTTGGCCTACTCACTTTGATAGAATATTTAGAATTTAATTTGAATATTTAATATTTACAGGTATAATTATTTTTATAACATACCAACTGGTTAGTATGAGAAAGGAGTGGAAAAGTTGGATTTTTCATATTCTCAAAAAGTGAAAGAGTTGCAGGGGAAATTAACAGCCTTTATGGAAGCAAATGTTTATCCGAATGAGCGAATTTACGAGCAGCAATTAAACGAACAAGAAAGCCGTTGGAGTGACGTACCACCGATTATGGAGGAACTAAAACAAAAAGCAAAAGCGGAAGGTATCTGGAACTTATTTCTGCCGGAAAGTGAATTTGGTGCTGGATTGACCAATCAGGAATATGCTCCTTTATGTGAAATTATGGGACGGTCTTTAATCGGACCAGAGGTATTTAATTGCAGTGCTCCTGACACAGGTAATATGGAAGTCATCGTACGTTATGGAACAGACAGGCAGAAAGAGCAATGGCTAAGGCCGCTGTTAGCCGGAGAAATTCGATCGTGCTTTTCGATGACAGAGCCGGCTGTGGCTTCAGCAGATGCGACGAACATCGAAGCCAGGATCGAAAGAGATGGCGATGAATACGTAATTAATGGTCGGAAATGGTGGTCATCCGGTGCAGGCGATCCACGTTGTAAGATTGCGATTGTAATGGGAAAAACAGATCTTTCGGCAAACCGTCATGAGCAGCAATCAATGATCCTCGTCCCACTGGATTCTCCCGGTGTGAAAATTGAACGGATGCTCCCTGTCTTCGGTTATGATCATGCCCCGCATGGGCACGGAGAAATCACCTATGAAAATGTCCGCGTACCAGCTGAAAATATCCTCTGGGGAGTAGGAAAAGGGTTTGCTATCGCTCAAGGTAGATTAGGACCGGGGAGAATTCATCATTGTATGAGATTAATTGGGGCAGCCGAACGGGCGCTTGAAGAATTATGTAAGCGTGTTCAGAGTCGGACCGCTTTCGGGAAACCGTTAGCAAGGCAAGGGGTTATTGGTGAATGGATTGCAGATTCAAGAATTGAAATAGAACAAGCAAGGCTGCTTACGTTAAAAGCTGCCTATATGATGGACACCGTTGGCAATAAAGAAGCAAAAGCAGAGATTGCGATGATTAAAGTGGTTGCCCCGTCAATGGCCTTACGGGTCCTTGACCGCGCTATTCAAGCACTCGGTGCTGCGGGAGTATCAAATGATTTTACACTTGCTGCCCAGTGGGCGAATGCTAGAACATTAAGATTAGCAGATGGTCCCGATGAAGTCCATCGTGCCCAGGTGGCCAAACTTGAACTAAAAAAATATCAATAGATTTTTAGACATGAAGAAGGGTTGGAAGATTTATGAGATTACTAGGAAAAACAGCGATAATTACGGGGGGCGGAGGTGGTATTGGCCGCTCAACTGCGATCCGATTTGCCAAAGAAGGAGCAAAGGTCGCTGTAGCAGATATTGATTCCATTATTGGCGAAGAAACCGTTCGCTTAATAAAAGAAAAAGGCGGTGAAGCGATATTTGTCAAAACAGATGTAACCGATTCTGAACAAATTAAAGCATTAATTAACACCACCAACAGCACTTTCGGCGCATTACACATCTTGTTCAACAATGCGGGTGTCGGGAATTCCGAAGTATGTAGTATTGATTTATCTGAAGAAGAATGGGATCGGGTCATTGACATTAATTTAAAGGGAGTCTTCCTTGGAATAAAATATGCAGTCCCTGAATTAATTAAAGCAGGGGGCGGAGCAATCATTAACACATCCAGCTTGCTCGGCTTAAAAGGGCAGAAATATGTGTCTGCCTATAATGCCTCCAAAGCTGGAGTTGTCATGCTGACACAAAATGCATCCCTTGAATATGGGAAATTTAATATCAGAGTTAATGCCATTGCACCAGGTGTAATTGACACCCCGATTATTGATCATTGGAAACAGGATGAGCGGAAATGGCCAATTATATCACGTGCAAACGCGCTAAGAAGAATTGGAACTCCAGATGAAGTTGCAAATGCGGTGTTATTTTTAGCTTCTGATGAAGCCTCGTTTATTACTGGTACCACTCTCTCAGTTGATGGCGGAGGACTAGCTTTTTAGGCGCTTGAATAATCATTTCTTTTAATCAAATCAGTGAAAATACCTTGTGGAGGGGAACACATGAGTGAAAAGAAAGCCTGGTTAACTCGCTACCCGGAGTCAATTGCCAAAGAACTTGATATTCCAAATAAACCCTTGGGACATATTCTTAAAGAAACGGTTGAGAAATATCCAACTCATAATGCCTTGTCTTTTTTTGGAAGAAAGATTAGTTATCAGGAATTAAACGCACTTGCCCTTGCATTCACTTCAGCCCTTCAGCAAAATCAAGTTCAAAAAGGGGACAGAGTAGCAATTATGCTGCCAAACTGTCCACAGTATGTAATTTCTTATTATGGAATTCTCACGGCCGGGGCCATCGTTACTCAGGTGAATCCAATGTTGGTTGAACGGGAAATTGAATATATTCTCAAAGATTCAGGAGCAGAAACAATAGTTGTCTTAGATGCTTTTTATCCACGAGTTAAAAGTGTTCAAGCACAATCGAAATTGAAAAATATCATAGTTGTCAGCTTGCAGCCATCCGGAAATGACTTTTCTCCTGACAGAAGCTTTGAGAGCTTCCTTACTGAAGGGAATGGGAATGTCCTGCCTATTGCAATGGACCCTGAAAACGATATTGCTGTCCTTCAATACACGGGAGGAACGACAGGACGGTCCAAGGGTGCGATGTTAACACACCGCAATGTTTTGGCAAATGTTCTTCAGTCCCACGAATTTTTCAAACATGAATTGGAGGTTGGAAAAGAACGTTGTTTAACGGTCATTCCCCTTTTTCATGTGTTTGGGATGACTTCTTGTATGAATCTATCGATATATATTGCAGCGGAATTAATCCTGTTGCCAAGGTTTGAATTAGAAGAAGTATTAACCACTATTAAAACGGAACAGCCGACCTTCTTCCCGGGTGTGCCCACCATGTATGTAGCGATTACGAATCATCCACATGCAGAAGATTATGGAATTAATAGTATTAAGTCCTGCAATAGCGGAAGTGCACCAATGCCTGTTGAGTTGCTGCGTGAGTTTGAAGGGAAAACGGGTGCGAAAATTTTAGAGGGGTATGGATTATCAGAGGCATCACCAACCACACATTGTAACCCGCCATTTGCCGACAGGAAAACAGGCAGTGTTGGGATTGGTATGCCTTCAACCGAATATAAAATTGTCGATTTGGCAACTGGTACTGTGGAGGTGCAGGCTGGTGAGTTGGGGGAAGTGATTATTAAGGGTCCGCAAGTTATGAAAGGGTACTGGAACATGCCTGAAGAAACGGCGAATACCCTCCGTGATGGCTGGCTTTACACAGGTGATATCGCAAAGGTTGACGAAGATGGTTATTTATACATTGTTGACCGGAAGAAGGATTTGATTATTGCCAGTGGATTTAATATCTATCCTCGAGATATTGAAGAAGTACTTTACGAACACCCTGCTGTTCAAGAGGCGGTGTGTATTGGTGTACCAGAACCCTACCGGGGAGAAGATGTGAAAGCCGTGATTGTATTAAAAGCCGGAAAGACGGCAACAGAAGAAGAAATGATTCGATATTGCAAAGAAAATATGGCAGCGTATAAAGTTCCGCGTCATGTTGAATTCCGCGAACAACTTCCGAAAACAAATGTTGGAAAAATACTTCGCCGTGCCCTGAGGGACGAAGTGAAAAATAAATAAAGGCCTTTAGAAATTTGTACGAATTCTTAATAATAATTAAGTTAGAATATATCCTCGTTTGTGCTTAAAGGGGCATTATAGATTATGATATAATTCTCAATAGAGATTTTTACAGAATGCGAGGACATAATGTGAAGGAAAAAATTACTACGCAAAGCATCCGTCTTTTTGAAAAAAAGGGATTTACCGAAACTTCCATTCAAGATGTTGTGGATTCGCTAGGTGTGACCAAGGGTACATTCTACTATTACTTTTCAAGTAAGGAAGAATTACTAATGGATATCCACCTGGGATATATAGATGGTTTACTTTTATACCAGGAGCAAATATTAAAGGATGCTTCGAAGTCTTGTAAAGAAAAATTATTTGAGATTGTTACGATGTTAATCACAAGTATACCCAGTCAAGGAGCGGCTGCAAAGATTTTCTTTAGAGAAATTAATAATTTAAGTTCTGAGCATGTTGAACTAATTATGCAAAAAAGAGACCAGTTCCGTCTCAATATAGAAGAATTGATTCGGACCGGGGTAGAAAATGGTGAGTTCCGACCCGAGTTAGATGTTTTAATCATCACAATGGCGATTTTAGGAATTACCAACTGGAGCTATCAATGGTTTAATCCGAGCGGAAGGGTAACAGACCGGGAAGTAGCAGAAATATTTGTCGAAATGATTTTAAAGGGAATCCAAGTGAATTGAAGAAAAGTAGAGAGAGAGTTTTGTGGAAATTTCTCTCTTTTTTTTCAATGAAAATACCAACCGGTTAGTATTGGTTTTGGGAGAATGAAAATTCCAAATTGCAAGGAGGAATCTCCATATGAGTAAAGATACAATCCCTGTCCGAAAAGGAGAGGAATTGAACCTTCCTGCCCTAGAAAAGTTTTTACAAGATCACATTGAAAACTTGCCAGGTGGTCCACTTGAAATCTTACAATTTTTTGCGGGACATTCGAATTTAACCTATCAAATCAAAAAGGGGGGGTGGGAAGCTGTACTTAGACGGCCTCCTCTAGGACCTGTCGCACCGAAAGCTCACGATATGGAAAGGGAATATAAAATTCTATCCGATCTGCATCCTATATTTCCTGTTGCCCCGAAGCCTCTCCTATTTTCTAATAATGAGATGATCGTTGGCAGTCCTTTTTTCCTGATGGAAAGAAAAAAGGGCCTTGTAATCGACACGTTTTTCCCTGCCGGAATTACAGTAACTGAAGATCTCTGTCGGGGCCTTTCGGAGGTAATGGTTAATCGTCTTGTTGAATTACATGCTATTGACTATAGAGAAATGGGTCTTGCTGAAATAAGCAAGCCGGATGGGTTTATGGAAAGGCAGGTCCATGGGTGGATTGGGAGATATGAAAGGGCAAAAACCGATGAAATCGATGGTCTTGAACAGTTAAAGCGTTGGCTGGCAGACCATACGCCGAAAAAACACGAAGCGGCTATCATTCATTATGACTATAAGTTTAATAACGCCATGTTTAATGAGGATTTAACGGATATGGTTGGACTGTTTGATTGGGAAATGACCACTGTTGGCGACCCACTAGCAGACCTTGGTGTCGCCATGAGTTATTGGAATCAAAGCGATGATTCGGAGCTTTTGATTAATGGTTTAGGTAAGGCCCCGGTTACAGCTGTCCATGAAGGATTTTTATCAAGGAATGAATTTATTGAGCTTTATGCGAAAAAAAGCGGCCGCGATGTTTCTAATTTAAACTTTTATTTAACATTTGCCTATTTTAAACTTGCGGTTATTGGTCAACAAATTTATTATCGCTATAAAAAAGGGCAAACCACGGATACACGTTTTGCTAATTTTAATTACTTCGTAAAAAATTTAATTCTGCATGCTGCGAATGTTGCAGATTAACGAATCTAAAGGGGAGCTGGGTGGGAATGACAAAGATTCACCTTCTCATGAAGAAAGAAGACATCCAAGAAGAGAAATTAACAGATGGAAATAAACTCGCAGTTGTCATAGACATCCTCCTAGCCACAACCACGATTGTTTCGGCATTAAAGGATGGCGCAAAAGAAGTGGTTCCGGTTTTACATAGCAAGGATGCCATTGAACAAACAAAAATGTACCAACAGGGTGAATATGTCCTGGCTGGGGAATTTAATGCTAAACCAATTGATGGGTTTGTTTATCCTAGTCCAACGTTAATCAGAGAGTCCATCAACGGAAAAACATTAATACTGTCAACTACAAATGGTACGATTGCATTGAGAAAATCGTCCTCGGCAAAAAAGGTCTATATTGCATCAATGCTCAATAACCCGGCTATCGCCGCTGCCATTCAAAAAGAGGCAAAGGACGACACTGTTCTAATTATTTGTTCCGGAAATTCAGGTGAAACGAGTTTAGAAGATTTTTATGGCGCAGGTCATTTAGTTGATTGTCTGATCAATAATAGTGAATATGAATTAACGGATGCAGCGAAAACAGCCTTATATTTCTACAGGAGTCGAGTGGATGCCTACGAAGTTTTACTAGATTCCTATGTTGGTAAACTGCTTGATAAATATGATCAACAGCCAGACTTAAGGTTAGCTGCATCCAAAGGTATAACATCGATTGTCCCTATTTTAAAGGACGGAAGAGTTGTGGTCGAAACAATCTACTCTGTATAGAAGGTGGTGGCATTGATGAGGTTTGCACAACCCTACAAAGAGTAGGAAATCCCGAAGAAATTGCCAGTGTCATAGCATTTGCTGCTTCAAGTGACGCCTCTTATATGACTGGTTCGGATTTACTTGTTGATGGCGGCTGGCTGATAAAATAAATCTATTTAAATGAAAGTTTTCCAACTTAAACCGAAAGGAAGATGAAAATGAGCCAAGGAGATTTAGTAATAGAAAAATTAGGTCCGGTCTTGTCATTAACATTAAACCGTCCGGAAAGTCTAAATGCGTTTAGCCCCGAGATGATTTTAGGGTTAAAGGATGCACTTATAAATGCCCAAAATGATCAAGACATCCAGGTGATTGTGTTATCAGGAGCTGGGCGTTCCTTTAGTGCGGGTGGTGACGTGAAAACAATGGGGCAGGCAGATTCTGTTCAAGTTTACGACCATATCGGGAAACTTAATGAACTCATTTTACTAATGAAAGAAACAGAAAAGCCGATCATTGCAGCTGTCCACGGGTTTGCAGCCGGGGCGGGTTTTAATTTAGCTCTTGCCTGTGATTTAATTGTAGCAGCAGAGGGAAGTAAGTTTGCCCTTAGTTTTTCACAGGTGGGCTTAATATCTGATGGCGGCGGCTCTTATTTACTTCCAAGACTAATTGGCCCGCATTTAGCAAAACAATTCTTCTTTACGGCAGAGCCGGTCCCTGCAGAGCGTCTCTATCAACTGGGGGTGATTAATTATCTAGTACCATTAGAAAAACTCCAGGAAGAAACAACAAAGTTTGCTTTAAAATTAGCTCATGGTCCCGGAAAAGCATTTGGAAAACAAAAGAAATTAATTGATCAATCATTTACCTCAACACTTGAGGATATCCTTGAGCAGGAACGGCTAATTCAGACATTAATGGTGCAAACGGCTGATCACAAAGAAGGTATTACTGCTTTTAAGGAAAAGAGAAAACCAGCATTTAAAGGGAAATAGGGGATGACAAATGATGAAAGCAGTTCGATTAACAGAGTATGGCGGACCAGAAGTATTAAAGTTAGTGGAAATTGACAAGCCGGCCCCAACTGGCAATGAAGTATTAATTGAAATTAAAGCAATTGGTGTCAACTACGCAGATACCGCGAGGAGAGAAGGGAAGTACGTCGTGAAAACACCGCTGCCTTTTATCCCAGGTGCTGAAATAGCCGGAGTCGTCGCTGCCGTGGGCGACCAGGTGACGAAAGTTAAGCCGGGAACAAGAATTGTCACTTTAATCGAATCAGGGGGCTATGCGGAATATGCGTTAGCCGATGAGCGTGCGCTGATACCAATTCCGGAGCATTTAGATTTCCATACCGCTGTCGCACTTCCACTTCAAGGCTTAAGTGCGTACCATATTTTAAAAACAATGGGACGGTTAGAAGAAGGTGAAAGTGTCCTTGTGCATGCTGCTGCAGGTGGTGTGGGAACAATTGCTGTTCAACTCGCCAAATTATTGGGGGCAGGCAAAGTGATTGCAACCGCAAGCTCGGATGAAAAATTGGCGTTAGCACGTGAAATGGGTGCAGATGTGCTCATTAACTATACGGAGCCGGACTGGGAACAGCAGGTTCTTGAGGCAACAGGAGGCAAAGGGGTAAATTTGGCGCTTGAAATGGTGGGCGGTGAGGTTTTTAATAAAACTGTTAAATGTCTTGCCACGTTTGGACGCCTTGTTGTGTTTGGTGCAGCAAGCGGCGAACAGGCCCGCTTTTATCCGTCATCGCTTATGGCCAGAAATCAATCAGTAATTGGCTTTTTCCTGCCACAGATTATGAGGAAACCCGAGTTACTTCAGCCAAGTTTAGTTGAGTTATTTACATACCTCGGTGCAGGGAAATTAAAGCTCACCATTGGCGGGGTATTCCCATTAGAGGATGCAACAAAGGTCCACACCCTGCTGCAATCGCGAAAAACCCAAGGGAAATTAATTTTAGAGCCATAATGTTTTATAAACGTATGAAAGAGGTCTTGATGTGATTCAAGCCTCTTTTTAATTGGAAAAAGGTGAAGCGCCGCCTGGCTCTCTTCACACCGTCTCATTTATTAATAAACTATGAACAAACTATTAAATAGTAGGGAAGAATTGTATTTATTGTTGATATGCTTAAAATTTGAGATAAACTTAATAAAAAGAACACTTTAAGTTGTAGTAGGAGTGGATCAATAATGAGGATATTAGTGATTGAAGATAATAAAAGTGTGTGTTCCATGATTGAAATGTTTTTTGCCAAAGAAGGTATTGATGGGGAGTTTGTCAATGATGGCCTCGTCGGATACAACCGTATAAAAGAAGGGTCATGGGATGCTCTCATTATTGACTGGATGCTGCCTGGAATGGACGGGGTAACGATTTGTCGTAAAATCCGTCAAGAAAATTATACGGTTCCAATTATTATGTTAACAGCGAAAGACAGTGAGTCAGACCAGGTACTTGGGCTGGAAATGGGAGCGGATGATTATGTGACCAAGCCATTTAGTCCACTGACATTGATGGCGAGAATTAAGGCAGTAACGCGACGCTTCCAAACCCAAGTTCCAAAAGAAAGTGACGATTCTCTCAAGACAGACCACTTTAAAGTAAGTAAAAATACCAGAGAAGTAATTGTCGATGGAACGTCGGTCACAAACTTAACACCAAAGGAGTTCGATTTACTTTATTATTTGGTTGAACATCCCCGCCAGGTGTTTTCAAGAGAACAGCTGCTTGAACGAGTGTGGGGTTATCAGTTTTACGGTGATGAGCGGACGGTCGATGTTCACATCAAACGACTACGGAAAAAAGTAGAAACAAACTCACAGCCATTCTTCCATACGGTATGGGGGGTAGGGTATAAGTTTGATGAATCAGTCAAAGCGGATGAAGTTTAGGTATATTTACCAACAATTCTTTAGTCACATCAGTATTATCATTGTTGCCTTTTTAGTATTAAGTCTTTTATTTGCCCATTATGTAGAAAATCTGGTCTATGAGAACAAAGCAAACGAGCTCATTTCTTACGGGAAGTCCATCCTGTCAGATATTGAACAAACTCCTCAAGCGACGGAGTCTATTATTAATCGGTATAGTTCCGTGTTAGTGACTCGAAAAATGAGCTTTAGTATGTTTGATCAATATGGGAACCTTTACGCAGTAGGAAAACAAGGTCCGGCTATTCGAGGTCTATCCGACAAGGATTGGGATCAGATTTCAAAGGGGCGAACCTTGGTAGTGAAAAGTGATTTTAAAAGGTTTGGCCAAGAAGGGGTTACTTTTGTTGTTTTACCATATCTTGATAACGGGAACTTTATCGGAGGAATTTTGTTAACTTCTCCGATTAGCGGCTCAAGTGCAATGATTCACCGTGTCAATCAGTTTATTCTATATACCATCCTTATTGCACTGGCCGTGTCCTTTCTGCTTAGTTGGTTTTTATCGAGGATTCATGTTAACCGGATTAAACGTCTTCGAGAAGCAACCTCCCTTGTCTCTGCCGGGAATTATCATGTACACGTAGCTTCCGCTAATTTTGATGAAATCGGTGAATTAGCAAACGATTTTAATCATATGGTTGATAAAATTAATACCTCCATGGAGGAAATTGAAAGTCTTGAAAATAGACGAAGACAATTTTTGTCTGATGTTTCTCATGAAATGCGGACACCCTTAACGACAATTAGCGGCGTCATCGAGGGTTTGAAAAATGACATGATTCCAGAAGAAGATAAAGAACGTGGGATTAATTTAGTGAGCCAAGAAGCAAAAAGACTAATTCGCCTCGTCAATGAAAACTTGGATTACGACAAAATTCGCTCCAATCAGATCCAATTATATAGAGAAGATTTTCAGCTCCTTGAGTTATTAGAAATTATTCAGGAACAATTAATGCCGCAAGCAGAGGATAAAAAAGTTCAAATTGTGATTGATGCTTCACCAGATGTTATGGTCAATGCTGACTATGACCGTCTGATTCAAATATTAATTAACATTACCAAAAATAGCATTCAGTTTACCTCGGACGGGACCATTTGGCTGCGCGGAAGAATGGAGGATCAGTCGACCATCATTGAAGTGGAAGACACGGGGATTGGCATTGATCCAGGTGAGTTAGATAACATCTGGCGTCGTTTCTATAAAGCTGATCTTTCCAGGACCAGTAACCCGTACGGTGAATTTGGTTTAGGACTTTCGATTGTTAAGCAATTAGTCCTGCTTCATAATGGAGAAATTAATGTGTTCAGTGAAGCGGGTAAAGGGACCAAATTCGTGATTAAACTTTAATAGTTTATGAAAAGCTGCGGGCGGGTGCCGGCAGCTTTTCTGTGCAAAAAAGATATAATTTCTTAGATATTTCCAAAAGCCGTTATAGTTTGTTAATAATTTCTTAAGATTTGTTCGTTAAAGTATAGACAAGGTAGAAAATCTTTGAAGGAGATTGAGTGAGATGGAATTTAAAAATGAAAATGAATTCGAAAAAGGTCAACAAAATTCATCTGAGAAAACCGGAAATACGAATAGAGAAGAACCAATTACAGATGTAATCAATGTCAATCATACCGAAGAAAATAAATATGCAGTCGATGCAACTTACAAAGTTGAGGTGAACGATTTTATGGAGCGTGAGGAGCGAGAAGAAACTACAGATTTTAAACCCACGGAGGAAGTATTATTACCACCGGAAATGGAGCAATCGCGTACTTTCAGTCAGGTTGTTCAAAAGGATAAGAAAAAACGGAGCGCAAAAGGATTTGCTTCTACACTTGCAGCAGGAGTAATTGGGTCTGTTTTGACATTAGCCGTTCTTCCTTATACAGACTATATCAATGATCATTTCCCAAAAGTGGAGAATCAAGTGGCAATCAGTTCTCAACAAGGTACACAGGTAACTCCTGTTGTGGCTCAGCCAACAGCGGCATCATCTAATTCAATTGCAGATACGGTCGAAAAGGTATCAAAAGCCATTGTCGGGATCGTCAATTATCAACAACAACAGAATAATTTTTATGGAGATCCTAATACTTCACAAAGTGTGGAAAGTGGATCAGGCTCTGGGGTTATTTTTCAAAAAAATAATGGCAAAGCCTATATTGTCACCAACAACCACGTGGTCGAAGGGGCCTCAAAACTTGAAGTATCTTTGTTTGACGGGGAAAAGGCAACCGCAGAAGTGGTTGGTACGGATGCCTTAACGGATCTCGCTGTATTAAAAATTGATGCCAAATACGTGACGGCAAAAGCCGATTTTGGTGATTCATCTACACTCCGTCCGGGCGACCAGGTTTATGCAATTGGAAACCCGCTCGGACTTGATCTATCAAGAACAGTAACACAAGGGATTGTAAGTGCGACGAATCGAAGCATCGCAGTAACCACTTCAGCGGGAAATTGGGATACTAATGTTATTCAGACGGACGCTGCAATCAATCCAGGGAACAGCGGCGGTGCCTTAATTAACCCACAAGGGCAAGTGATTGGCATTAATAGTTTAAAAATCTCTGAGAGTGGTGTCGAAGGGTTAGGCTTTGCGATTCCAAGTAATGACCTGATTCCAATTGTGAATCAATTAATAAAAAGCGGGAAAATTGACCGTCCCTATCTTGGAGTAGGGCTTTCTGACCTTGATCAAGTTCCACAAATGTACTGGCAAAACCTGCCGAACACAACTAAGGGTGTCATGCTTACAACCATTGAGCCTAATTCTGCAGCTGCAAGCGCCGGACTGCAAGTAAAGGATATTATTATCTCCATGAATGGAACAAAAATTACTAGTTCTTCAGATCTAAGGAAATATTTATACACAAAAGTAAACAAGGGTGATGAAATAAAATTTGGAGTTTACCGTGACGGAAAACAAATGACGGTCAATGTGAAACTTCCAGAATAACCAAAGGGAGAACGGTTACAGAATTTGACGATGCGGCTTTTGGACTAGCCGTAAACCAAGTAAGTAAACCAGTAAAGACAAAGTATGGCTATCATATTATTAAAGTTGCGGCTAAAAAGGAAGCACAAGAAGCAAATTATAATGACAGTAAAGCTAAAATTAAAGCGACTTTACTTGATCAGAAAGTTGAATCTGAGTATACAACCTGGCTAGAGGCTAAGAAGAAGAACTATAAGATTGAGAATACTCTAGAAGAGGTCTAACCCAACAATCAAGAGGTGAACAACAAGATGAATCGGGTCGGGAAATATGCAGCAACGGATACTGTCGATGATCTTGAGTTGATGAATATGGTCTTTGAACTCCCTGAAAAGGACAAAATGATAATGTGGTCAGAAGGCTATATTGATCTTGTGATTGAGAAATTACCTGATTATGCTAGAGATGTTTTGGTGAATCGCAAGGAAAAGTGGGAAGATACGAAGGCCTATTATGAGAAGAAGATTGAAGAAATCATTGGACAGGAAGAGTTTAAAATGAAACAAAAGGGCGATCGAAAGGATTTCGCCCTTTTTGTCAAGGGGCGGTATCCAGAATATCAATCATTACTCTTCTTAATCTACGATGGGAATTTAAAGGAAGATGATTTTCGAAAGTTTGTCTTCCGAAGAAGGCAGGGTTCTCGTAAAAAGTACCTTCATTAAAGTGTGTTGGCGGAAAAAGTGGCTAAGTAGGCGGAATCACGTTAAAGTTTGGCGGAATAATCTTTCGGTTTGGCGGAATTCACCCAAATGTTGGCGGAATAACTACCTCATTTGGCGGAATCAAACTCCCAACCTTTAGATTAATCAGAAAAAACGGGCTTGCAATCGTTATCAGAAAAATTTACAATAAAAATAACTTGATTAGAAACGGAGGTGGAGAAGAGATGAATCGTTCTATTTTTGCACGGTTATTATGGTTGGAAGCTCTTAATATTTATCGTGCAATTTTTCATGGTGTAGTTTTCAAAGGGGGGGAGTCTGCCCTTTTTTCAAAACAAAAAAATGAATATAGAACGATAACACATCTCTTTCCCCACCAAAAATAGGTAGGAAGAGAGTGCATCTTGACGCACTCTTTTTTCATGCCCTTTTTTAAAAGCTGCGGGTCGTAATAGATGCCCGCGGCCTTTTTATTATTAAAAAGAGAGTGTTCATCTTTAATTTTTATGAAAAAGGAGAATGAACATGATAATTTGCAGCGTTAATCATATAGCCAAATCATTTGGTGGAAATATAATTTTTAAAGACTTATCCATTGAAGTACAGGAAGGAAGCCGGATGGGTCTTGTCGGACGCAACGGCGGCGGCAAAACAACATTATTAAAATTACTTGCAAATCAGGAAACGGTTGATGAAGGGGTTATTCATTGGAAAAAAGGTCTCAAAATCGGCTATCTAGCTCAGATTCCTGATTATAAAGAGCTGACAGGGAAGGAAGTATTAAAAACTGCTTTTGAGAAATTAACAGCAGCAGAAACCAAGCTGCAGCAATTAGAGGTTGAAATGGGGCAGGATATTGCTCCTAGTGATCTCCAAAGATTAATGGATCATTACGGGAAACTGCAAGATGAGTTTATCTTAAATGGCGGATACGATATGGATGCTCAATTGGACCGGATTGCAAACGGGTTAAATATTACTGACCTGCTTGAAAAAACTTTCTCATCATTAAGCGGAGGGGAGAAAACAAAAGTTGGACTGGGTTTGAGTTTATTGAAAAATCCAGAACTTTTGTTGCTTGATGAACCGACAAATCATTTAGATTTGAAGGCGATTGAATGGCTGGGGGCCTTCCTAAAGGAATACACGGGAACAATTATCCTCATCTCCCATGACCGTTATTTTTTAGATGAGGTTGTCACAAAGGTGCTGGAAATGGAAGATGGAGAAATTGAACTCTACCATACGAATTTCAGCGGCTATGTGAAAGAGAAAGAATTGCGATTGTTAAGAGAATTTCAGGAGTATCAAGAACAACAGAAGAAAATAAAAAAGATGAAAGAGGCGATTAAGCGTCTCCGTGAGTGGGCAAACCGCTCCAACCCACCAAGTGCAGCTCTTCACAAACGAGCGACAAATATGCAAAGGGCACTGGATCGGATTGAAAAACTGGAGCGTCCCAAGATAGATGTCAAAAAAATGGCGATCGATTTCGAGGCAGCTGACCGTAGCGGCAAAGATGTGATCGTAATAGAAGACGTTACGAAGAGTTTTGGAAGCAGGACCTTGTTTGACCGCGTGAACCTGCTTATTCAATTTAAGGACCGTACCGCCATTGTCGGGGAGAATGGCACTGGTAAATCTACGCTTTTAAAAATGATTCTAAAGGAAATGGAACCGGATAAAGGTGTGGTCAAGGTTGGAAGTAATGTGAAAGTTGGTTATCTGTCACAACATGTCTTTACTCAAATCGGCGATCAGCAGCTGATTGATGTATTTCGGTCTGAAGTAGTCGTCAATGAAGGAGAAGCGCGTCATATTTTAGCCCGGTTTTTATTCTACGGCCCAGCCGTATTCCGCAAGGTAAGTCAACTAAGCGGTGGAGAAAGAATGAGACTTAGACTTGCCCAGTTGATGTACCAGGATATTAATCTTTTGATCCTAGATGAACCGACCAATCATCTCGATATTGATTCCAGCGAGGTGTTAGAGGAGGCGCTAGAACATTTTAACGGAACGATATTAGCTGTGTCCCACGACCGCTATTTCCTCAATAAACTATTTAAGAAAATCTACTGGCTTCAGGATGGGACTGTTCGCTTTTTCGATGGAAACTATGACTGGGCAAAGCGTAAACTGGAAGAAACAATCACGATCAAACAACCACCGGAAAAGCCGGTGTTGAGCAAAACTTCCTTGCCAAAAGTATCAAAGGTGGAAGAAGATAAGGTAGGCGTACTTGAAGTGGAAATCGAGGAAATTGAGGCAGAAATTCAAGATCTAAAACAAAAACTTGGAGTTGAAAGCGAGCTGGAGTTACTGCAAAAAATATATCATGAATTAGAATTGCGAGAAAACAGCCGTGACCGTCTCTACCAACAGCTAGAGGAAATCATCTAAAACCGGAAAGAATGTCAATTTGTTTATAATGCTTTTTAGGAATAATGGAGCCGACAGTTTTGCGGCTCTTTTTATATAAATTTTTCCTATTCGAAAGGAGAACTTTTCCTTATAATGAAAAGATGTTTGGTAAACAAAGGGTGGGTTCTTCTATGATTGATAAGTTTTCATTAAGACAAGTTTTGCTGCTTTTGCTCATTACTTTAACAGGGGTGGTTTGGTCCGTTATCTTTCATCACCCCCTCGTGGTTGGATTTTTTCCAGGCTATCTCCTGCTTATTTGGTTAGCAAAAAGGAAAAATCTATCGATAAAAAAGATCCTGCATATTAGTATATTGGGTGTTACTAAGACAAGAATCGTTATTCTAATTCTATTCCTGGTTAGTTTTTTACTGCCGTCTTGGTACTTATCAGGTACCATTCAACAAATGGTAAAAATTGCTCTGCATTTTATTACACCGCATCATTTTCTTGTCTTATCGTTTCTTAGTGCCATGGTATTTTCGATGCTGCTTGGCACCACGGTAGGCACTTTAAGCGCGATTGGTTTACCAATTATCGGTACGGCTATCGTCTTGCACCTTCCTGTTGAAATAGTGGCTGGTGCCTTGGTATCAGGAGCGTTTGTAGGGGACAGGACTTCACCGTTTTCAAGTGCGCATCAACTTTTATCACATACGGTGGAATTACCGGTAAAAAGACAATGGAAGGCGATGTTTATAACTACCATAGCGGCAATTATTCTATGCCTTTGCTTTTATGGGGTTGCGGACTATCTGGTCTCACAAACAGCTGTTACTAATCAGCAACAAGTAAGTTGGAATGAACTATCAGTTGTACGATTTATCCCCCCGCTCATCCTAATAACGTTTGTTCTATTAAGAATTAGCATTGTTTATGCCTTTTTAACTAGCATAATATCAGCTGCAGTCATTGCACTTTTCAGCGGAACAACTTTACCTCAACTCGTATTCTCTTTATGGCACGGCATCGAGGGTCTGGGCGGTGGGTTCCTTCATATGTATGAATTGCTCCTGTTTTTAGGCTTGGCAGGTGCGTATAATGGCCTGTTGGAAGAAATGAATGTCATTCAGCCTTATTTAGATAAGTGGTTACAATCATCTCGTTCTCTAACTGGTGATACCTTTAAAACACTTCTGGCAACCTTTTTGATTACGTTAATTGCGGCCAATCAAACCTTGCCAATTATTCTTACCGGGAGGTCCTTCCTACCACATTGGTCGAGGAATTATGGAAAAGAGGAGTTAGCAAGAGTCATGGGGGACACAACCATGCTATTTCCAGGAGTAGTGCCGTGGAGTGTCCTTGCCATCATGTGCAGTACAATCGTCGGTATTCCAATCATTGAATATCTGCCTTTTGCGCTTTTTTTATGGATATTACCCATTTTAACGATGTTGGTATCCGTGGTTAAACAGACTCGAAAATCCAAAGAAAAACAAACAGCAATTGCTTAAAAAGGAGTCCTTTGTGACTCCTTTTCTGCGAACTAAAATGAATCCCTTCGAATGAAGTTCCTCCTTCTATCATATATGTGGTAATAAAGAATTGGGACAAGGGATGAATTATATGATCAAGAAATTGCTGATAATTGGGTTTGGGAGTACCATGATTGGGATTGGTATAAATGGGTTTATTCTTCCTTTGAACATTATTAATGGAGGGTTTTTAGGCATCAGCCTATTGCTAAAATATATATTTGGTTTTAAAACGGGAATTACTTTTATTCTTCTTAATATCCCTGTGTATATGTTCGCATTTAAATCAGATCCTGGTTATTTTTTCAACGGTGTAATTGGGGCAATCTGTACAGGACTCATGATAGAGTTGTTGGTCCCATTGGATGGAATGTTCCATTTGCCGATTATTAGTAGTGTGATTATTGGGGCGATGATTATTGGTAGTGGGGTTGGGGTTATGCTCCGACATCATATTAGTCCTGGAGGTATGGACTTGCTTGCATTAATCATTGCCAAATGGTCAAAGGTGAATGTTGGTGTCATTATGTTTGCGATGGACGCCGTCATCATTATTACTGGCCTCTTTCTGCTTCAAGATGTGAAACTTTTTTATTCATTGATCATCGTAGCAATTGTGGGACTATTAGCGAGTCTGATTACCTCTTTTCGAAAGGAGCAAATTTACATAGATTAGGTTAATCATTCTTTCCTCCCAATACGTTCATGGATTTTTCACTCTTTTTTCAGAAAAGCTTGCTATGATAAAAGCAAAAGGAATTTTTTTGAAAGAGGAGCTGGAGCATGTGAATATATTACTGGCAGAGGATGATGTCCGACTTGGGAAGTTAGTTGCCCACTTACTTCAAAACGAATTTCACCGCGTTGATTGGGTAAAGAATGGGAAGGAAGCATATGACCATGCCAGCCTTCTTACTTACGATGTCATTATTTTGGATTGGATGATGCCGGGACAAGATGGTTTAGCTGTTTGTAAAAGGCTGCGTCAAAAAGGAATCCAGAGTGGAATTTTATTTGTAACTGCAAAGGATGCCAATCAAGATATCATCTTAGGTCTTGATTCAGGTGCCGATGATTATATTGTTAAGCCGTTTGAATTGAATGAGTTATTAGCACGGATAAGAGCGATAAGCCGCAGAAAAGAAAAACCTTTAGAAGAAGTAATCACTCTCGCTGATTTAACCCTCGACCTAAATACTCATGTCTTAAAAAGAAACGATTCCATAATTGAATTAACAAAAAAAGAATACCATCTTTTAGAACTATTATTTCGAAACCATAATCAAGTACTGACAAGAGAGCTATTGTTTGAAAAACTGTGGGGCTATGAGACAGAAGTCTCTGATAATGCCTTGGATGCATTGGTAAAATTAGTTCGAAAAAAGATAGATTTACCGGGGGTTCCATCGTTAATTCAAAATATTCGCGGAATCGGTTATAAAGTGAGACATTCCGATGTTTAGCCAAGTGAAAGCAAAGTTAACCTTACTCTATTCCTTGTCGCTCCTTTGTGTACTTGTATCATTTATTGGCTTGCTTTATTTATTGATCTCAGATGAAATAAATGAAAAAGAATTAGATGAAATAAACGTATATTTTAATAAAGAAAAATCGGACTTTATCGAAGAGCTCTATGAAAAAAAACATCATGGCTTAGAGAAAGATCCAAACCGAGCGATATTTTACTACGTTTACAATCGACAGGCTGAACTGATTTATGGGGAGGAATCACTTCCATCCCTCTCTAGTTGGATAGAAGAAAATATGCTGACAAAAGGAAAGTCATTTACAGAAAGAGTGGATTGGAAACAGGAACATCTCCTCTTAGTTAAACGACCTCTGTCACTCAATGAAAACCCGTACGATTTTGTTATTCTTGGGATGAATATTTCAAGCGAAAAGCACCTGATTCAAAATATCACATGGACTCTCATTGGATTAACCTTACTTTTTAGCTTGTTATTTGCAGGCTTGGGCTATTATTTTGCAGGGCAAGCAATGAAACCAATAACAAATGCCTTTCAGAAACAAGAAAAATTTGTTTCTGACGCTTCTCATGAAATAAGAACTCCGCTAAGTATTTTTTATAGCTCCGTTGATGTATTGATGAGGGAAGAAAAAGAAAATTTAAGTTCTTACGGGCAAGAGGTTCTGGAAGATGTCAAAACAGAAGCAAATCTCATGAGCAGTCTAATCAATAATCTTTTATTTTTAGCAAGAAGTGATAATGACCAATTAAGCTTGGAGATGAAAGAGGTAAATCTATCAGGCTTATTAATGACCGTTTTTAAAAAATTCTCAAGGATAGCACCGGAAAGTATTCAATTTGAACAAAATATCCAAACGGATATCACTTTTATCTGTGATGAAGTAAGAGTTCAACAATTACTATATATTTTGCTCGATAATGCTATAAGGTACACAACGGAAGGCAAGGTTAGCTTATCTTTACATTCAGAAAATGGGGTAAAAATAATAACTGTTCGTGATACAGGCTGCGGGATCACATCCAAGGACCTGCCGTTTATTTTCGATCGGTTTTATCGTGCCGATTTGTCACGGGGAAAAGGTGGGGCAGGCTTGGGTCTTTCGATTGCTCAAACCATTGTTAAGGCCCATGGCGGAGAAATATATGTAGTCAGTAATGAAGGAGAGGGAACAGTGTTTACGGTGAGTTTTAAGGACAAAAGATAAACGCCAGCTTACGGAGCTGACGTTTATTAGCATTTAAGATTTTTGCGGCTGGAGCTTTGATGTTTCGAAGCATTATCGGTGATCCTAATAAACAATAGGACGATAATTAGAAAGCTCGAAAAAGAGTAAATAAATAACGCCCACGGTTCACTTGAATCCGTCCCAATCGCAAGTCCATGAATAAGCATTAAAATCCAAGCAGGTAACACGGCAAAATGAATATTCTTCCACATCTTAAACCCCAATTTCTTCATGAAAAAATCGGAGGATAGTGCGACAAGGAAAAACAAGTAAAATGATAGAGTACCCAATGCGGAAAAAAGCGGTTCGTTTTCGGCAAAAAAAGGAATGAAAAGCTCATCTAGTGAGTAGGGAACAAATTGATCCTGCCAAATTAAGATGATATGAAAGATGATCGAAAGCAATCCATACCAACTGCTTTTCTGGTGTAACGAAAGAAGCATTGCTTTCTTTTTCTTCAGTATTGACAATGATTGAACTAATCCAAGAGAAAGGGAAAGGGTTAGGAAGTAATACCCCAAGAATCCTGACGTGCGGATTAATGTCCAAGAAGAAAATAATTCGGTCACATCAATTCCCCAAATTTGTCTGATATAACTTTCCCTTGATCATTTACAAGAAGATAAGTACATGCTGAATTTAGTTTTTTTAACTGAGTTTTAATATTTTTCACTTCTTCGATGAGACACAGTTTTGCGCCGACTTCTGCATCCAGACAGTTTTCTGAAATGACTGTCGCTTGAATCATATGATTCTCAGCAGGTAAGCCAGTCCTGCCGTTTAAAATATGATGCTTCTTCTCATTTCCTTTGGTCCAACTCCGATAAATTACATTTGATGTTGCGATACTGCCATTTTTAAGGCGAAATTGGGCGATTTCCCTATTATTTTGCAGTGGATGGGCGACACCTATTTTCCATTCCTTTAATCCATCAGACCAAACCGTTAAGTCACCACCTCCATCTACCATCCCTGCTGAAGCCCCGCCAATATTCTTCAACCATCTTGCAGCTGCTTGAACGGTATATCCTTTCCCGATTCCTCCTAAATCAACCTTTCCTTCAGACGTCCGGATGACTGTAATCTGTTTTGGATCAAACAAAAATGGAGAAGTTTTGCTGTCAATCATCGGAGGAATTACCTCCTTCTTAACGAATCCATTCATTGGGAAGGGAAAGGATAGTTGATAACCATGAAATTGGAGTTGCGATAGTAAATAGGGCGAAAATGAACTGTTTGTTCTATGGCGATATTCTTCTGCTCTTTGTAGGACGTAGTAAAGCGGAAGTGATAATTTCATTTTTTGACCTACTTTTAAATTATTTAATTGTCCTAACTCATTGTCTCCTCCTTGAAATCGAGACCACTCCTTTTCAACATACCTAACCCATCCTTTGATAACTTCTTTCCAATTCGACATCTTACATTTTGAAACTACAAAATAAAAGGTGGTATTCATAGCGTCAAAGGTTATTGTTTCAAACGTTTCAGGATCTACTTGTTTGTCGATCACTTTGTTCAACACCTTCCGTTACAACGTCATCCCCATAAATCGAATAATTTGACCAATCTAGTTGAACGAAATCCTTTTCCTCCTTGCTCATTGAGTCTGTAATGATGGGTTGATCGTATGGCAGGCTCTGACCCTGTTGGTTTGCGCCAACCTGACTAATTACAAACGCGGAAAGAGCAGTACCTGTCACCCCGATAAGCCACTTTGCTTTATTAGATTTTGCCACAATGTTCACGCTCCCTTTAAATTGATTGAAGAACCAGTGCCTTTTTAGTGTTATCGAAAGAAATTCGGTAGCCAAGTGCATTCGCAGCTACCGAAATAGGAAGGTAGATGGAATTCTCATAGGCAGTTGCTTGAGTTGGCATCGGTGTTTTAATCCTATTTTCAAACGCTGCGTTTGAACCTGCTCTAATGGCTAATTCTAGCTCTCCTTTTTGTAAGACTACTATCTTACTTTGCTGATAGAACTTGACTCGAGCACCTAAGAGTTCAGAAATACGATCTGCTGATACCAGTAACTGGCCTTCCTTGGGGATAAAGTAAACCCTTGTTTCGTCACCTTCCACAAGAAAAGTTAACTCAGCAGGTTCTGTAATTGGTAAGGGATTGTTTGGGCTGTTCCTTGACTCGCGAGACCAGACATTCCAATATTCTGATGGTTGTAGATTAGTGATTTGATTTTGTGGCACGTGCCTGTTTTCATCATCATTGTCATTTTTTTCTTGATAATATTCAGTTCTGTCGTCATCATCGTCATCATCATGGTCGTGTCCATCATCTGCAATCACACGGGTTCCAATTGAAATTACCGTGATGAGGATAGCCAACATCGTCATTAACCTTTTCCATTTTTTGTTCAACTTTTTGTCCTCCTTGTACCTTTTTTAAGCAGTTTAGTCCACTAATCTGAAAAAAAACTGAAAACGGTAGGATATAATAAAAAACATAATAAATGTTATAGTTGGTAAAGGTATGAAGGCTTACAGAAAAGGGGAATAGTTATGAATCCCATCAATGACCATTTAAAGGAAAATTTAAAGATCTTATTTGTTGGTTTTAATCCCAGCATCCGTTCGAGTGAACTTGGACATCATTATGCCAATCCTAACAATCGTTTTTGGAGGATAGTGTACGATGCAGGGTTAACACCACGAAAATATGATGCAACAGAAGACGCAAAACTTCTCGAATTAGGGTATGGCTTTACAAATATTGTTCAAAGGCCGACGAAGGCAGCCGATGAAATTACGAAAGAAGAGTACATGCTGGGGAAAGAAATATTAAAGAAAAAGGTGGAGCAGTTAAAGCCAAAGGTAGTTTGCTTTGTTGGAAAGGGAGTTTACCAGCAATACAGTGGATTAAAAGTGATTCAATGGGGAAGGCAAACAAAAAGCATGGTTCCTGGGGTGGTTGATTTCGTTGCTCCCTCTTCAAGTGGCCTAGTTCGAATGAAAATGGAGGAAATCGTTGACATCTATAAAGGGCTTGCCCCAATTCTTTCAGAATAAAAACATCGACGGAACATACACAGTGCCGTCGATGTTTTATTTTTTATTACAAATTAAATTTTTTCCGATAATGGGACAAGGCGATGAGCGGGTAAATGTAGCGATAGCTGTGGTAGTGAATGTAAAAATTGCCAGCCATTCCTTGACCCTTTGGATAAGCAGTGGTCCAATCTTCTTTTTCAAGTGACGATAATAAATAGGTTATTCCTTTTCGAATTTGGGAAGTGGGTTCCTCTGAAGTGGATATTAGTGTATCGAGTGCCCAGCCCGTATGCGTTAAGGTACTTGCTTGTAATGGCACGTAGGTTTTTTTACTATCGCTATGGCATGACTCTCCCCAGCCGCCATCCTCATTTTGGATTCCATGTATCCATTTTACTGCCTTTTGAATGGCCGAATGACTCGTAGGAATCCCTGCAGCTAATAAACCGGTAATGGCGCCCCAAGTTCCGTATAAATAACAAATACCCCATCTTCCATACCAAGAACCGTCCTTCATTTGATTTCTCAACAGCCAGTTGACACCTCTTTGGATGGCCTTGTGGTCGCTTGATAAATTTGTATAATTCCCCAAGAATTCCAGGGTCCGTCCTGTAATATCTGCACAGGAGGGATCTGTCAGCAAAAATTCTCCTTTTTCGAGCGGGAGGAATTCAAATAACTTTGTATCGGTGTTTTTTTCAAACGCCGCCCAGCCGCCATCGTCATTTTGCATCGACAAAAGCCACTCCAGACCTCGGTCCCAGGCATGTCTCTCCTGCGGAACAATTCTAGAGATCGAGCGGAGGGAGGCAGTTGTATCATCGACATCAGGATTCATTGTATTTACCTCGGAAAACCCCCACCCTCCCGGCAAAGTCTTTGGATTATGGATGACCCAATCACCGAATTTATGCTGTTGCTGGTCTAGCAGATAATGATTGGCCTTCTTGACCATTGGATCGTCTGTTGAAACCCCAGCGCCCTGAAGGGAATATCCAATCAACGAAGTATTCCAGACATTTGCCGTTGTATACTGCATATGGGGGTATCCGTTGATTTCACACTTCATGGCAATCAATCCGTTCACGGCTTTTGTGATTACCGGATCCGTTTTCTTATAGCCTAATGATAGTAGGGCAAAGATCATTAAAAAGGTACTGCTGTAGGAACTATAAAAGGTGCCATCCGGTTCCAGGTGGTCCAGCATATACTTTTTGGCGCGTTCAATCGCCAACTGATGGAGATGCTCGGGTATGCCCATTAATCGTTTGACCCCATCCTCGATAAATGAAAACAAGGAGCGATATTCAGAAGAACGAAACCAGAAATTTTCCTGATTACGGTGTAAATGCAGTTCGGAAAGATTAGGGCTGTTCTTTGTCTTAATAAAAAACTTTTTGTCGGCGAGAAGAATAATTGGAGTAAGATTTGCTCGGCCAAAGACGGAAAAAGAATAGAAATTAATCGGAAAATAGTGTGGCAAGAGAATAAATTCAATCGGAAGTGGAGAGAAATCCGGCCAAATATATTGGCCGGTTAATGAAAGCATCACTTTTGTAAAGATACTAACTTCCTCTAAGCCCCCAGTGGATAAAATAAACTTTTTTGCAGCGCGTAAACGTTTGTCATCTTTCTTTGCATATCCCGAATACAACAAAGCGTAATATGCTTCCACGGTCGCACTCAAGTTTCCATCGCCTTCATCATAGTAAAGTTTCCAGGCTCCGTTTTTTTCTTGCTTACTTAAGATCCTCGAAACCAAGCCTTGAATTAATTCTTCATCATTTAATTCTAATGTCCGCAATAAAATGATCATATAGGCATCAGTTGACAATCCTGTTTCAAAGGGGTAATTCCAAGATCCGTCGGGAGATTGGTCTTTCCGTAACCTTTCAATAATCCAATCGATACCCTTTTTTGTATTAATCATTGTTTAGTACTCACTCCTCTCCCGGAAAATTATTCTCATTCATACATATTCCAATAGTGGAAGGAGAATTACGAAAGGAGGCCATGTGCCATATTTTTTACGAGAAATCGCGAGAAGTCACCACTTGAATTGATTAGAGACGAATTAAAGAAGAAAAGCAAACAATCCTATTTGCCGCCATTGATTATAAAAAGTGAAGGGGCACTTTTAGACCAAATAAGAATGGAGACAAAGGAACATAACTTAAATAATGTCACAAGAACAAAGGCCTACCTTGAATTTTATCTTCACCATCCGGAAATCCATTGGGCGTTTCTCGGGCATATGGTCTCCCGGAATGGCGGTTGGAATATGACGGACCTTAAAGGTGAATTCCTTACCCGATTACTCCCTAAAAAAGAAAGAGATACCTTTTTTGCCTTTTTGGAGCGTGGGAATTGGTTGATTTTTCAAGATGTTTTTCCGCAATTTCTATTGTACAGGGAAAGCTTAAAACAAAATAAACCGCTGTTTCATTTATGTTCGTATCTAAACATTTCTACCTTTATGGAAACGATTTGGAATCATTTTTGGATCAATCAAGAAACCTACATCCTAGCCATCGCACTGATTATTAATGAACAAAGTTATCTGGAAAAAAGAGTGGTGCAAAATCCGATTTACCAAAAAGGAGTGTTAACTAAACTCCAATTTATCCTCCAAGATCTGCTTTCTTTTAATCATATCCTTTTTCCCTATGGAAAAAGAAACCTTGTCGGGCAAACCCTTCATCAGTTTGAATCATTAAATGAACGAATTTTACTTGGAAAAAGATTATATGCAGTCCTATTTAAAGACAAAGAGCGGCTAAAACAAGTGTTGGAGTGGGCAAAAACACATCCGCATACAGGTTCTAGGAAGGATTACTGGCCGCAAATTTTTAATAACGTCAACGAAGGAATTCCCGGCTTTGCCTACCAAACGCGTTTAAAGTCCTGTCAGCTGAGGCCGCGAGCAAGGAGAATTTATAGTCCGGCCCTTGAAAATGCTTGGAAGAATGTGAGTCAATCGGAAGCCGAAAAAGGGGATTGGTTTGAAGATCATCTTGTTGTTGAATATTTAATGGATGACAGCGAAAAAATTGACGGGGAGATTAGAAATGAATACTGTAAAACACTGGAAAGACTCGAACTCGCAGCAATCGCCAAAAAAGCGATCTCGATTTTGGAGTAACCCTTCACTTACCGCAGTTTTTTTAGCTACCTTGGTGGCTACGTATTTAGACCTTTTCTTTGTAGGGAAAGATATTTATCGATTCCCAATGAGGCTAATGAAGGATACTTTCTCCATCAATATTGCCTTTACACTTGGGGTGCTGCCAGTGTTGGTTTTCCTCTTTCTTCAGGCGATGAACCAGGTTAATCGCTGGGGGAAAGTGGGGCTTATTCTTTTTATTAGTCTTTTGATGCCTATTTTTGAAAAATTTGCTGAAGTAATCGGCTGGTTTGAGCATACCAAGAACTGGAAACACCTCTATACGTTTTTTGGGTATCTGCTATTTTTAACGATGATTTATTTGTTTTACACTTGGATGGAAAAACGAAAAGATTAACATACAAAAAGCCGAGACTCACATCTCGGCTTTTGCGATGTAACCAATGTTACACCTTGCCCCTTCCGTCCGTACATTGGTTAAGTGTCCCGCAACAAGCGAATGTTCGGAAGGGGTACTATTATATTACCACAACCATAGGAGAAATATAACCAATTGAAGAAAATTGGGTTCCTAAACTTTCTTTTCTTCATTGAAAAGTGTATGATAAAAATGATTTTTACATAAAGGAGTGTTTTTAATGGCTAAAAAAGGATACATAAAAATGCAAAATGGCGAGACAATCGAATTTGATTTATTCCCAAATGAAGCACCAGGGACAGTAGCTAATTTCGAAAAATTAGCGAATGAAGGCTTTTACAATGGGGTAGTTTTCCATCGTGTTATTCCTGGTTTCGTGAGTCAGGGAGGCGATCCAACCGGAACTGGAATGGGTGGTCCTGGTTATACAATCAACTGTGAAACAGAAGGAAATCCTCACAAGCATGTTCCTGGTTCACTGTCAATGGCACATGCAGGCAAAAACACTGGCGGAAGCCAATTCTTTATCGTTCATGAATCACAGCCGCATTTAAACGGTGTTCATACCGTGTTTGGTCAAGTAACTTCAGGACTTGAAGCGGCTAAAGCGATGCGTAACGGCGATAAAATGGAAGAAGTTAAAGTATTTGATGAAGAATAGGTAACATAGGGGGCTGTTCCAGCCCTCTTTTTTTTTGTCTAATTATTAATGACATGGGGCAAATTAACCTCAAATAGCTCAAGTTGGGGGTCAGTTATGGGGAAATTTGTAATGATGCTTATTCCATTAATGGTATTTACATTTCAACAGCCAGCATTTGCCGAAAAAATCGAACCCAAAGAACTAAAGGCTGCGGTTATCATTGATGATTTCGGTGGTGGTTCGGGTGGTGTACGGGACTTCCTCGAAGGGAACATACCGATTACGGCAGCAGTTATGCCGTTTACAGAACACTCGAAAGAACATGCAAAATGGGCTCATAAATATGGGATCGAAGTGATGATTCATTTATCAATGGAACCGAAAAAGGGAAAAAGATCATGGCTCGGGCCAAGACCCATCACGAATGATCTTTCACCGGGTGAAGTAAGGCAAATTGTCGAGGATGCAATCAAAGATGTTCCATATGCTGTAGGCATCAATAATCATATGGGTTCCCTGGCAGTTGAAAATGAACAAATAGTTCGTGCAATTGTTGAGGTTGCAAAGGAAAAAAGATTATTTATTATCGATAGTGCAACAAGTCCAAATACAAAATTTCCAAAAATAGCTGAGGAACTGGGCGTCCCCATTTTAAAAAGAGATGTGTTTTTAGACGATATATCCTCGTCAGCGCATGTTCGAAAACAAATGATAAGACTGGCTAAGATTACAGAAATTAAAGGCACGGGAATTGCAATTGGACATGTCGGAATAACTGGGAAGGTGTGTTCGATTGGGGTCTTTCAATCGATAGACGAATTCAATAGACGAAAAATAAAAATAGTCCCAGCTTCTAAACTGTTTTCTGACAAGGTATCAGAAAAGTACTTTATCCCCTTCAAAAAAGGCAGCTAACTGCCTTTTTTTGCTTTGTGTAATTTTCATATTGCTTTTACTCTTCCGTCTTAACTGATAAAATGTCAGCAATCAAACACAAATAAATAAAGCTTCAGCAAGGAAGAAGGAATAGTTAAAATGAAATTAGTATCTTGGAATGTCAATGGCCTTAGGGCATGCGTTAAAAAAGGCTTTATGGAATATTTTCAGGAAGTGAAAGCAGATATTTTCTGTGTGCAAGAAACCAAGCTGCAAGAAGGGCAAATTAGTCTTGAGTTAGAAGGATACTATCAATACTGGAATTATGCGTTAAAGAAAGGCTATTCCGGTACCGCTGTATTTACTAAGAATAAACCTCTTTCGGTTCGCTATGGTTTAGGAACAGATGAGAGTGAGGATGAAGGACGAGTTCTTACATTAGAGTTTGACGATTTTTTCTTAGTCAATGTCTATACCCCTAATTCACAAAGAGATCTAGCGAGAATCAATTACCGTTTGGATTGGGAGGACCGTATCCTTCAGCATTTGAAAGATTTAGATAACCTGAAACCTGTTATCCTATGCGGAGATTTGAATGTCGCCCATCAGGAAATTGACCTTCGAAATCCAAAATCTAATGTAGGAAATTCCGGGTTTACGGACGAAGAACGCGGGAAAATGACCTCATTACTTGCAGCGGGCTTTATTGACAGCTATCGTCATTTTTATCCGGAACAGGTTGGTGCGTATAGTTGGTGGTCATACATGGCTAAAGTCAGGGAAAGGAATATTGGCTGGCGGATTGATTACTTTATTGTCTCCGAAAAATTGCGGGAGCGCCTTAAAAATGCAGATATTCATTGCAATGTGATGGGGAGTGATCATTGTCCAGTGCTACTTGAAATCAATTGATTTTAAATCATTAGTTTTTCTTATTACAAATCATAAAATTCATGTCATTTTCTTTATCAGGAATCTCTAATATAGTAATAATACAGAAGTATTCTAGGAGGGAATGATATGGATATCAAGAAGGATGTTCAAAAGCAGTTTGGAAAAAGTGCAGATTCCTAGATATCTTGTCCTTAATCGAGTAACTAGTAAAAGTAAAATAGGCGGAGCTTTTCCGGTTAAATGCAAAATGGAGCTCGTTTCGGGGTATATAAGCGGAGGTTTTCCGGTTATGCAAAGCAAAATCTTCCCTTTTCGAATTTTTCGAGTCAATAGGCGGAATCTCTCCGTCTATTTAAGCCTTTTTTAATAATAATTACGAATTAAGCGGAATTTTTCCGTCTATCCCCTGATAAATAAAGAAACGTATGCGATTCATACGTCAATTTTTGAGTCTTTTAATAAGAAAGCGCCCGAAAACGGAACCCTTTAATAAAAAGAGGAGTGCTCTTTTTATTAAAGGGTTTGTTTGGTGAATTAAACATCGTTTAGGGCCGTTCCAATTACATCAAATTCAGGTGATCTTTCCTCAAAAACTGATGGATTATATTGCTCTTGTTCTACAGTAGTATCTAAGCTACTTTCATCCTCTTTTTTCTGAAAATACATATTCATATCTGCGTCATCTCCTTTTTGCTAACACAATTACAGAAGTAGTTTTTCCTTTAAAAGGGAATCTTAACCTATTTCAATCTTTTTCCTATAGGTATGTAATTATATATGATTATTGCAAGTCCAAATAACTTCATTAATAGTGCTATTCAATTTATAAAAAAATTGTGGGAAAGGGGTTGACGAATAGTTGTTAGGATAGTATGATATATCTTGTCGCTGAAACGAAATAACGTATTTGAAAGTTATTTCTGGTGAAGTTGACATTGAAAAAATGTTATGTTAGAATAATAAAAGTCGCTAATCACCTGATTGGTTGGCAACAGAGTAGAATCATAGAA
>NZ_BCUX01000003.1 GCF_001591445.1 Neobacillus drentensis NBRC 102427 | reverse complement strand
TGCCTGGAGCGCCAATCAACAGACATTTCGAAAAACCAATAAACCTTAACAAAAATTAACGCGGTGAGTTATTAAAGAAAATAGATTAATAAAAAGGCTGTCGAATTTTTCTGGATAGCATGAACAGGTTTTGCCTGGTTTTTATTATTGCAGAAAACAAATTATACCAATTAAGGTGTTAATTTCCTTGATTTATTAGAATTAAGTTATTGACTATTCTGAATATTTTAAAGATGTATATAATTTTTTAGCATAATGGTAGACAAGGTATCTGTCATTATATAAAATGAAAACGGAGTCAGTTTTTAGAAGAGTTTGAATAGGAGGATGGGAAATGAATATCCATGAGTATCAAGGGAAAGAGATCCTCAGAAAATACGGGGTAGCAGTTCCGAAAGGGAAAGTAGCATTCACTGTAGAAGAAGCAGTGGAAGCAGCGAAAGAATTAGGCACACAGGTTTGTGTGGTAAAAGCACAAATCCATGCTGGCGGACGGGGTAAAGCCGGTGGTGTTAAAGTTGCGAAAAACCTTGATGAGGTTCGTACATATGCAAGCGAAATCCTCGGTAAAACACTTGTGACACACCAAACAGGTCCTGAAGGAAAAGAAGTCAAGCGCCTCCTTATCGAAGAAGGTTGTGACATCAAAAAAGAGTATTATGTTGGTTTAGTATTAGACCGTGCTACGTCACGTGTTGTTTTAATGGCGTCAGAAGAAGGCGGAACAGAAATCGAAGAGGTTGCTGAAAAGACTCCGGAGAAAATTTTTAAAGAAGAAATTGACCCGGTCGTTGGATTACAGCCATTCCAGGCCCGCCGAATTGCGTTCAATATTAATATTCCAAAAGAATTAATTAATCAGGCCGTAAAATTTATGACAGCCCTGTATAATGCCTACATCGAAAAAGATTGTTCAATTGCGGAAATTAACCCGCTCGTAGTTACAGGTGACGGAAAAGTAATGGCACTTGATGCAAAATTGAACTTTGACTCAAATGCCCTTTATCGTCAGAAGGACGTTTTAGAGTATCGTGACCTTGAAGAAGAGGATGCAAAGGAGATCGAAGCATCTAAGTATGATTTAAGCTACGTTGCTTTAGATGGAAATATTGGCTGTATGGTTAACGGTGCTGGACTTGCTATGTCAACGATGGATATTATCAAACATTACAGCGGAGATCCTGCTAACTTCCTTGATGTTGGTGGCGGTGCGACAGCTGAAAAGGTTACAGAAGCATTCAAAATTATCCTTTCTGATCCAAACGTAAAAGGTATTTTCGTCAATATCTTTGGTGGAATCATGAAGTGTGATGTTATTGCTGAGGGTATAGTAGAAGCAGCTAAGCAAGTTGGACTAAGTGTTCCACTAGTTGTTCGCTTAGAAGGAACTAATGTTGACTTAGGGAAGAAAATTCTTTCAGAGTCTAGCGTAGACATAATCGCTGCTGAATCCATGGCTGACGGCGCACAAAAAATCGTTTCATTAGTGAAATAGGATCGAAGAAAGGGGAATTAACGTGAGCGTTTTTATTAATAAAAATACAAAGGTTATTGTTCAAGGGATTACAGGTTCAACCGCCCTGTTTCATACAAAGCAAATGCTTGAATATGGTACACAAATTGTAGGCGGTACCTCACCAGGAAAAGGCGGTATGGAAGTAGAAGGTGTACCTGTTTTTAACACGGTTAAAGATGCTGTTGAAACAACTGGTGCTACTGCATCCGTTATTTACGTACCTGCACCATTTGCAGCTGATGCGATTATTGAAGCCGTTGATGCGGAGTTAGATCTTGCGATTTGCATTACTGAACATATTCCAGTTTTGGATATGGTTAAAGTTAAACGTTATATGGAAGGCAAAAAGACCCGCTTGGTTGGCCCGAATTGCCCAGGTGTTATTACTCCTGATGAGTGTAAAATCGGCATTATGCCTGGTTATATCCATACAAAAGGACATGTAGGCGTTGTATCTCGCTCCGGAACATTAACATACGAAGCGGTGCACCAATTAACTCAAGCTGGACTTGGCCAAACTACTGCAGTTGGTATTGGTGGCGACCCTGTTAACGGAACAAACTTCATCGATGTTTTAAAAGCATTTAATGAAGATCCTGAAACCTATGCGGTAATCATGATTGGTGAAATCGGCGGTACTGCAGAAGAAGAAGCGGCAGAATGGGTTAAAGCAAACATGACCAAGCCAGTTGTTGGCTTCATCGGCGGACGTACAGCACCTCCAGGGAAACGTATGGGTCACGCAGGTGCAATTATTTCAGGGGGTAAAGGAACAGCAGATGAAAAAATCCGCGTAATGAACGAATGCGGTATTAAAGTTGCTGACACTCCATCTGTAATGGGTGAAACATTAATTGAAGTTTTAAAAGAACAAGGTCTTTACGAAAAGTGTAAAACACACTAATAAATGTGCAACTAGATAATATCGAATAGTCCCTCATAATTGAGGGGCTATTTATACTATTTCTATATCTTAAGGAGGAAAATATCTACATGGATGAATTCAAAGAACGACTTATTTCCTTGCTGCATTATCCCGATATATCTTGGAACACTGTTTTGCAAATTTTAAAGAAAGACCCAACACTGCGAAATATATATCAGTTACAAAAGCGACCTCCACAGCAAACCTTCTTGTTTCCGCCACTGGCCACCAAAAACACTTCAGAAAAGCCTTCAAACATTCCTCTTCATCCTGACATTATCCGTGATCAAATTCGTCAATATAAAACAAACGAAATTACAGTCATTACTATTATTGATAAGGAATATCCTCCATTATTGAAAGAAATTTACCAGCCGCCATGGGCATTGTTTATCAAAGGGGATCTCTCGCTTCTTGAAACTGTCCCAAAACTTGCGGTAGTTGGTTCACGTCAAGCGACCCAATATGGGAAAAATGCAATTCGGTCAATCTTCCCTGGTTTAGTTGACAAAGGTGTTCTCATTGTGAGTGGATTAGCAAGGGGAATTGATGCCCTTGCCCATGAATATGCGATAAAAAATGGCGGGAGGACAATTGCGGTGATTGCAGGTGGTTTCTATCATATCTATCCAAAGGAAAATATGAGTTTAGCTTTAGAAATGATGAAAAACCAGTTAGTTCTTTCCGAATATCCTCCGGATACAAAGCCGCTTAGATGGCATTTTCCGTCCAGAAATCGAATTATTAGCGGTTTGTCCGAGGGGACATTTATAATAGAAGCAAAACGAAAAAGCGGATCACTGATCACAGCAAATTTTGCAGTAAATGAGGGAAGAGATGTATTTTCCTTACCGGGGAATATTTTTAATCCATATTCCATCGGCACTAATGAATTAATTCAACAAGGTGCTAAACTTGTAACAAGTGCAGAGGATATTTTAGAGGAAATTAGATAAGACTCTAAGTTATCTAAAGAAAATTTGCTTAAAAAAGTTGTCAATTTTAAAGGTTTTTATGAATTAATGGAGAATTTACCTAAAAAAGGTTGCATTATTTTCTAATTTGTTATACATTTTCCAACAGATGTTCGAAAAAAAGAATATTTGGAAATAGAATAAATAATATATAAATTAATATATAATGAAAAACTTGGGATAGGGCAGTTTTGTAAAGTATTTTCTCCGGTCAAATTAGGTAAAACTGAAATTAGGAAAGCTTCACAAATGAAAAGCTTCTTAGAAACAGACATTTGCTAGATTCGGGGCACTTCTACACTTTCCCTCTTAAGGAGGATTTTTAAATGGCAGATTTTCTTGTAATCGTTGAATCACCGGCAAAAGCAAAAACGATTGAACGATATTTAGGGAATAAATATAAAGTTAAAGCATCGATGGGACATATTCGCGATTTGCCACGAAGCCAAATGGGGGTCAATGTAGAAAATAGTTATGAACCAAAATATATTACCATCCGCGGAAAAGGCCCTGTATTAAAGGAATTAAAAACAGCAGCAAAAAAAGCAAAAAAAATCTATCTCGCAGCTGACCCGGATCGCGAAGGGGAAGCAATTGCTTGGCATTTAGCCCATAGCTTATCTGTTGATATTAATTCAGATTGCCGTGTCGTTTTTAATGAAATCACAAAAGATGCAATAAAAGAGTCATTTAAACATCCTCGGCCAATCAATATGGATTTGGTGGATGCTCAGCAAGCTCGTAGAATCCTTGACCGGCTGGTTGGTTATAATATCAGCCCGCTGCTTTGGAAAAAGGTCAAGAAAGGGTTAAGTGCAGGTCGGGTCCAATCTGTTGCAGTCCGTTTAATTATTGATAGAGAAAATGAAATTAAAGCCTTTGTCCCAGAAGAATACTGGACGATAGATGGAGAATTTTTGAAGGGGAAAGATCATTTTAGCGCCCAATATTTTTCATTAGCAGACAAGGAAAAATTTGAATTAAAATCTGAACAAGATGTCCAAACTATTTTAAAGCAAATGAATGAAAATAAATTCAAAGTTGTATCTGTTACCAAAAAGGAACGAAAGAGAAACCCGGCACCGCCATTTATTACCTCTTCCTTGCAACAAGAAGCAGCCAGAAAACTAAATTTCCGAGCAAAGAAAACGATGATGCTGGCACAACAGCTTTATGAAGGAATTGAGCTTGGCAAAGAGGGAACGGTTGGTCTCATTACCTATATGAGAACGGATTCTACAAGAATTTCTGAAGTTGCTCAAACGGAAGCGGCTAATTACATCTCCTCTGAATATGGGAAAGATTATTTAAAAGAGGAACAAAGAAAAGAGAAAAAGCAGGCAAATGCTCAAGATGCCCATGAAGCGATTCGTCCAACCAGTACTTTAAGGGATCCTAATAGTCTAAAGTCATTTTTATCAAGAGACCAATTCCGCTTATATAAATTAATCTGGGATCGGTTTTTAGCTAGTCAAATGGCTCAGGCTGTCATGGATACAATGAGTGTTGATTTACAAAATGGCAACATTCTATTCCGTGCCAATGGCTCAAAAATTAAGTTTCCCGGCTTTATGAAACTTTACGTTGAAGGGTCAGACGACCAGGTAGATGAAAAGGACAAAATGCTTCCAGCCCTTAAAGAAGGTGATGAAGTGTTTAAGAAGGACATCGAGCCGAAACAGCATTTCACGCAGCCGCCGCCAAGGTATACGGAGGCAAGGCTGGTTAAGACGCTAGAGGAGCTGGGGATTGGGCGTCCGTCAACTTACGCACCTACCCTTGATACGATTCAAAAACGGGGCTATGTATCACTCGATAATAAAAGATTTGTTCCATCCGAACTTGGTGAAATTATCGATGAGTTGATTTTAGAGTTTTTCCCAGATATAGTAGATGTCGAATTTACAGCGAAGATGGAACAAGGTTTAGATAATATTGAGGATGGAAAAGTTCCCTGGGTCGATATTATCGATGAGTTTTATCAAGAATTTGATATTCATTTAAAAAAAGCAGAAGAAGAAATGCAATTTGTTGAAATTAAAGATGAGCCAGCGGGTGAAGATTGTGAGAATTGCGGGCACCCAATGGTCTTTAAAATGGGTCGATATGGTAAATTTATGGCATGCAGCAATTTCCCCGATTGCCGGAATACTAAACCAATTGTTAAAGAAATCGGTGTTACCTGCCCAAGCTGTAAAGAGGGTCAAATTATTGAGCGAAAAAGCAAGAAGAAGCGACTGTTTTACGGGTGTACCAAATATCCTGAATGTGAATTTATCTCTTGGGATAAACCGCTGCCAAGGGAATGCCCTAAGTGTGAGGGGCTGCTTGTAGAAAAGAAATTAAAAAAAGGTGTTCAAGTTCAATGTGTTAAGTGCGATTACAAGGAAGAACCGCAAAGTTAACGGGGAGAGTGGACAAAGTCCACTCTTTTCATTTTGCAAAACACTCTTAATAAATCCTTTCCGAAATACTAAAAACTTTTTTCTTTCTTAATCGTATAGTACAATGCAAGATGGACTTAAATGTGGGAAGAGTATTGATAGGTAGATACACAGCCCTTGATGTAGATAATACAAAGGTTGAAATAAGGAGGTTACTAAATGAAAGACACAACTATAAATGTTATCGGTGCTGGATTGGCAGGAAGTGAAGCAGCATGGCAGATTGCCAAGCGCGGGGTCAAGGTACGCTTATATGAAATGAGACCGGTGAGACAAACACCTGCACATCATACAGATAAATTTGCCGAATTGGTTTGCAGTAATTCTTTACGGGCAAATACATTAACGAATGCAGTAGGCGTGTTAAAGGAAGAAATGCGAAAGCTTGATTCGGTTATTATTGCTGCAGCGGATGCCTGTTCTGTTCCTGCCGGAGGTGCGTTAGCGGTTGATCGGCATGAGTTTGCTGCGAAAGTAACAGATCTAGTTAAAAATCATGAAAATGTTACGGTCATAAATGAAGAGGTAACTGAAATTCCTGAGGGTACAACTATAATTGCAACAGGGCCACTGACAAGCCCGGACCTTTCTGAACAGCTCAAGGGTTTGACAGGTGAGGATTACCTTTATTTTTACGATGCTGCGGCACCAATTCTAGAAAAAGATAGCATTGATATGGATAAAGTTTATTTAAAATCCCGTTATGATAAAGGGGAAGCGGCCTATCTTAACTGCCCGATGACTGAAGAAGAGTTTAATCGTTTTTATGATGGACTAATATCTGCTGAAACAGTCCCGGTAAAGGAATTTGAAAAAGAAGTCTTTTTTGAAGGGTGCATGCCAATTGAAGTGATGGCATCACGGGGAAAGAAAACCATGCTTTTCGGACCGTTAAAGCCAGTTGGATTAGAAGACCCGAAAACAGGAAAAAGACCATTTGCTGTTGTACAACTTCGTCAAGACGATGCGGCTGGAACTCTTTTTAATATTGTCGGTTTTCAGACACATTTAAAGTGGGGTGCTCAAAAAGAAGTAATACAATTAATACCTGGGCTAGAAAATGCAGAAATTATCCGTTATGGTGTCATGCACCGTAATACGTTTATCAATTCTCCCAAGGTGCTAAATGCAACATATCAATTCCGTAATCGAGAAAATTTGTTTTTTGCCGGTCAGATGACTGGGGTAGAAGGTTACGTAGAATCTGCTGCTAGCGGATTAGTCGCCGGTATAAATGCAGCACGTTTAATACAAGGTAGTGAGCCGCTTGAATTTCCTGCAGAGACAGCAATTGGAAGCATGGCACGCTATATTACCACGACGAACGCTAAAAATTTTCAACCAATGAATGCAAACTTTGGTTTATTTCCGGAGCTGCCGGTAAGAATTAAAGGAAAGCAAGAAAGAAATTTAGAACATGCAAATAGAGCGCTGGAAACAATTCAGAACTTTGTGAAAGTTTTGTAAAGTTTATTGCAAGGGCATTAGAAGTATGTTACGATTTAGTAGCCCTTGCGAGGTGAATATTATGACAAATGTGAATGTTTTTTTAAAATTAACTATTGAGTATTTACAAATAGAAATTAATTACTCAAAATAAACTATTGAACATTATCAACATGATATCAGTAATATTTCTTTATAAACTTTCATGTAAAAGGTACTTTTACTAGTTACATACTTTATCTGCGAGGAAATGTGAATATATATCACTCCAAAGGGAGGCTCATCTTAATGAACCAATTTCATGCAACAACAATTTTTGCAATCCATCATAATGGTGAATATTCAATGTCTGGTGATGGACAAGTGACATTTGGTAATGCGGTAGTGATGAAGCACACAGCAAGAAAAGTAAGAAAGATATTTAATGGAAAGGTATTAGCCGGTTTTGCTGGTTCGGTTGCGGATGCGTTTACTCTTTTCGAACTGTTCGAGGGGAAATTAGAAGAATTTAACGGTAATCTTCAAAGAGCTGCTGTAGAGCTTGCCAAAGAGTGGAGAAGTGATAAAGTGCTCCGAAAGCTTGAAGCTATGCTTATTGTTATGAATCATGAATATTTGCTGCTTGTATCAGGAACGGGTGAAGTCATCGAACCTGACGATGGGATTCTTGCGATTGGTTCAGGTGGAAACTATGCATTATCCGCAGGACGTGCTTTAAAGAAATATTCTGGAGACCACTTATCTGCTAAGGAAATTGCGAAAGCTTCTTTAGAAATAGCAGCTGAAATATGTGTGTATACAAACCATAACATTATTGTTGAAGAGCTATAACCGGAAGGAGACTAATTATCATGGGAAGAACAACAAATTTAACCCCTCGTCAAATTGTTGAAAAACTTGATCAATATATCATTGGACAAAAAGATGCTAAGAAAGCAGTGGCTGTTGCTTTAAGGAATCGTTACAGAAGAGGTTTGTTGAACGAGAAGCTTAGGGATGAAGTTATCCCCAAAAATATTTTGATGATTGGTCCGACTGGGGTTGGGAAAACCGAAATTGCCAGAAGGATTGCCAAAATTGTTGGTGCCCCTTTTATTAAAGTAGAAGCAACGAAATTTACTGAAGTTGGCTATGTTGGACGCGATGTAGAATCCATGGTTAGAGATCTTGCTGAAACCTCTGTTCGCTTAGTAAAAGAGGAACGGATGCAAAATGTTAAGGAACGTGCCGAAGAGAATGCCAATAGCAGGCTAGTCGATTTGCTTGTTCCATCAGCAAAAAAGGCCAATAACTATAAAAATCCCCTTGAAATGTTATTTGGCGGAGGGAACACATCTACTGAACCGGAAACAAATCAGGAAGATTATTCGATTACTGAAAAACGGAAAATTGTTAAAGAAAAATTAGCACTTGGTCAGCTCGAGGATGAAATTGTTACGGTTGAAGTAGATGAGCAGGCACCATCTATGTTTGATATGCTTCAGGGTTCAGGGATTGAGCAAATGGGAATGAATATGCAGGATGCTTTAAGCAGCTTTATGCCGAAAAAACGTAAAAAGCGTAAATTGACTGTACGTGAAGCTCGCAAGGTGTTAACGAATGAAGAAGCTTCTAAGCTTATTGATATGGATGAAGTAAATTCTGAAGCCATTTATCGTGCAGAACAAGCTGGAATTATTTTTATCGATGAAATTGATAAAATCGCTAGTAAAAATTCAGGAGGCTCTTCTGCAGATGTATCAAGAGAAGGGGTTCAAAGAGATATTCTGCCTATCGTGGAAGGGTCAACAGTGGTGACTAAATATGGTTCAATAAAAACTGACCATGTTTTATTTATCGCTGCCGGTGCATTTCACATGGCGAAACCTTCAGATTTGATCCCAGAACTTCAAGGTCGCTTCCCAATTCGTGTTGAATTGACAAAGCTAACTGTGGATGACTTTTTCCGGATTCTAATCGAACCAGATAATGCTCTCATTAAACAATATCAAGCATTATTGGAAACAGAAGGTATACAAATTGAATTTTCTGACGATGCTATTCGTAGAATTGCAGAGGTTGCGTTTGAAGTGAATCAAAACACAGATAATATTGGAGCAAGACGACTTCATACGATTCTCGAAAAGCTTTTAGAAGACTTATCTTTTGAAGCTCCAGATATTTCTATGGAGAAGATTGATATTACTCCAAAATATGTAGATGATAAACTTGGGGCAATTTCCAAAAATAAAGATTTAAGTCAGTTTATCTTATAAAATTAATTAAAAATTTAATAATGGTTGCAGCTAATTAGGAGGAAGAAACAGATGGATTTACTTACAAAAACTAGAAGGATTAACGTATTATTGCAAAAGGCGGCAGGTAAACCAGTTAACTTTAAGGAAATGTCAGAGACATTGAGCGAAACAATTGAAGCAAATGTGTACATTGTTAGCCGTCGTGGTAAACTTCTTGGGTTTTCAATTTATCAGCAAATTGAAAATGAAAGAATGAAAAAGATGTTTGAGGATCGTCAATTCCCTGAGGAATATACAAATAGTTTATTTAATATTCAAGTAACCTCATCAAACCTTGATATTGAAAGCCAATATACAGCTTTTCCAGTAGAAAATGGAGAATTATTTAAAGAAGGGTTAACCACGATTGTTCCGATTATTGGCGGTGGGGAACGTCTTGGTACTTTAATCCTTGCAAGATTGCAAGAAAAATTCCACGATGATGATTTAATTCTTGGGGAATATGGGGCAACAGTTGTAGGGATGGAAATTTTACGTGAAAAGTCAGAAGAAATCGAAGAAGAAGCTAGAAGTAAAGCGGTAGTACAAATGGCGATTAGTTCATTATCGTATAGTGAACTTGAAGCAATCGAGCATATTTTTGAAGAGCTTAATGGTCGTGAAGGATTATTAGTAGCTTCAAAAATAGCTGACCGTGTTGGAATTACTCGTTCAGTAATCGTTAACGCACTGAGAAAGCTTGAAAGTGCAGGGGTAATAGAATCACGTTCCCTAGGTATGAAAGGGACATATATTAAGGTCTTAAATGACAAGTTTCTGATGGAATTGGATAAATTAAGATCAAATTAATAAAAACTTATCCCCAGTATTCTGGGGATTTTGTTTTTTTATTACACTAATGCTTGATTGTTAGAATTACATATGCTATATTATTTCATGGTGTTAATACACACGCTCATTGATCCAAACAGATGGTGCTGCCTTAAAAACAGTTTCTGTTTAGAAATGAAGTGAGCGGAGGAAAACAAACCATTAGGAGGAAAAAACATGTCAGTCATTTCTATGAAGCAATTGCTTGAAGCTGGTGTACATTTCGGACACCAAACTCGCCGTTGGAACCCAAAAATGAAGAAATATATCTTCACAGAGCGTAACGGTATCTATATCATTGACCTACAAAAAACAGTTAAAAAGGTTGAAGAAGCTTATAACTGGGTTAAGGAACTTGCTGGTAACGGCGGAACAGTTCTTTTTGTTGGTACAAAGAAACAAGCTCAAGATTCTGTTAAAGAAGAAGCGGGCCGTTCTGGTATGTACTATGTTAACCAACGTTGGTTAGGTGGTACTCTTACAAACTTTGAAACAATCCAAAAGCGTATTGGCCGCTTAAAAGATATCGAAAGAATGTCTGAAGACGGAACTTTTGAAGTATTACCTAAAAAAGAGGTTGTACAATTAAAGAAACAACAAGAGCGTCTTGAGAAATTCTTAGGCGGCATTAAAGATATGAAAAAACTTCCTGATGCACTTTTCATTATTGACCCTCGTAAAGAGCGTATCGCAGTTGCAGAAGCTAAGAAATTAAACATTCCTATCGTAGGTATTGTTGATACTAACTGTGATCCAGACGAAATAGATGTAGTTATTCCTGCGAATGACGATGCGATTCGTGCGGTTAAGCTTTTAACAGGTAAAATGGCAGATGCTATCCTTGAAGCGAAACAAGGCGAAGAAGTTCAAGTTCAAGCTTAATTAAAATAAAAGGTGATAAGAGGGAGACCCTTTATCACCTTTTTTTAAAGAAGGTTTTTATTAAAAGTTTTATATTAGCTGTCATTGGCTAAGATATGGATACATAGTAAAATAAAGGAGGAATTTACATTATGGCAATTACTGCTCAAATGGTAAAAGAATTACGTGAAAAAACTGGTGCTGGTATGTTAGATTGCAAAAAGGCACTTACTGAAACTGATGGGGATATGGACAAAGCAATTGATTTCTTACGCGAAAAAGGGATTGCATCTGCTGCTAAGAAAGGCGACCGTATCGCGGCAGAAGGTTTAACTTATGTTGTAACTGAAGGAAACGATGCAGTTATCCTAGAAGTAAACTCTGAAACTGACTTTGTTGCGAAAAACGAAGCTTTCCAAGCACTTGTTAAAGACTTAGCTGCACATCTTTTAAACAACAAGCCGGCATCTGTTGAAGAAGCATCCGCTCAAACAATGGAAAATGGTGCTACTGTAGCAGACCATATCAATGCTTCAATTGCAAAGATTGGTGAAAAATTAACACTTCGTCGTTTTACAGTATTATCAAAAACAGACAATGATGCATTTGGCGCTTACATTCATATGGGTGGACGTATTTCTGTATTATCTGTTCTTGAAGGTACAACAGAAACTGACGCTGCGAAAGATGTTTCAATGCATATTGCTGCACTTAAGCCAAAATATGTTTCACGTGACGAAGTTTCTCAAGAAGAAGTGGAGCATGAGCGTCAAGTATTAACACAACAAGCTCTTAACGAAGGCAAGCCTGCAAAAATCGTTGAAAAAATGGTTGAAGGACGTCTTGGGAAATATTTTGAAGATGTTTGTGTACTTGATCAAACTTTCGTTAAAAACCCTGATCAAAAAGTACGTCAATTTGTTGAATCTAAAGGTGCTACGATCCGTGAATTCGTTCGTTACGAAGTAGGAGAAGGTATCGAAAAACGCGAAGACAACTTTGCTGAAGAAGTAATGAATCAAATTAAAAAATAATTAATAACTATACTTGAGCCTAAAATAATTTAGTTTTAAGGGAATGTTAATGAAATAAGTTTTTAAATAGGGGACACGGTGTGTTCCCTTTTTTAAAAAGAATTACCTACATAAATGGAGGTTTATATGAGCGGTCCTAAGTACAAACGCGTGGTATTAAAGTTGAGCGGAGAAGCACTTGCAGGTGAATCAAGCTTTGGAATTAAACCTTCTGTAATCAAATCGATTGCTATTCAGGTAAAGGAAATCGCAGAGCTTGGTGTAGAAGTAGCTGTCGTTGTTGGCGGCGGTAACATTTGGCGCGGTAAAATTGGCAGTGAAATGGGGATGGACCGGGCAACAGCTGATTATATGGGGATGCTTGCAACGGTTATGAATTCATTAGCACTGCAAGACAGTTTGGAACACTTAGGGATTGAATCACGGGTGCAAACTTCTATTGAAATGCGCCAGGTAGCAGAGCCTTATATTAGACGCCGTGCAATTAGGCATTTAGAAAAAAAACGTGTAGTTATTTTTGCGGCGGGTACAGGGAATCCATATTTTTCAACGGACACAACTGCAGCACTTCGTGCAGCAGAAATCGATGCTGAAGTCATCTTAATGGCGAAAAATAATGTTGACGGAGTATATTCTGCAGACCCTCGAATAGATGCAAATGCTACTAAATATGAAGATTTGTCTTTCTTAGATGTTCTTAAAGAAGGATTAGCAGTCATGGACTCTACTGCTTCCTCTTTATGTATGGACAATGATATTCCATTGATTGTGTTCTCAATCATGGAACAAGGAAATATTAAAAGAGCAGTTATGGGTGAGAAAATAGGAACAATTGTGAGGGGGAAACATTAATGCCAAAACAGGTCATTTCTACCATTAAAGAACGTATGACAAAAGCGATTCAGTCATATTCACGTGAGCTTGCCAGCATCCGAGCGGGAAGAGCGAGCGCTTCGTTGTTGGACAGAATTACAATTGATTATTATGGTGCGCCGACTCCTGTCAATCAAATGGCTGGTATTTCAACACCTGAAGCAAGGCTTATTGTTATTCAACCCTATGATAAATCAACGCTTGGGGATATTGAAAAAGCAATTCTGAAATCTGATTTAGGTTTAAATCCGACCAATGACGGGATGGTAATCCGCCTTTCAATTCCACAGTTGACTGAGGAGCGCCGCAAAGAGTTAGTGAAATTGGTCAAAAAGGAATCAGAAGAAGCCAAAGTAGCGATCCGTAATATTCGTCGAGATGGGAATGACGAATTAAAGAAGCTCGAGAAGAATGGTGAAATTACAGAAGATGGTCTTCGTGGACATTCAGAAGATATGCAAAAACTAACCGACGAATATATTAGCAAAATTGACCAAATTACTAAAGACAAAGAAAAGGAAATTTTGGAAGTTTAATTAATAAATAAGAACCCTCTGTTTAGGGGGTTTTTCACTATTTTATTAGTAATTTTAAGGATTTTAATTGTCCCCTGAAAGTTGTCTGAATATAATTCTTAATTCCTGCTATTTTACATAAGTTAATTATTAGAGATATCTTTTTGCTTTTTTGGTATGATAAAAACATGCTACCCCGAAATGTCCATTACATAACGACACACATGCTTCAATGGATTTGATAGATGATTTATTTTCGGAGGAAATGATTAATTAAATGGAGGAGCAATGTTATGTTTAATAAATTAAGGCTTGGGAAGAACCGAAATAACACTTCCACACTCCGAAATAAAATAGATGATATAAAAAAATCGCCTATTCCTGAGCATGTGGCGATTATTATGGATGGCAACGGACGATGGGCTAAGAAACGGGCATTACCACGTATTGCTGGTCATCACGAGGGAATGAAAGTTGTTCGAAAAACAACGAAGTTAGCAAGTGAACTCGGGATAAAAACCTTAACCTTGTATGCTTTTTCAACTGAGAACTGGAAAAGACCAAAAAATGAAGTTGAATATATCATGAGTCTGCCTGACGAATTTTTAGGCACATTTTTGCCGGATTTAATTAAAGAAAATGTTCAAGTCAAAATGATGGGTTATAAAAATCAACTTCCTGTACATACACTGCGTGCAATAGAAAAAGCTATAGAGGACACAAAAAATAATGATGGTTTAGTCTTAAACTTTGCACTAAATTACGGGAGCAGAGCCGAAATTCTTGATGGTGTAAAGCAAGTCTTAAACGATATCAAAAGTGGTAAACTGAAGGAGACAGATTTAGACGAAAAAGTCTTTTCTTCCTACTTAATGACAGCTGATTTTACCGACCCGGACCTGTTAATCCGCACGAGTGGTGAAATCCGCTTAAGTAACTTTATGCTCTGGCAATTGGCTTACTCAGAGTTCTGGTTTACAGATGTCTTGTGGCCGGATTTTAATGAAGAACATTTATTTGAAGCAATTGAAACGTTCCAGAAACGCCAGCGTCGATTTGGTGGCATATAGAACAACAAAGGTGTTGAAAAATTAATGAAGCAAAGAATCATAACAGCAGTCATTGCAGCTGCACTATTTTTACCCATTGTCTATTTCGGTGGACTTCCGCTGGTAATTTTAACCTATTTTTTAGCGACGATAGGTTTGTATGAGTTACTAAAAATGAAAAGACTAACTATTTTTTCAGTCCATGGTGTGTTAGCGCTTTTATTTCTCTGGGTGCTTCTTTTCCCTGCAGAGTATCATCATATTTTAGCTTCCTTTTATTATTCAAAAATTGAGATATGTATAGCATTAATTCTTCTGCTATTAACTTTCACAGTAATAACCAAAAATCAATATACATTTGAAGACGTATCATTTTCGATTCTATCAGCCTTTTACGTAGGTATTGGCTTTTACTTTTTCTTTGAAACGAGGCAGGATGGAGGCCTTGTCTATATTTTGTATTCTTTATTTATTATGTGGGCAACGGATTCTGGTGCTTATTTTATCGGAAAAGCACTTGGTAAAACTAAGCTGTGGCCTGAAATAAGCCCTAATAAGACCGTTGAAGGTTCGATAGGCGGTGTTGTTTGTGCAGTTATTATTGCAGTGCTGTTTGTACTCTTCTCAAACATTAACGTTGGACTTATATCCTTAATGGGAATAACTGTCGTACTTTCCATTTTTGGACAAATTGGTGACCTAGTTGAATCTGCCTTTAAGCGTCACTTTAATGTCAAGGATTCTGGTAACATCTTACCAGGTCATGGTGGTATTCTAGATCGATTTGACAGCCTTTTATTTGTATGGCCCTTGTTACATTTCTTTCACCTTTGGTTATAAAGCGCGTGCGCTTCACATATAGGAGTTGACATTTTATTGAAAACAATTAGCTTATTGGGTGCAACAGGATCAATTGGAACCCAAACGTTAGATATTATCCGTGAGCATCCATCTGAATTTACATTAGCGGCAATTTCTGTTGGAAAAAATATTGATTTGGCTCGAAAAATGATTATCGAGTTTCAGCCTGAGCTTGTTTCTGTACAAGACTACCATGACTGTAATACATTAAAAGCAGAATTTCCTACTATTAAGTTCACTTTTGGTCAGGAAGGACTTATTGAAACAGCAGTATATGAAAAGGCAGATATTCTTGTTAATGCAGTGCTTGGGAGTGTGGGGTTACATCCAACTCTACAAGCGATTGAATGTGGGAAGGTAATCGCTATTGCCAATAAAGAAACACTCGTAACTGCAGGTCATTTAGTTATCGAGGCCGCCCAAAAAAATAATGTCCCACTCCTTCCAGTCGATAGTGAGCATTCTGCCATTTTTCAAGCATTGCAGGGAGAAAAGGAAAAAAACATCGAAAGATTAATTTTAACTGCTTCTGGCGGAAGCTTTCGTGATTTCACCAGGCAAGAATTGAAAAATGTTACCGTTGAACAAGCACTAAACCATCCCAATTGGTCGATGGGGGCAAAAATCACGATTGATTCCGCATCGATGATGAATAAAGGGTTGGAAGTCATTGAAGCACATTGGCTTTTCAATTTGCCATATGAAAAGATTGATGTCCTGCTTCATAAAGAGAGCATCATCCATTCAATGGTAGAGTTTCATGATAGCAGTATCATTGCCCAACTGGGAACACCGGATATGAGGGTCCCCATCCAATACGCACTCACCTATCCTGATCGACTGCCATTGCGTTCATCAAAACGATTGGATTTGGCAAATATCGGAAAATTACATTTTGAAGAAATGGATATGGCGAGATTCCGATGCCTAGGTTTTGCTTATGAGGCTGGAAAAAAAGGCGGTTCAATGCCAACCGTATTGAATGCGGCTAATGAAGTGGCCGTGGCAGCTTTTCTAGAAGGGAAAATCCGATTCTTACAGATTGAAGATTTGATTGAGAAAGCATTAACCGCTCATCAAATCACGACTCACCCAAGCCTTACTGCAATTCAAGAGATAGACAAAGAAACTAGAGAGTATGTCCACTCGCTCCTCTAAGACAAACTTAAAACTTAAGTAAAAGAATATCTCTTATCCTGATAAAAAGGTGGTTTTATTTTGACTACAGTTATTGCCTTTATTGTGATTTTTGGCGCACTCGTATTCTTTCATGAATTAGGTCATTTGATTTTCGCAAAAAGGGCTGGTATTTTATGCCGTGAATTTGCCATTGGTTTTGGCCCAAAAGTATTTTCCCATAAAAGAGCGGAAACAACCTACACGATTCGGTTACTACCGATCGGAGGATTTGTCCGCATGGCTGGCGAAGACCCGGAAATGATTGAAATAAAGCCTGGGCATCGAATTGGCTTGGTATTGGATAAGGATGAAATTGTAAATAAAATCATCTTAAATAATAAAGAGAAGTTTCCAAACTGTCGGATTGTTGAAGTGGAATATGCGGATATCGAAAAGGATTTAATTATTAAAGGATTTCCTGATGATGAAGATGAAGTGTTAAAAACCTTTAAGATTGATCCAAAAGCTGTCATTGTTGAAAATGGGACTGAATCCCAAATTGCTCCTATAGACCGTCAATTCGGATCAAAAACATTAGGACAAAGAACGATGGCTATTTTTGCCGGTCCGATGATGAATTTTGTCCTTGCGTTCTTTGTATTTATTATTATTGCCTTTTTACAGGGTGTACCTACGAATGAACCTAAATTAGGTGAAATAACACATGACGGGGCAGCAATGACTGCGGGACTTAAAAAAGGCGATCTCATCCAAACAATCAATGGATCAGAAATTTCTAGTTGGTCTGATGTTGTCGAGGTCATTCGGAAAAACCCAAATGAGAAACTAGATTTTTCGATTCTCCGTGACAAAAAGGATTTAGATATCACGGTAACCCCGATTGAAAAAACGGTAGAAGGAAAGAAAATTGGGCTGATTGGTGTTTATAGTCCTGTCGAAAAATCGCCAATTCAAGCAGTTAAGGCGGGCTTCACAGAAACATATTTCTGGACGAAGCAGATTTTTGTAATGGTGGGTAAATTAGTTACAGGTCAATTTTCAATTGATGCACTCTCAGGACCAGTTGGTATTTACCAAGCCACAGATTCCGTTGCTAAATCGGGAATTTATTATTTAATGAAATGGGCAGGTATTTTAAGCATTAACTTAGGGATTATGAACTTATTACCTATTCCCGCTCTAGACGGTGGAAGATTGATGTTTTTTGCGGTCGAGGCTGTTAGAGGCAAGCCAATTGACCGTCAAAAAGAAGGTATGGTTCATTTTATTGGATTCGCGCTCTTGATGCTGCTCATGCTTGTGGTAACGTGGAATGATATTCAAAGGTTTTTCTTGTAATATTGGAATTTTCATCGCCCCTGTTAATTGAAACGGGGGCCTTATTTTGGAAAAAAATAAAACCGAATCATCTCGTGCCATATGATATAATTATTTTTTGATGAGATAAAAATAGTAATTTTTTATAGATGGGAGAGAGAACGATGAGCGAAAATGCCATAGGCAAAAAAGAGCGATTCCAACTCTTGCTCCAGCAGATGCAATTGATTGAGGATGCTGTAGTAGTGCATTTCAACAATGCGCAAATAGATAGGTTATTGGTTGAAAAGAAGAATAGAAAGTGGCATTTTCAATTTTTATTTGAAAATATCCTTCCTTATAATGTTTATGTTCTGTTTTCGACACAGCTCGAACGAGCATTTTCCAGCATAGCAACGGTTTCATACCATATCAATGTAACAAATCAAACCATTTCCCCAGAATTAATACGAGATTATTGGAGTTATAGCATTCAGCAAATAGATGGAATTGCTCCGCCGCTTTTAAAGCTATTACATGAACAACTTCCCGAAGTGAACGGAAATAAGCTTACTGTTTCTGTTCGTAACGATACAGAAGGGCTAGCATTAAAGCGTAAATACGCCGAGACAATTTCTAAGATATATCAATCGTTTGGGTTTCCCAATTTAGCAATCGAGACAGAATTGAAAAATGTAGAGGAAAATGAGGAATACCAACAATTTTTACTTGCCAAGCAAAAGGAAGACCAAGAACGTGGACTTCAAGCAATGGTGGAATTGCAGAAAAAAGAAGCTGAGAAAGATCATGCTTCCGGTGAATTGCCATCTGGGCCACTTACGATTGGTCTAACCATAAAGGATAATAATGACTTCCGCAGCCTGATTGATATTGTCGATGAAGAAAGAAGAGTCGCTGTCGAAGGCTATATCTTTGATGCTGAGATACGTGAGCTCAGGAGCGGCCGTTCACTGTTGACCTTCAAAATTACCGATTACACCAGCTCTATCATGGTAAAAATGTTTTCACGTGATAAAGAGGACGCAGCCCTATTTCAGCTTGTCAAAAAAGGAATGTGGGTAAAAGTTCGAGGCAGTATTCAGAATGATACTTTTGTCCGTGATCTCGTGATGATTTGTAATGATATTAATGAAATAAGGCCTGCTGCCCGGAAGGATACGGCACCCGAAGATGAAAAACGAGTAGAACTCCATCTTCATACACCAATGAGTCAAATGGATGCTGTAACACCTGTAAGCGCACTGATTACTCAGGCGAGTAAGTGGGGACATAAAGCGATAGCGGTAACCGACCACGCAGTTGCGCAATCCTTTCCTGAAGCTTATGGTGCCGGGAAGAAAAATGATATAAAAATTCTCTATGGCGTTGAAGTGAATTTGGTGGATGATGGGGTGCCGATAGCTTATAATGACACACACCGTCTGCTGGCAGAGGATACTTATGTTGTATTTGACGTTGAAACGACGGGGCTCTCAGCTGTGTATAATTCAATTATTGAGCTTGCGGCTGTTAAGATACATGACGGGGAATTCATTGACCGTTTTGAATCCTTTGCCAATCCGCATCACCGTTTATCGGCAACAACAATCAACCTTACAGGCATTACCGATGATATGGTCCAAACTGCCCCGGAAATTGAGGAAGTTCTTCGGAATTTTAGAGAATGGGCCGGCGACTCCATTCTTGTTGCTCATAATGCTTCGTTTGATATGGGTTTCCTTAATGTTGGTTATAAAAAGATCGGCTTTGATAAGGCAAAAAATCCTGTTATTGATACATTAGAACTTGGACGGTTTCTCTATCCTGAAATGAAAAACCATCGTTTAAATACATTAACCAAGAAGTTTGACATTGAATTAACACAGCATCACCGTGCCATTTATGATGCAGAGGCTACCGGTTATTTACTTTTGAAAATGTTAAAGGATGCCCTTGAAAAGGAAATCGAATACCATGACCAATTTAATGATAATATGGGAAAAGGCAATGCCTATCAACGGGCACGTCCCTATCATTGTACATTATTGGCTCAAACTCAAGCGGGTTTAAAAAACCTGTTTAAACTTGTATCCATATCTCACATTGAATATTTTTACCGTGTTCCTAGATTACCAAGATCTGTCCTCCAAAAATACAGGGAAGGGATTCTCGTTGGCTCTGGTTGCAGTAAAGGTGAAGTATTTGAAGGGATGATGCAAAAATCTCCAGAAGAAGTGGAAGCCCATGCTGGATTCTACGATTATCTTGAGGTCATGCCGAAAGAAGTAAATGCACCATTGATTGAAATGGAATTGGTGAGCGATGAAAAAGCAATGGAAGACATTATTGCGAAAATCGTAAACCTTGGCGATAAATTAGGACTTCCAGTTGTTGCCACTGGAAATGTTCATTACCTAAATGAAAATGATAAAATTTATCGAAAAATATTAATTAACTCTCAGGGTGGAGCAAACCCATTAAATCGTCATCAACTTCCAGACGTTCACTTTAGAACAACGAATGAAATGCTTGATGCTTTTTCCTTTTTAGGAAAAGAGAAGGCAAAGGAAATTGTCGTAACGAATACGAATAAAATCGCTGATATGATTGAAGTAATAAAACCGATTAAAGACGATTTATATACACCGAAAATTGAGGGTGCCGATGAAGAAATGCGTGAAATGAGTTATTCGATGGCACGGAGAATTTACGGCGATACCTTACCCGAAATTGTGGAAGCACGGTTAGAAAAAGAACTGAAAAGTATTATTGGACATGGATTTGCGGTTATCTATTTAATTTCTCATAAGCTGGTTAAAAAATCCTTGGATGACGGCTACCTAGTAGGTTCAAGGGGGTCAGTTGGATCTTCTCTGGTTGCGACTATGACAGAAATTACTGAAGTAAATCCGCTGCCGCCTCATTATGTGTGTCCAACCTGTAAACATTCGGAGTTTTTTAATGATGGTTCGGTCGGTTCCGGTTTTGATTTGCCTGATAAAGATTGCCCAGAGTGTGGTGGGAAGTACCATAAAGACGGGCACGATATTCCGTTTGAAACGTTTCTTGGCTTTAAAGGGGACAAGGTTCCCGATATCGATTTAAACTTCTCTGGTGAATATCAGCCGCGCGCCCATAATTATACAAAGGTTCTTTTCGGAGAAGAATATGTTTTTCGGGCAGGGACGATTGGCACGGTTGCTGATAAAACAGCGTTTGGTTATGTTAAGGCATATCAACAGGATAACAACCTTCAACTTCGTGGAGCTGAAATCGATCGACTCGCTTCGGGCTGTACAGGTGTAAAAAGAACAACGGGACAGCATCCCGGTGGAATTATCGTCATCCCCGATTATATGGATGTTTATGATTTTTCACCGATTCAATTCCCAGCAGATGATAGAAACTCAGAATGGAAGACAACACATTTCGATTTCCATTCCATCCATGATAATGTCTTAAAACTAGATATACTCGGACACGATGATCCGACTGTCATTAGGATGCTTCAGGATTTGAGCGGAATGGATCCAAAAACAATTCCAACAGATGACCCTGAGGTTATGAAGATATTCAGTAAAACCGAGTCATTAGGCGTAACAGAACAACAGATTATGTGTAAAACAGGTACGCTCGGCATTCCAGAGTTCGGAACACGATTTGTCCGCCAAATGCTTGAGGATACGAAGCCAACTACCTTCTCAGAACTTGTCCAAATATCCGGATTATCTCATGGGACTGATGTATGGCTTGGGAACGCTCAAGAACTAATTCATAATAAAACCTGTAATTTAAGTGAAGTAATCGGCTGTCGTGATGATATCATGGTCTACCTTATTTATCAGGGACTGGACCCGTCTTTTGCTTTTAAAATTATGGAATCTGTACGTAAGGGTAAAGGCTTAAGTGAAGAAATGGAAGCGGAAATGAGGAAAAACGAAGTTCCAGAATGGTATATTGACTCTTGTAAGAAGATTAAGTACATGTTTCCAAAGGCACATGCTGCTGCCTATGTACTGATGGCCGTTAGAATTGCTTATTTCAAGGTTCATTTGCCATTACTTTATTACGCAGCCTACTTTACTGTCCGTGCGGAAGACTTTGACATTGAAGCCATGTCACGTGGTTCAGAATCAATCCGGGCAAAAATAGAAGAAATTAATGCTAAAGGTTTAGAAGCCTCAAATAAAGAGAAGAACTTATTAACGGTTTTGGAGCTTGCACTTGAAATGACAGAAAGAGGATTTGTTTTCCAAAACTACGATCTATACAAATCATCAGCATCTGAATTCACCATCGAAGGCAACACCTTAATTCCGCCGTTTAATTCCATTCCGGGACTAGGAACAAATGCGGCCTATAATATTATCAAAGCTCGGGAATCAGGTGAATTTTTATCGAAAGAAGATTTGCAGCAGCGTGGAAAAGTATCTAAGACGATTCTTGAGTTTTTAGACAAACAAGGGTGTCTCGCAGCCCTTCCAGAGCAAAACCAGTTATCGCTGTTCTAAATAGGAAAATACTTGACAAACCACGAAGCTATTTGCATAAAAATGTTGGTTATGGTATAGTTTTATTGGAAATACTAAGAAATACTCTCGTGACTAAGAGTGGGGAAACCCGCTCTTTCGTTTTTGTATAAATGTTTTTTCTTAGTGTAACATGATAAAACTTTCCGTGAACTACATACAATATGGGTGAAATTATCGGAAAAAGGAGGTAAAGCATGAGCAAGGTAACGGAAGTTGTAGAAGAAATAGCAACGCCTATTTTTCAAGAACTTGGTTTGGAATTAGTGGAAATTGAGTATTTGAAAGAAGGGAAAAGCTGGTTTCTTCGCGTATATATCGATAAAGACAACGGTGTTGATATTGAGGATTGCGGACTCGTTAGCGAAAAACTCAGCGAAAAACTCGATGAGCTTGATCCGATTCCCCATAACTATTTTCTTGAAGTTTCTTCACCTGGAGCAGAGCGTCCATTGAAAAAAGATAAAGATTTCCAAAAGGCAATCGGGAAAAATGTCTTTATCAAAACTTATGAACCAATCGATGGGGAGAAAAGCTTTGAAGGGGAATTATTAGAATTTAATGGTCAACATTTAAAAATCGAAATGAAGATTAAAACACGGAAGAAAACGATTGAAATTCCCTATGAAAAAGTAGCCAACGCGCGATTAGCCGTCTCTTTTTCGTAATGAAATAATAGATAAAGGATAGGGGGATACAAACAGATGAGCAGCGAATTATTAGATGCTCTTACTATACTGGAAAGAGAAAAAGGTATTTCCAGAGATGTTTTAATTGAGGCAATCGAGGCAGCTCTTGTATCGGCATATCGCCGAAATTTTAATCAGGCCCAGAATGTTCGAATTGATTTAAATTTACAGTCAGGATCCATGCGTGTTTTTGCTAGAAAAGAAGTGGTCGATCAAGTATTTGACCCTCGTCTCGAAATTTCCTTAGAGGATGCCAGACAAATCACACCTAATTACTCAGTGGAAGATATTGTCGAAATGGAAGTAACACCTAAGGACTTTGGGCGGATTGCTGCCCAAACGGCAAAGCAAGTGGTTACTCAGCGTGTAAGAGAAGCAGAACGTGGAATTATTTATTCGGAGTTTATCGACCGTGAAGAAGATATTATGACCGGTATTGTCCAAAGACTGGATTCGAAATTCATTTATGTAAGTCTTGGGAAAATTGAGGCATTGTTACCTGTAAATGAGCAAATGCCAAATGAACGTTATAAGCCTCATGATCGAATAAAAGTATTTATTACCAAAGTTGAAAAGACGACGAAGGGACCGCAAATATTCGTATCTCGGACACATCCCGGTCTCTTAAAACGGTTGTTTGAAATTGAAGTTCCGGAAATTTATGACGGAACTGTTGAAATTAAGTCAGTTGCCCGTGAGGCCGGAGATCGGTCGAAAATCTCGGTTCATTCTGACAATACTGAAGTAGACCCGGTTGGTTCATGTGTTGGACCTAAAGGTGCAAGAGTTCAAGCGGTAGTCAATGAATTAAAGGGTGAAAAAATTGATATTGTCAAGTGGTCAGCAGACCCGGTCGTGTTTGTGGCAAACTCTCTTAGCCCTTCCAAAGTTTTAGATGTTATGGTTAACGAGAATGAAAAAGCAACAACCGTTGTTGTTCCTGATTATCAACTTTCTTTAGCAATCGGGAAACGTGGACAAAATGCCCGCTTAGCTGCAAAACTAACAGGCTGGAAAATCGATATTAAATCAGAAACTGATGCACGTGAGATTGGAATTTATCCACGTGAAGAAACCATAAGACTTTTTGATGATCAAGTTGATACTGATTTCGATTATGAAGAAGAGTTGGACTAAAAAGTGAGGTGAATGATGAATGAACAATCAGAAAAAAGTTCCTATGCGCAAATGTGTGGCAACCGGTGAAATGAAACCGAAAAAAGAACTTGTTCGCATCGTTCGCTCAAAAGAAGGGGAAGTATCCATCGACCTGACGGGGAAGAAATCCGGAAGGGGTGCCTACCTTTCAAGGGACAAGGAAGCTGTCTTACTTGCCAAGAAAAAGAATACCCTATCTAATCACTTACAGGTTTCTATAAATGATTCGTTATACGAGGAGCTACTTGAGCTTATAGAGAAGGAGAATTGACAATCCAAATGAAACAAAATCAATGGATGTCATTGCTTGGCTTGGCCAATCGAGCACGCAAAATCATATCAGGTGAGGAGCTAACCGTGAAGCAGATTCAAAGCGGAAAGGCGTTTCTCATTTTATTATCCGCAGATGCTTCTGCAAATACGACAAAAAAGATTACTGATAAGTGTAATTCGTATGAGGTTCCATATAAAATTGTGGAAAATCGTAATCTTCTTGGTCAAGCAATTGGCAAGGAAGCCCGCGTTGTTGTAGCTGTTCTGGATGATGGATTTGCCAAAAAAATGGTAACGTTGCTCGATTAAATCTAGCGGGGGTGAAAAGATGAGTAAAATACGTGTATATGAGTATGCAAAAAAACACAACATTTCAAGTAAAGAAATCATCACAAAACTAAAAGAAATGAACATAGAGGTCTCCAATCATATGGCAACAATAGAAGACGCAGAAGTTAAAAAGCTTGACGAAACATTCAGTAAAAATGATAACAAGGCACCACAGCAAAAACCAGAGAATAGTCAAACTGGACAACAGCCACAACGATCTACAAACTCTCGTCCAACTCAAGCGCAGCGTCAAAACCAAAGACCTGCACAGTCAACGCAAAGGCCGCAAGTTCAGACGAAAACTCCTAAAGCATTTGAAGAAGCTGCAGATAAAAATGCCGCTCCTAGCAAAGTAAAAGTTGTTTCTCCTCCAAAAACGGTCGAAGGCAAGAAGCAAAACCAGGAAACTCAGTCGAAAGAAAATAAGGTCTTCAACAATGCTGATAAAGCTAAGGCCAAGCCTTATAATAATTTTAATCAAAATCGCAATAATAATAATAATAATAAAAAGAAGAAGACTCATACGCCAGTCCAACAAGCCCAGCCACAGAAAAGAAAAGAGAAGGAGCTTCCAGCTAAGATTACTTTCAGTGAATCACTAACTGTGGGTGAATTAGCGAAAAAGATTTATCGTGAGCCTTCTGAGATTATTAAAAAGCTCTTTTTACTTGGTGTCATGGCAACTATTAATCAAGTCTTAGATAAAGATGCGATTGAATTAATTGCAAGTGAGTATGGGGTTGAAGTGGAAGAAGAAATAAAAATAGATACAACAGATCTTGAAGTGTATTTTACAGAGGATTCGGAGGAATCACTCATTGAAAGACCTTCTGTTGTAACAATAATGGGTCACGTTGACCATGGTAAAACAACCTTGCTCGATTCCATCCGAAACACAAAGGTGACAGAAGGTGAAGCAGGGGGAATTACCCAGCATATTGGTGCCTACCAAGTAGTGGAAAATGGCAAAAAAATAACATTCCTTGATACACCTGGACATGCTGCATTTACGACGATGCGTGCACGTGGCGCTAAAATTACTGATATTACAATCTTGGTTGTCGCCGCAGATGACGGTGTTATGCCGCAAACTGTTGAAGCAATCAACCATGCGAAGGCTGCTGAGGTTCCAATTATTGTAGCTGTTAATAAAATGGATAAAGAAGCTGCAAATGCTGACCGTGTAATGCAAGAATTGACGGAACATGGATTAGTATCCGAAGCATGGGGCGGGGAAACTATCTTTGTACCTCTATCTGCAAAAACCGGAGAAGGAATTGACACGCTTCTTGAAATGATTTTACTTGTTGGTGAAGTAGAGGAATACAAAGCCAATCCGAATCGTAAAGCCGTTGGTACTGTTATCGAAGCACAATTAGATAAGGGTCGTGGCTCTGTCGCAACCTTACTCGTTCAAAACGGTACTCTAAAGATTGGTGATCCAATTGTTGTGGGGCATACGTTTGGTCGTGTCCGTGCAATGGTGAATGACAAAGGACGCCGCGTTAAAGAAGCTGGTCCGTCAACACCTGTTGAAATAACCGGACTTAATGACGTGCCGCAAGCAGGAGATCGTTTCGTTGTATTTGAGGACGAAAAAACTGCCCGTCAAGTTGGCGAAGCGCGCGCTCAAACAGCGTTAGTAGCCCATCGTGGTGAAAAATCGATTGTTAGCTTAGAAACATTATTTGACCAATTGAAGCAAGGTGAAATGAAGGATTTAAATATCATCCTTAAAGCCGACGTTCAAGGGTCTGCTGAAGCGGTTGCCGCTTCATTGCAAAAAATAGATGTTGAAGGTGTTAACATCAAAATTATCCATAGTGGTGCTGGTGCGATTAATGAATCAGATATTAGTCTTGCCGCTGCCTCAAATGCGATCGTTATCGGTTTTAATGTTCGCCCTGATGTAAATGCAAAACGTGCAGCTGAAGCAGAGAAAGTGGACGTTCGTCTACACCGGATTATCTATAAAGTAATCGAAGAGATAGAAGCAGCAATGAAAGGTATGCTAGATCCTGAATTCCAAGAAAAAATTATTGGTCAAGCAGAAATCCGCCAAACCTTTAAAGTTTCAAAGGTCGGAACAATTGCCGGTTCTTATGTAACAGATGGTAAAATTACTCGGGATAGCGGTATTCGTTTAATCCGTAACGGTGTTGTTACGTTTGAAGGGAATATTGACGCGTTAAAACGATTTAAAGATGATGTAAAAGAAGTTGCCCAAGGGTACGAATGTGGTATTACCATTAAAAACTTTAATGATGTTAAGGAAGGCGACATCATTGAAGCATATGTAATGGAAGAAATTGAACGGAAATGATCATCGGTTCGGCCGTTTGTGAATGTATGATTTATGATGCTCATTCTTTAAAAGAGAAACGGGCTGTTCTGCAACGAATTCTTACACGTTTAAAACAGAAATATAATGTTTCTGTATCAGAAGTGGGATTTCAGGATATGTGGCAACGAACGAAAATTGCCATTGTTGTTGTAACTTCCACACGTGTAACGACGGAACATGAGTTGCAAAATGCTTTGAAATTAATCGATTCTTTTCCAGAAATAGAGAGAACGATCACCGAGATTGAATGGCTTTAAGTTAAGAGGTGAATGTGATGAGCCACAGAGCAAATCGAGTAGGCGAACAAATGAAAAAAGAACTAGGTGACATCATCGGACGTAAAATCAAGGATCCACGGATTGGTTTTGTGACGGTTACCGACGTTGAAGTAACAGGAGATTTACAACAAGCGAAAGTATATATTTCCGTATTAGGTGATGAAGAGCAAAGGGAAAATACGTTAAAAGGTTTGGCCAAAGCAAAAGGCTTTATTCGAACTGAAATCGGCAACCGTATCCGTCTTCGTAAAACACCTGAAATCCTCTTTGAATGGGATGAATCTATCGATTACGGAAATCGAATTGATACACTTCTTCATCAACTCCATAAGGATGAAAAACCTTTAGAAAAAAATGAAGAAGAATAATTGGATAGACATTGTCTATCCTTTTTTTTCGATGAAATTTTTGATTGGAGGACAACTGATTGGAAGGTATATTACCTTTATTTAAACCAGCAGGCTTAACATCCCATGACTGTGTTTTTAGGTTACGTAAAATATTAAAAACAAAAAAAGTAGGTCATACAGGCACATTAGATCCAGACGTCACCGGAGTGCTTCCTATTTGTATAGGAAAGGCGACCAAGGTTGCTGAATACATAACAGAGGCTGGTAAAGCTTATGAGGGAGAAGTAACGATTGGTTTTTCGACCACAACGGAAGATGCCTCAGGTGAAATAGTGGCACAGAAACCAGTAAACCGGATCATTCAACGAGAAGAGATTCTTCAAGTATTTCAATCAATCACTGGTGAAATTGAACAAACCCCACCAATGTTCTCAGCGGTAAAAGTAGGCGGGGTCCGTCTGTATGAATTAGCAAGGAAAGGGATTGAGGTCGAACGGCCAACTAGGAAGGTTACGATTTATTCAATCGAACTATTAGATGATCGTTCTGAATTTATTGGTGAAACCCTTACATTTAGGTTTAGAGTTAGTTGTAGTAAAGGAACTTATATTCGAACCTTAGCAGTAATGATAGGTGAAATGCTAAGCTACCCCGCACATATGTCGTACTTACAAAGAGTTCAATCAGCTTCATATTCATTAGAGGATTGTTTGACGTTCGAAGAGATTGAAAGACATATGGAAGAAGGAACAATTTCGAGTGTATTAAGACCATTAGAAACTGCACTTTCTGATTTGCCGAAATTACTAATTAATGATAAAGTAGCAGAGAAAGTGAAAAATGGCGCATTATTACAGATGCCAGAACATTTATCAACAAGTAACGGACCAATTGTCACTGAAACTGCTGATGGACTAGCCCTGGCTATTTATTCAAGACATCCAAGCAAGCCAGACCTCCTTAAACCAGTTAAAGTGTTACGTAATGATTTAGATTAAAAAGGTACGGTATAGAAAAGGTGAGTTTCATTGGAAGTAATTAGGCTTAGATTTCCATATAAAAAAATAAATGCTGAAAATCCACCCCTAGCACTGGCTCTGGGTTATTTTGACGGCGTGCATCGTGGACATCAACAGGTGATTCTTGAGGCAAAAAAGCATGCTGATGAAAAAGGTATTTGCAGTGCGGTCATGACATTTGATCCCCATCCCTCAGTGGTATTAGGAAAAACGGAGCAGCAGATTCAGTCTATCACCCCATTAACTGAAAAAATAAAAATCATTGAAGAACTTGGTATTGATTATTTATTTATCATTAATTTCACCACTGAATTTGCTAATTTGCTTCCTCAGGAATTCATTGACCAATACGTTATTGGACTGAACGTATTGCACGTGGTTGCTGGTTTTGATTTTACTTATGGGCGTATGGGAAAGGGAACAATGGAAACATTGCCCTTTCATTCAAGAAATCAATTTTCTTATTCAGTCGTTCCAAAGTTTACTCAAGCTGACGAAAAGGTTAGTTCAACCAGAATTCGAAAGCTGCTTAAAGAGGGGAGAACAGACACTCTTCTTTCACTTCTTGGTCGATACTATACTACCTCGGGCATTGTCATTCACGGGGATAAACGAGGCAGAACGATTGGCTTTCCAACGGCAAATGTTGACATAAATGATGACTATATTATCCCGCCGCTCGGTGTGTATGCAGTAAGAATGAAATTAGACAAAGACACGCAATGGTACAATGGAGTTTGTAATATTGGTTACAAACCCACATTTAATAAGGAAGCCTTACATTCTTCTGTCGAAGTACATTTATTCAACTTTAATGAGGATATCTATGGTAAAGAAGTGGTCATTCAGTGGCATCTTCCCTTACGAAAAGAACAAAAATTCTCGGGGATAGCAGAACTGGTTGCTCAAATAGAAAAAGATAAGCAAAATTCACTAAATTATTTTATTAAACAAGACAATCTTCATAATTCTGACCTTTAAAAAGTGTTTTTCTTACAATAAACTTAGGTATAGCCTTGCTTTTTGACGAGAAAAGTTGTATTCTTATTAACGTATTAAAAATAACCTCTACTTGGCAAGACGAATCACCAACGCTTGCTCGGTATCAGGGGATTTGTAAAATTTAGGAGGTGAATCCGGATGGCAATCACTCAAGAACGTAAAAATGAACTTATCAATGAGTTTAAAACTCATGAAAGCGACACTGGATCTGCAGAAGTTCAAATCGCTGTCCTTACAGAATCAATCAACAATTTGAATGAGCACTTACGTACTCACAAGAAAGATCACCACTCACGTCGCGGTCTTTTGAAAATGGTTGGTAAACGTCGTAATCTTTTAACATTCCTACGTAACAAAGACGTACAACGTTACCGTGTGTTAATTAATAAGCTTGGTCTACGTCGTTAATTTACAGAAGCGGGATTATTCCCGCTTTTTTATTAGCCTTAAAAAGAAGAAAAGAAAATAAAGAATTTTTTATACATATTTTTAAGTCAGGTCTTTTTGTGCATACTATTAAGGTAATTACCTATTGAAACAACAGCTTTTTAAGCTTTTTAATAAAGTAAATTTAGTATGATGAGTATAGCGAGAGTGAAAATTTTCGCATCATCCTCCTAAGTGATTTAGATAGAGAGGGGTAAAAATATGGAACAATTGAAACATGAGTATTCCATGGTTTGGGCAGGCCGTAAATTAACTGTCGAAATTGGACAATTAGCTAAACAAGCAAACGGTGCGGTCCTAGTACGCTATGGAGATACAGCAGTATTAAGTACAGCTACTGCTTCAAAAGAACCAAAAAACTTAGACTTTTTTCCATTAACGGTTAACTATGAAGAGCGGTTATATGCGGTCGGAAAAATCCCGGGCGGTTTTATTAAACGTGAGGGCCGTCCAAGTGAAAAAGCAATATTAGCAAGCAGACTAATTGACAGACCAATTCGTCCGCTATTTGCTGATGGTTTTCGCAATGATGTTCAAGTTATCAGTATTGTCATGAGTGTGGACCAGGATTGTTCTACAGAAATGGCTGCAATGTTCGGTTCTTCATTAGCACTAAGTACATCCGATATCCCATTTGAAGGTCCAATTGCAGGTGTGGTCGTAGGTCGAGTTAACAATGAATTTGTCGTTAACCCAACTGTTGAACAAGCTGAAAAAAGTGACATTCATTTAACTGTTGCCGGAACTAAGGATGCAATCAACATGGTTGAGGCAGGGGCGTTAGAGGTTCCTGAAGAAACAATGCTTGAAGCCATTATGTTTGGTCATAATGAGATAAAACGCTTAATTGAGTTTCAAGAAAAAATTGTCGCTGAAATTGGCAAACCAAAGAGAGAAATTTCTCTTTATGAAATTGATAAAGAACTCGAGGCTGAGGTTCGGGAAATCTGTGAAGCTGATATGTTAAATGCCATTCAGGTACAGGAAAAGCATGCCCGTGAAGATGCCATTAAAGAAGTGAAAAATCAGGTTATTGCCAAATATGTGGGACAAGAAGCCACAGATGAAGATATGAAGCAAGTGAAACAAATATTGGAAAAGATTGTTAAAGGTGAAGTGCGTCGTTTAATTACGGTAGAAAAAGTTCGTCCAGATGGACGGAAAATTGATGAAATCCGACCGTTGTCATCACAGATAAGTATTTTGCCTCGTACCCACGGTTCAGGTCTTTTCACACGTGGACAAACTCAAGCGCTTAGTATCTGCACGCTTGGGGCAATGGGGGATGTACAAATCCTTGATGGTCTCGGAATAGAGGAAGAAAAACGCTTTATGCATCATTATAACTTCCCTCAATTCAGTGTTGGAGAAACCGGTCCAATCCGTGGTCCGGGACGTCGTGAAATTGGTCATGGTGCCCTCGGCGAACGTGCACTTGAACCAATTGTTCCGTCTGAAAAGGATTTCCCATATACGATTCGTCTTGTATCTGAGGTACTTGAATCGAATGGTTCCACTTCTCAAGCAAGTATATGTGCGAGTACATTAGCGATGATGGATGCTGGTGTTCCAATTAAAGCTCCAGTAGCAGGTATTGCAATGGGTCTTGTAAAATCTGGAGAGCATTATACTGTTTTATCTGATATCCAAGGGATGGAAGATCATCTAGGGGATATGGACTTTAAAGTAGCGGGTACTGCAAAAGGTGTTACTGCACTTCAAATGGATATTAAGATTGAAGGTCTATCCCGTGAAATATTAGAAGAGGCCCTTCAGCAGGCAAAAGTTGGCAGAATGCATATTTTGAATTCTATGTTGGCTACTATTTCTGAACCAAGAGCAGAGCTTTCACAGTTTGCACCGAAAATCTTGACGATGAAAATCAATCCAGATAAAATTCGTGATGTTATTGGACCGAGCGGTAAGCAAATCAATAAGATTATTGAAGAAACTGGCGTAAAGATTGATATCGAGCAGGATGGTACCGTATTTATTGCATCAACGAATCAAGAAATGAACCAAAAGGCAAAGAAAATCATTGAAGATATTGTTCGTGAAGTTCAAGTAGGCGAAATGTATCTTGGTAAGGTAAAACGAATTGAAAAATTTGGCGCCTTCTTGGAAATCTTTGCTGGTAAAGATGGTCTCGTTCATATATCTGAACTTGCTGAAGAGCGAGTGGGTAAAGTGGAGGATGTTGTCAAAATCGGAGACGAACTATTAGTTAAAGTAACTGAGATTGATAAACAAGGTCGTGTAAACCTTTCTCGCAAAGCCGTCTTAAAAGAACAGCGTGAAAAGGCCGAAGAAAGCAAATAATAAGAACTTAAATAGTAAAGTCAGGGTAATTACCCTGGCTTTTTACATATGTTGGATAAGTAAACCTTCAGTTCTACCTTGTCCCTTTTATACATAATCTTTATGGAAAGGGGGAAGTTAGATGAAAAAGGTTTCTATCATAATAATGATTTGTTTAGCAGGATGGATCGCAGTAAGTAATCCATTTGTTAGCAAATATTTAACTTTAAAAAAGGAAACAGCATTGCCCGCAGCAAAGGAGTCAGACCCTCTTTATCAGAGTATTATTAAAAAAGCCCCTACATACGAAATACCGCCTATCGATGCGACCAATGACAGAGTCTGGAAAGCTATTCCAGGCTATAATGGGCGAGAGGTTGATATTCCAGCTTCATATAAGAATATGAAACAAAAAGGCGTTTTTAATGAAAAGAGACTAATCTTTACTCAGAAAAAGCCAAAGGTTCACCTCAACGATTTACCGCCAGCTCCTATTTATAAAGGGAATCCTAATAAACCAATGGTAACGTTTATTATTAATGTGGCGTGGGGAAATGAATATTTATCAGAGATGCTTGCAACTCTAAAAAAACATAATATATCGGTTAGTTTCTTTCTTGAAGGAAATTGGGTCAAAAAAAATCCCGATCTGGCAAAAATGATTGTCAGTTCTGGTCATGAAGTAGGGAACCATTCCTATTCTCATCCAGATATGAAGCAACTAACCAGTGGTAGCGCCAGGGAACAAATCGTGAAAACCAATGAAATTATCGAAGCGGCTACAGGTAAGAAATGCGTATGGTTTGCTCCTCCTAGTGGCAGTTATCGGGATGAGACCATAAAAGTTGCCAGCGAATTAAAAATGAAGACCGTTATGTGGACAGTTGATACCGTGGACTGGAGGAAACCATCTGCAGATGTTCTTATAAATCGTGTAATGTCAAAAATTAATAATGGGTCAATGGTTCTTATGCACCCAACAGAATCGACTGCGAAATCACTCGATCGCTTAATCACACAAATTAAACAAAAAAACTTAGAAATTGGAACAGTTTCTGAGTTAATGAGTGAAGAAAGAGTTGAGTAATAATCGTAGTAAGATATACTGAAAATTGGAGAAAATACATTTTAATAAGTATAATGGTAAATGGAGTAGCAGCAGCTTCTGTTATAGAGACTGGAGGAAGTCGATGATTAATAAATACACTTGCCAAAATGGAGTAAGAATTGTTTTAGAAAATATCTCTACTGTACGATCAGTTGCAATTGGTGTATGGATTGGTACGGGCTCAAGAGATGAAAACCCCGAGAACAATGGTATTTCACATTTTCTGGAGCATATGTTCTTTAAAGGCACAAATACAAGGTCAGCAAAGGAAATTGCCGAATCCTTTGATAGTATTGGCGGACAGGTGAATGCGTTTACTTCAAAGGAGTATACCTGCTATTATGCAAAAGTTCTTGATACACATTCCCAATTTGCATTAGATGTGTTAGCTGATATGTTTTTTAACTCAACTTTTGTGGAAGAGGAACTAAACAAAGAGAGAAATGTAGTCTTAGAAGAAATAAAAATGTACGAAGATACTCCAGATGATATTGTTCATGACTTACTTAGCAGAGCAGTTTATGGAGAACATCCACTAGGATATCCTATTTTAGGAACAGAAGATACGCTTAATACGTTTACCGGCCAAACGTTAAAGGAATATATTCATGAGAGGTACACTCCTGAAAATGTTGTCATTTCAGTTGCAGGTAATGTATCGGAATCCTTTATTAAAGAAGTCGAAAAGTATTTTGGATCCTATAAAGGTGCGAACAACCAAGCAGTTGAAAATATTCCTACCTTCCATTCTAATCGTATTTCTCGAAAGAAGGATACGGAACAGGCCCATTTATGTATTGGTTTTGAAGGATTAAAGGTTGGGCATGAAGATATCTACAGCCTAATTACATTAAATAATATTTTGGGCGGCAGCATGAGCTCAAGATTATTCCAGGAAGTTCGTGAGCAAAGGGGCTTAGCTTATTCAGTTTTCTCGTACCATTCTGCCTATCAAGACAGTGGGATTGTGACGGTTTATGGTGGAACAGGGGCCAAACAGCTTAATGTTCTATATGAAACCATCCAAGAAACACTTAATAAATTAAAGCAAGAAGGGATTACTGAAAGAGAATTAACAAATAGTAAAGAGCAGCTGAAGGGCAGCTTGATGCTAAGTCTGGAAAGTACAAACAGCCGGATGAGTCGTAATGGTAAAAATGAACTTTTACTGAAACGTCACCGTTCACTCGATGAAATTATCGATCAGATCGATGCAGTTTCCAAAAAGAGTGTGGACGAAATGACCAAGGCAGTCTTTAATGACAACTATTCCGTAACCTTAATCAGTCCAGACGGAGAATTTCCAACTTCATTATAGTAAAAGAAGGCAATGCTAAAGCTTATTTGGCACCATGTTGATTGGAGCGGAAGGCGCGAAGACTCCTGCGGGAGGACGGGGCTGGGGAGACCCCGCAGGCGCTTGCGCCGAGGAGGCTCCCCGGACCGCCCGCGGAAAGCAAAGCGCCTGGAGCGGAAATCAACATGCAAGTTCATATAGCTCGAATGAAAAGAGGTGATCCATTCAGTTGGATTACCTCTTTTTTTAGTTAGTCTAAAGGAGGACTTCCTCTTATAAACTAATAGTAAGGGGTAATGAAGGGGGGACAAAAGCATTGAGGTTAAGTGAACTAAGCGGAAAAGAGATTGTTGATGTAAAAAAGGCAGAACGACTTGGTGTACTGGGCCAAACCGATTTAGAAATTAATGAAGGCACCGGTCAAATTCAGGCTCTGCTCATACCTTCAATTAAATGGTTTGGTTTTCGAAAACAAGGGGAAGAAATCAGGGTTCCTTGGCAGCACATTAAAAAAATTGGCTCTGATATGATCATAATCGATGTACCGGATGAAGACCAGTAACGTACTGTGGCAAAAAAGCCCAAGCAAGTGTCAACTTGCTTGGGCTTTTTTATTTAGTATGGATGGAAAACTCACCGAATGAGGTTAACCGACATAATATGGTGAAGTGATATAAAGAAAAGGGAATTCATAGTAGGATTTTAAAAAAAAGAAGGTGATTGTTTTCATGCTGACAGGGATGCAAATTGCCGTGATTGGTGGGGATGCCAGACAGCTGGAAATCATCCGCAAGTTAACCGAATTAGATGCGAGACTATCGCTTATTGGTTTTGAACAGCTTGACCATGCTTTTACGGGTGCGGTCAAGGAAAAGCTGGATGAAGTCGATTTTTCAACAATGGATACCCTTATCTTACCAGTGCCGGGTACTAACCTAGAAGGACAGGTAGAAACAATCTTTTCAAATGAAAAGGTAATTTTGACTGCAGATATACTTTCTAAGACTCCAGAACATTGTACGATTTATTCAGGAATTAGCAATGCCTATTTAAATGGGATTACCAAAGAAGCCAAGCGGACTCTTATTCAGTTATTTGAAAGGGATGATGTGGCTATCTATAATTCTATCCCTACAGTAGAAGGGACAATTATGATGGCGATCCAACACACTGATTTTACCATACATGGGTCTAATATTACGGTTCTAGGGTTAGGAAGAGTTGGAATGAGTGTTGCAAGAACATTTGCTGCACTTGGAGCAAATGTTAAGGTTGGAGCTAGAAAGAGTGAACATTTGGCAAGAATCACTGAAATGGGATTAACGCCTTTTCATTTGAAGGATTTGGAAAATGAAGTGAATAATAGCGATATCTTAATAAACACAGCGCCACATTTAATCGTAACAGCAAGAGTTATTTCTAAAATGCCTTCACACACGCTCATAATTGACCTTGCATCAAAACCGGGTGGAACTGATTTTAGATACGCAGAGAAAAGGGGAATAAAGGCATTACTTGCCCCAGGATTGCCAGGAATTGTAGCGCCAAAAACAGCGGGTCAAATTCTGGCGAATGTTCTTGCCCAACTGCTTCAAGATGATTTAAGAAAGCGAAAGGGGAAAGTGAAATGAGTTTAAAGGGTAAAAGAATTGGCTTTGGCTTAACCGGTTCTCATTGTACGTACGATGCAGTATTCCCGGAAATAGAAAAATTAGTGCAAGCCGGTGCAGAGGTCATGCCAGTCGTAACTTTTACAGTTAAAAATACAGATACACGATTTGGCAAAGGGGAGGATTGGATTCAGCGAATTGAAGATTTAACAGGGAATAAGATTATTGATTCAATTGTAAAAGCGGAGCCGCTCGGACCAAAAATCCCACTTGATTGTATGGTCATTGCCCCATTAACGGGTGTATCAATGAGTAAATTTGCCAATGCCATGAACGATAGCCCAGTATTAATGGCTGCAAAAGCCACGCTGAGAAATTTAAAGCCCGTTGTCCTTGGAATCTCTACCAACGATGCACTTGGATTAAATGGTGTAAACTTAATGAGGTTAATGGCAACCAAGAATATATTTTTTATTCCCTATGGCCAGGATGACCCCAAAAATAAGCCAAATTCAATGGTTGCAAGAATGGCATTGCTCACTGAAACTGTTGAAGCAGCAATCGAAGGAAAACAAATTCAACCCGTGCTAGTAGAAAGGTATAAAGATTCTGACTAATTATCTCCCCTCATTCATCAAAAAAGGTTATTTCTTTTATGGAATATGTTAAAATAAATTATTCTATCATCAGTGGGAAGATCATTTGCCCGCTGATGAGATAATAAAAATTATGGATAACATGCTGGCAGCTATATAAAGGCCAATTCCTTTTTTTGATATAATGACCAGCTAGTTTGGAAGGGGAACCTGTAATGAGTCAACAAAATGGATTTCACGTTGCTGTTGTTGGAGCAACAGGAGCAGTAGGACAACAAATGATACAAACATTAATTAAAGAGAACTTCCCAATCAGAAAACTAACTCTATTATCCTCAGCTCGATCAGCCGGGAAAAAAATAGATGTTAATGGTCAGGAATATACCGTTGAAGAAGCTAAGCCTGAGAGCTTTGAAGGTGTTGAGATTGCCCTGTTTAGTGCAGGTGGCAGCGTATCAAAGGAGCTTGGTCCAGAAGCTGTTAAACGTGGTGCGATTGTGGTGGACAACACTAGTGCTTTTAGAATGGATGAGAATACACCATTAGTTGTACCTGAAGTGAATGAAGCCGACCTTCACAATCAAAATGGGATTATTGCAAACCCAAATTGTTCTACCATTCAAATGGTGGTTGCCCTTGAGCCGATCCGTCAACAATTCGGCTTGAAAAAGGTAATTGTTTCAACCTATCAAGCTGTTTCTGGTTCAGGTGCAGCAGCAGTTGAAGAATTAATGGAGCAAACTCAGGCGATTTTAAACGGGGATGCATATGAGCCTAAAATATTACCAGTGAAATCCGATAAAAATCACTATCAAATTGCTTTTAATGCCATTCCACAAATTGATAAATTTCAAGAAAATGGATACACATTTGAAGAAATGAAAATGATTAATGAAACAAAAAAAATCATGCACTTGCCAGAATTACAGGTTTCCGCTACTTGTGTTCGACTTCCTGTTGCTGTGGGTCATTCTGAATCTGTTTATTTTGAAATAGAGTCGGATGATGTAAGTGCAAATGACATTAAGGCACTATTAAAAGATGCCCCGGGTGTTATTTTGCAAGATGATCCGGAAAACCAACTATATCCGATGCCGGCAAATTGCGTTGGGAAAAATGATGTATTTGTTGGACGAATTAGAAGAGACATTGATGAACCTCGTGGTTTTCATATGTGGGTAGTATCCGATAATTTACTCAAAGGTGCAGCATGGAATTCAGTTCAAATTGCGGAAAGCTTGGTTAAATTAGGCATTGTAAAATAAAGCTACGACAAAAAAGGCAGGTTTTGGTGTCACCATGAAAATTATTGTTCAAAAATTTGGCGGTACATCTGTAAAAGATGAAAATGGCAGGAAATATGCTAAAGGCCATATTGAGAAAGCGTTAGCTGATGGCTATAAAGTGGTTGTGGTTGTAAGCGCGATGGGTAGAAAAGGTGACCCTTATGCAACTGATACACTACTTTCATTAATCGGTGGCAATGTAAGCAAAATCTCAAAGCGGGAACAGGATTTATTATTGTCTTGTGGTGAGGTTATTTCTAGTGTCGTTTTTGTGAATATGTTATTAGCAAAAGGGATTCAAGCTGTTGCATTAACGGGTGCTCAAGCAGGTTTTCGAACCAACAATGACCATACAAATGCAAAAATCAATGAAATGAAATGCGATAGACTCCTTAGAGAATTAGAGAGTAATGATGTTGTAGTGGTTGCGGGCTTTCAAGGAGCCGCAAAAAATGGAGATGTGACCACAATTGGGCGTGGCGGAAGTGATACTTCAGCTGCAGCTCTAGGTGCTGCCCTTAATGCGGAATGGATTGACATTTTTACTGATGTGGAAGGAATTATGACTGCCGATCCACGAATTGCAGAAAATGCACGGCCACTATCCATAGTAACTTACACTGAAGTGTGTAATATGGCATATCAGGGGGCAAAGGTTATTCATCCGAGAGCAGTAGAAATTGCGATGCAGGCAAAAGTACCGATTCGGATTCGATCAACATACTCTGAAGGATTAGGAACATTGGTAACCTCATTAAATAAAAATAATCGTGGCAGTGACATTAAGGAGCGGGTAGTTACAGGGATTGCTCATGTTTCAAATGTTACGCAAATAAAAGTTTTCGCTAAAAAGGATCAATATTACTTGCAGGCGGAAGTATTTAAGGCAATGGCCAATGAAAGAATTAGCGTAGATTTTATCAACATTTCGCCGAACGGGGTAATCTATACAGTTACAGAGGAGATGACCGATCGAGCTATACAGGTCTTAAATCAATTAGGTCATGACCCTGTCGTTGAGCGTCATTGTGCAAAAGTTTCTGTTGTTGGTGCAGGTATCGCAGGGGTTCCCGGAGTTACTTCAAAAATTGTAACTGCCTTGTCGGATCATGGAATTCGTATATTACAATCTGCAGACAGTCATACGACGATTTGGGTACTTGTAAAGCAGGAGGACTTGGTTAAATCCGTCAATGCCCTCCATGATGCTTTTCAATTAGAAGAAGAATCATTGGAATTTAATCTTTTCGATTTATAATTTAGCTTTGACTGGGTAAATCATTCAAATGAATCGGAAGAGGCGATTAGTGTATTTGTATGATGGATTGTATCGAGAGGAGTAAGAATATGGTTCATTTCGGGCGAGTTTCGACGGCAATGGTTACCCCTTTTGATAAGAAGGGGCATATTGACTTAGCCAAGACGACGCAATTAGTGAATTTTTTAATTGAAAATGGAACGGATTCACTTGTGGTGGCTGGAACCACTGGTGAATCACCCACGTTATCTAAGGAAGAAAAGCTGGCATTATTTGATCATGTAGTAAAAGCGGTAAATAAGCGGATTCCTGTCATTGCTGGAACAGGAAGCAATAATACTTATGCATCTGTTGAATTGACAAAAAAAGCGGAGCAACTTGGCGTAGATGCGATTATGGCTGTAGCACCTTATTATAATAAACCAAACCAAGAAGGTTTGTATCAGCATTTTAAAGCCATTGCGGAAGCCACTTCCTTGCCAGTAATGGTTTACAATATTCCAGGCAGGTCCGCAGTTAATATCCATCCTGAGACGATTATTCGCCTCTCGAGGATAGCAAATATTGTTGCAGTTAAGGAAGCCAGCGGGGATCTAAATGCAATGACACATATCATTGCTAATACAGAGGACGATTTTGTTTTATATAGTGGGGATGATAGTCTAACTATCCCTGTTCTTTCCATTGGCGGTGCAGGCATTGTTTCAGTTGCTTCTCATGTTATTGGAAAACAATTGAAAGAATTGGTTCACGCATTTCTTAATGGTCAGAATGAAAAGGCAGCAAAATTGCATCAGCATCTCCTTCCTATCATGCAAGGTTTATTTACTGCACCTAGTCCTGCTCCTGTTAAAACAGCTTTACAGCTAAAAGGATTAGATGTTGGATCAGTAAGGCTGCCTCTCGTAGGCCTTACAGAACAAGAACGTTCAGCGTTAATAACCCTATTAAATAGGATATAATGAATAACCAAAGCCAACCGATGTATGAATCGGTTGGCTTATTTTTTTAATAAAATTAGACCAATTATTATTAATGTTGGAAAGGTTTTCTAAAATCAAGTATAATAATCATAACTGATTTGGAACGGAAATAAGAAAAGCGGTAGCAGCCGTTTAGCGGAGCTGGAGCTAGACATTTTTCGGAGATCAATTATATAAATTATGATACACCATAGGAGGATTTACAAATTGATAAAGAAACTAAATAATTCCATTAAGGTAATCACACTTGGTGGTATAGGAGAAATCGGAAAAAATATGTATCTTGTTGAGGTGGACAAGGATATATTTGTCATTGATGCTGGCTTAATGTTCCCCGAGGAAGAAATGCTTGGCATAGATATAGTGATTCCGGATCTAACCTACTTAAAAGAAAATAAGGAACGTGTAAAAGCAATTTTCCTAACACATGGACATGAAGATCATATCGGGGCTTTATCGTATGTACTTCGTGAATTAGATGTTCCTGTGTATGGAACCAAGTTAACCCTTGCCCTTGCAAATGCTAAACTTAAAGAGCAAGATTATTTTGGTAAAACAAATTTTATTGAAGTAGATTCAGATACGATTGTTAATATGGATACTGTTGACGTAAGTTTCTTCAAAACAAATCATAGTATCCCTGATTCTGTTGGTGTTTGTATTCATACATCTGAAGGAATCATCGTTTATACCGGTGATTTTAAATTTGATCAAGCGGCGACAAAGCTTTATAAACCAGAAATTGGCAAGATGGCATCGATTGGGGAACAAGGAGTATTATGCTTGTTATCAGATAGTACAGAAGCAGAAAAGCCTGGCTACACGGCATCTGAAGCAATTGTTGAGCGTGAAATGTCTAATGCTTTCTATAATGCACCAGGGAGAATTATCGCTGCGTGCTTTGCGTCTGATATTAATAGAATCCAGCATATTTTTGATGCAGCACAGGAGAACGGACGTAAAGTAGCAGTAGTAGGTAAAAGTCTTGAACGAATTTATCATATAGCCCTTGATTTAGGATATTTAGAAGTTGCAGAGGATTTAATCATTCCTATTAGTGAGATAAAAGACTATCAAGACCGTGAAATTGTTGTGTTAATGACAGGAAGTCAGGGTGAACCGATAGAGGCTCTACAAAAAATGGCGAAGCAAATTGATAAAGTGGTTAATATTCAAAAGGGAGATACCGTACTAATCGCGGCCTCACCGCTTAGAGGCAGTGAAGTGTTTTTATTTAAAACTATCGATATGCTTTTTAGAGCTGGTGCAAATGTTATATCTGGGAAAAGGGCCATCCATGTTTCAAGTCATGGAAGTCAAGAAGAATTAAAATTTATGATTAACTTGATGAAGCCTAAATATTTGATACCTGTTCACGGTGAATTCAGGATGCTGAAGGCTCATCGGAAATTGGCGATGGAATGTGGACTTACTAATGAACAAATTTTAATTCCTGACCGTGGCGATATTGTTGAATTAAAGGAAGGGAAGCTTACACTTGCCGGGAAAGTACCATCTGGGAATATCCTTATCGATGGTATTGGGGTTGGAGATGTAGGAAATATTGTCCTTCGTGATCGCAGGCTTTTATCGCAGGATGGAATTCTTATTGTGGTAGTAACCCTAACAAGACATGAGCGGAAAATAGCTGCAGGACCTGAAATAATCTCAAGAGGGTTTGTTTATGTTCGCGAATCTGAAAAATTGATGGAGGATTCAACCAAATTGGTACGGGACATAGTTGAAAGGAATATTGCAAAGGATTCCTTTGAATGGTCAAGCTTGAAGCAGGATATCAGAGAAGAATTAAATCGAAATTTATTTGAAAAGACGAAAAGAAGACCGATGATTCTCCCAATCATTATGGAAATCTAAAAAGAAGGCACTGGGTCGATCCAGTGCTTTTTATTTTAGGCATGAAATTACCTCATTTAGGTAAATACTAACCTATATCATGCTTGAAGGGAGTATTAGGATGAATAACGATTTACATAAAAATGAATCTGAAAACCAAGAAGGCGGGGAGCCTCAAAAAGAGGATAAACCCTCTTCAACTTTGATGGAAAAAATTCAGCAGCTAGGACAAACCAATGTACCACAGCTTTCAACAGACTCTAAAATTCATTGTTTGACCATAATTGGACAAATCGAAGGACATTTAGCCCTTCCACCACAAAATAAAACGACAAAATATGAACATTTAATTCCACAACTAGTTGCAATAGAACAAAATCCAAAAATCGAAGGAGTCCTTATTATATTAAATACGGTTGGCGGTGATGTTGAGGCTGGTTTAGCAATATCTGAAATGCTGGCCACACTATCTAAGCCAACTGTTTCGATTGTATTAGGAGGAGGCCATTCAATAGGGGTGCCGATTGCCGTTTCCTGTGACTATTCATTTATTGCGGAAACCGCCACAATGACCATCCATCCAATCCGACTGACAGGACTTGTGATTGGAGTTCCGGCAACCTTTGAATATATGGATAAAATGCAAGATCGAGTTGTTAACTTTGTAACAAAGCATTCCAAAATTACGGAAGAAACCTTTAAAGACCTAATGTTTGCAAAGGGGAATTTAACAAGAGACATTGGAACGAATGTCATTGGGGTGGATGCCGTAAAAACAGGGCTAATTGATGAGGTAGGCGGACTAGGCAAGGCAATGAAAAAGTTAAATGAATTGATGGAACTTCATAAGGAAAAGAATGAGGGGTTAGTTCAATGATTCTTTATACGATGATGCCGCCTGAACTAATTTTTCCATATGAGGCCGATTCACCTAGTAATCAACAAATGGTAAGCTATCAAGGCATACCACTCTTAGTAGAGATGTTGGATGGGCAAAATGTTCAAGTTGTCCGGATTCTGAGCACTGACCCACAGCATTATATGGACAATCAAATATGCCCGGGTGCAAAAATTTCTTTCGCGAACCTAGAAGGATTGTCCGCATTGTAATAGTAGATTATGGTATAATCAGGTATGATACAAGAGCAGCCACCCTAGGCTGCTTCTTCCTTTTTTACCCTTTTATCTTGAATTAATAGATAAGAAATTAATATACCATAACAAAATAACAAGGTGATTAAATGGCAAAGAAAAAAAGACGACAACCAAAAAAGAGAGATAACCATCTCAAAAAGACCGTACAATTCGAATTATCCGCACTGGCTCTTTTAGCTATAGCGATCATCTCGATAGCAAAACTCGGTGCAGTAGGCAAGGTAACCGTTATTTTCTTCCGTTTTTGGATGGGAGAATGGTATATGCTTAGTTTAATTGGGCTAATTGTATTAAGCATTTATTTGATGTGGAAACGAACAATTCCTTTTTTCTTCCATATAAAATTGGTTGGAAGTTATTTTATTATTTCGGCTATTCTACTTTTAAGCCATGTAACCCTATTTCATTTGCTGACCAATGATGGGGAATTTAAAGATCCTAGTGTGATCGGAAATACATGGGAATTGTTCATGATGGAACTTAGAGGTGAAACAAGCACAACCGATCTTGGCGGGGGGATGCTAGGGGCAATTTTATTTGCCTTATTCCATTATTTATTTGCCGAAACAGGTACGAAAATTATTGCATTTATTTTTATTTTAATTGGAATTATTTTGCTTACAGGTAAATCATTTGGGGATTTCATTGGGAAAATCATGATTGTAATGGCTGATTTTTCAAGAAGTCAGTGGGATGCCTTTAAAATGGACATGACAGACTGGAAACAAAAACAACAGGAGCGAAAAGCAGAAAAAATAGCTCAGAAGAGACAAGCGCAGGAAACCCGTGAACAAAATCAGCATGTCTTAAATGTAGAAACACCATTCCTTCAGGAGGAAATCATAACAACGGAACCTATTATTTCTAGTTTTGCTGATAGAGCAAATGTAGAAGAAGTAGTGAACGATTACCATCCTAGTGAGGAAACAAAGGCAAACGGAACCCATGAAGAGAATGATGATCCGATTCCGCCCATCACCTTTACTGAGGTGGAAAATACCTCCTATGAGCTGCCGCCGCTTCGATTGCTTAAGCTACCCAAGAAAACAGATCAAAGCGGGGAGTATGAACTAATCCATGCGAATGCGGCAAAACTAGAAAGGACCTTCCAGAGTTTTGGTGTGAAAGCGCGTGTTACACAAGTACATTTAGGACCAGCTGTTACAAAATATGAGGTTCATCCTGATGTCGGGGTTAAGGTTAGTAAAATTGTCAGTTTAAGCGATGACTTAGCCTTAGCACTAGCTGCTAAGGGTATCCGAATTGAAGCTCCAATTCCAGGTAAATCTGCCATAGGAATTGAAGTTCCTAATACTGAAGTGGCCATGGTTTCCCTTCGGGAGGTACTTGAAGCTACGCAAAATGACAAGCCAGATTCAAAGCTTCTTATTGCCTTAGGTAGGGATATTACAGGTGAAGCCGTGTTAGCTGAATTAAATAAAATGCCCCATTTACTGGTTGCAGGTGCAACGGGAAGTGGGAAAAGTGTTTGTATAAACGGTATAATCACAAGTATTTTAATGCGAGCAAAGCCTCATGAAGTAAAATTAATGATGATTGACCCTAAAATGGTTGAATTGAATGTCTATAACGGTATTCCACACTTATTAGCGCCAGTTGTAACGAATCCCAAAAAAGCCTCACAAGCTCTGCAAAAGGTAGTAAGTGAAATGGAAAGGCGTTACGAATTGTTCTCCCATACAGGAACCCGTAATATTGAGGGCTATAATGACCATGTTAGAAGGCATAATTTAGAGGAAAACGATAAGCAGCCTTTGCTGCCATATATCGTTGTTATCGTCGATGAGTTAGCTGACTTAATGATGGTCGCCTCTTCAGATGTGGAAGATGCGATTACCCGTCTCGCCCAAATGGCGCGTGCTGCAGGAATTCATTTAATTATTGCAACGCAACGTCCATCTGTTGATGTTATTACAGGTGTAATTAAAGCCAATATTCCATCTAGAATTGCCTTTGCGGTGTCAAGTGCCACTGATTCAAGAACAATATTAGACATGGGTGGTGCTGAAAAACTATTGGGAAGAGGGGATATGTTATTCCTTCCGGTTGGAGAGGCCAAACCAGTTCGTGTGCAAGGAGCTTTCCTATCAGATCAAGAGGTCGAGGACACGGTTGAATTTGTTATTTCACAACAGAAAGCGCAATACCAGGAAGATATGATTCCTGATGATATCCCTGAAGTATCAGGTGTGGTTGATGATGATATATATGATGAGGCAGTTGGGCTAATTATTGAAATGCAAACAGCATCAGTTTCCATGTTACAAAGACGGTTCCGAATAGGCTATACAAGAGCAGCAAGGTTAATTGATGAAATGGAAGCACGCGGGATTGTTGGTCCATATGAGGGCAGTAAGCCACGAGCTGTTCTCCAATCGAAACCTAAAGATAAAGAAGAACAAAGTTCATAATTAAATAGAAAGTAGTAATCTCTTTCAAAACCTTTATTATGTTAATGCGGAAAATACATAATAGAGGTTTTTTTCATGATAATAATAGAAGTAGGAGTTATTATGAACATTTAGAACTTGGTACTAAATGTTCATAATAAAAATATAAATGTGTTAGGAATTCCATCGAATTTCCCATTTTCAAATGGTTGGAAGTACCTAGCTTTATTTGTGACAACACCATTCATCCTATCTCATCAAATTTTTTTAATATCTATTTATTTATCTCAAAAAACATGTTAAGATAAATTTCGATTAGTAGAAATGATATCAGATGTCTGATGTCTAAGGAATAAGGCTGGAGGAAGCAGCATGTCTATAAAATCCGATAACCGGCATTTATACTTACAAGTAATCGATCGGTTAAAGCAAGATATTGCAACAGGGGTATATAAAGAAAAAGAGAAGTTACCTTCTGAGTTTGATCTTGCTAAACAGCTTGGTGTGAGCAGGGCAACTCTTCGGGAAGCATTACGTATTCTTGAAGAAGAAAACGTTATCATTCGGCGCCATGGTGTTGGAACCTTTGTTAACGTTAAGCCATTGTTTACGTCGGGGATTGAACAACTTAACAGTGTCACTGCCATGATAAAACAAGCTGGAATGATACCAGGAACAATTTTCCTTAGATCATCAACGCAAGGTCCGACCGAAGAGGATATTCGTCGTTTCTCATGTTCTACTAGTGAGGAGATTTTCGTGATGGAGAGGGTCAGAACCGCAAATGGAGAACCAGTCGTCTACTGTATCGACAAGGTGCCCGAACGAATTTTGCCGGAAACCTTTTCCCATACAGAAGAATCTATTTTCCGTATTTTGGATGAGGAGGCAAACCGAAAAATTACATACGCGGTTGCCCAAATCGAGCCAATTGGCTATCATGAAAAAATCTCCCCAATTCTAGAATGCGACCCGGAAACTGCTTTGTTAGTATTAAAACAAATGCATTTCGATGAAATGGATGAACCCATTCTTTTTTCGGTAAATTATTTTAAAGCGGACAAGTTTAGTTTTCATGTCTTAAGGAAAAGAATATAATTTTTTTTATCCATAATGGAAACGCAAACAATCTTGCAACAAAACCATTTTTACTAAATCAAACAATATTCATAGGGGGTCAATACCATGAAAAAGCGTAAAATTGGAATGGCATTATCACTAGTTCTAGCTGCAGGTACACTTTTAGGCGCTTGTGGGAAAAGTGATAACACAACCAAGGAACCAGCTAAGAGTGGAGAAAAGAAAACTGATTTCTCTGTAGCAATGGTTACTGATGTTGGTGGTGTTGATGACAAATCATTTAACCAATCTGCTTGGGAAGGTCTTCAAAAATTCGGTAAAGATAATGGTATGACAAAAGGTAAAGGCGGATATGATTACCTTCAATCAAAATCTGATGCTGATTATTCGACAAACTTAAATACTCTTGCACGCCAAAACTTTGACTTAGTATACGGAATTGGTTTCTTAATGCAAGCTGCAGTTGAAGAGATTGCGAAACAACAAAAGGATTCAAAATTTGCAATCATTGATGCAGAGGTTAAACAACCAAACGTTGCGAGTGTTCTTTTCAAAGAGCAAGAAGCGGCATTCCTTGCTGGTGTAGCAGCTGCCCTCCAAACAAAATCAAACCATATCGGCTTCATTGGTGGTATGGAAATTCCAGTAATTGAGCGCTTTGAATCTGGTTTCTTAGCAGGTGTTAAAGCTGCAAAACCAGAAGTAAAAGTGGATGTTCAATACTCAGGTGCATTTGATAAAGCAGAACTTGGACAAAATATTGCTTCTAAAATGTATTCCTCTGGTGCGGACGTAATTTTCCATGCTGCAGGTGGTACTGGTAATGGTCTATTCAAAGAAGCTACTGACAGAAAAGCAAAAGATCCTAGTAAAGAAATTTGGGCAATCGGCGTAGACCGTGACCAAAATGACATGGGTCCAGATGTTGTTCTTACTTCAGCATTAAAACGTGTAGACGTAGCAGTGCAGGATCTATCTAAAAAAGCAATGGATGGTAAATTCCCTGGTGGAGAAGTTGCATTATACGGATTATCTGAAGATGGAGTTGGCGTAGCCCCAATTAACGCTAAAGCAGATAAAAAAGCTGATATTGAAGCTGCCATTAAAGACTGGGTTGAAAAGATTAAATCAGGTGCAGTAAAAGTTCCAGGAACTCGTGATGAATTAAAGAATTTTAGTGCAAAATAATTTTTGTGAGGAATAAGCAGGATATACATCTTGCTTATTCCTTCCTAATGAATCTTAACTGAAGGGTAGTATAGAAGAAATATTCTACTTTTCATTTAAGATTTTAATGGGGAGGAAATCCCTGTTTTTTTTAAACATCGGAAAGGTCTGACCTCTTACTACTGTTGGTCAATTTTTCCTTTTACCTTATCACAGGGAGTGAGAAAAAGAATGGAATATGTAATTGAAATGCTCAACATCCGTAAAGAGTTTAATGGCTTCGTTGCGAATGATAACATAACCCTCCAATTAAAAAAGGGTGAAATTCATGCCTTGCTTGGCGAAAATGGTGCTGGAAAATCCACCTTGATGAATGTTCTCTTCGGTTTATACCAACCGGAACAAGGTGAAATACGTGTAAAAGGCAAACCGGTTAACATTTCAAACCCTAATATTGCTAACGACCTCGGTATTGGAATGGTCCATCAGCATTTTATGTTGGTTGATACATTTACAGTTACCGAAAATATTATTCTTGGAAGAGAGATTACATCTGCCGGGAAAATCGATATTAAAAAGGCCGAGCAACAGGTTAGAGAAATTTCGGAGCGTTATGGATTAGCAGTTGACCCACAAGCGAAAATTTCCGATATTTCCGTAGGAATGCAGCAACGTGTCGAGATTTTAAAAACACTGTATCGCGGTGCCGAAATTCTTATTTTTGACGAGCCTTCAGCTGTACTAACACCACAAGAAATAAAAGAATTAATCCAAATTATGAAAACGCTTATTAAAGAAGGTAAATCTATTATTCTAATAACCCATAAACTGAAAGAGATTATGGAAGTTTCTGACCGCTGTACCGTTATTCGTAAAGGTAAAGGGATTGGAACTGTTAACGTAAGCGAAACAAATCCTAATGAGCTTGCAAGCTTAATGGTTGGACGTGAGGTTGTCTTTAAAACAGATAAAAAGGAAGGGACTCCCAAACAAGAAGTACTTGAAATCAAGGATTTAGTCGTTAAAGACCCACGTGGTGTTACAGTTGTAAATGGCCTGAATCTAACTGTCCGTGCCGGAGAGATTGTCGGCATCGCAGGAGTCGATGGGAATGGTCAATCTGAATTTATTGAAGCAATTACAGGTTTACGCAAGGCTGAAAGCGGCAGTGTAAAATTAAATGGCAAAGAATTGGTCAATCATACACCAAGGCAAATTACTGATTCAGGCGTTGCCCATATTCCACAAGACCGACACAAGCATGGGTTAGTTTTAAACTTCCCAATTGGCGAGAATATGGTTTTACAGACTTATAATAAGAGGCCATTCTCAAAGAACGGAATCTTAAACTTTAGTGAAATTTATAAGAAAGCAAAAACGCTTATAAGTGAGTTTGATGTTCGGACCCCAAGTGAATACACTTTGGCACGTGCTCTCTCTGGTGGTAATCAACAAAAGGCCATTATTGGACGTGAAATAGATCGGAACCCTGACTTATTGATTGCGGCTCAGCCAACGCGCGGTTTGGATGTTGGAGCAATTGAATTCATTCATAAACGCTTAATTGAGCAACGCGACCATGGGAAAGGAGTCTTGCTTGTCTCCTTTGAATTGGATGAAATTATGAATGTTAGTGACCGTATTGCCGTTATATATGAAGGGAGAATCGTAGCTATTGTTAATCCAAAGGAAACGACGGAGCAGGAACTTGGATTATTGATGGCTGGATCGAATAGAAAGGAAGCAGGTGAACAATCACATGTCTAAGCGGTTTAAAAGTATTTTAACTCCAATCATTGCTGTTTTATTAGGCATCATTGTTGGAACAATTATCATGTTAGTAAGCGGGTACAATCCAGTTGCTGCCTTTACAGCACTATGGAATGGAGCATTTGGAGAAGTCTATTATCTTGGGGAAGTAGTCAGGCAGTTTACCCCATATATTTTAGCCGGATTAGCTGTTGCCTTTGCATTTCGTGTAGGTTTATTTAATATCGGGGTTGAGGGGCAATTCTTAGTAGGCTGGCTTGCTGCAGTATGGGTAGGGGTAGCTTTTGACCTGCCACGTGTGATTCATTTACCACTTGCGATCTTAGCAGCTATAGTTGCAGGTGCGCTTTGGGCATTCATTCCAGGTCTATTAAAAGCTCGTTTTCGTGTTCATGAAGTAATTGTAACCATTATGATGAACTATGTTGCCTTACATGTTTCAAACTATCTTATTCGTAATGTAATTACAAATCACGGGGATAATTCGGGCCCTATTCATAAATCTGCAACATTGCGGTCTCCTTGGTTAGAAAGTATAACAGATTATTCAAGACTTCACTGGGGCATACTTCTTGCAATTATATCTTGTTTTATTATGTGGTTCTTATTAGAAAGAACAACAAGAGGATTTGAATTAAGATCTGTAGGATTTAACCAACATGCCGCTCAATATGCAGGGATGAATGTTAATAAAAATATTATCCTATCAATGGTCATTTCCGGAGCATTTGCTGGCTTAGCAGGTGCAATGGAAGGGCTGGGTACTTTTGAATATGCAGCAGTTAAGGGTGGATTTTCCGGCGTTGGTTTCGACGGAATTGCTGTTGCATTACTAGGCGGTAATACTGCTTTGGGTGTCTTTTTCTCAGCGATACTATTTGGTGTTCTAAAAGTGGGAGCATTAAACATGCCGCTTGAAGCTGGGGTACCAAATGAATTAGTAGATATCATCATTGCTTTAATTGTCTTCTTTGTTGCATCAAGTTATTTCATTAGAGTATTTCTTGACCGAATCAGTAAGAAGGAGGTGAAGTAAGTTGAGTTTAATGGATATCTTAATCATTCTTGTTCCATCCACATTATTATGGGCTGCTCCTCTTGTCTTCACTGCATTAGGCGGTATTTTCTCGGAACGTTCCGGGGTAGTAAATATTGGACTTGAAGGTTTAATGGTCATTGGGGCATTTTCAGCGATCGTGTTTAACTTATTTACATTTGATACATTTGGAAGTGCCACGCCATGGATTGCACTATTAATAGCAATGGCTGCTGGAGCATTATTTTCGATGTTACACGCGGTTGCGGCAATTACATTCCGTGCAGACCATACGGTTTCCGGTGTTGCCATCAACTTATTGGCAACAGGTCTTACCCTGTTTCTTGTAAAACTTATTTTTGATAAAGGTGAAACGGGAATTATCAGTAAGGGGTTTAGCAAAATTGATATTCCTATTTTAAAAGATATTCCTGTCATTGGTAAAATTTTCTTCCAAAATACGTACTGGACATCGTTCCTTGCTATCCTTGTTGCTATTATTGTTTGGTTTATTGTTGCTAAAACACCATTTGGACTCCGCCTCCGCTCAGTCGGTGAACATCCGATGGCAGCAGACACGATGGGGATTAATGTAACGAAAATGCGTTATTATGGCGTCATCCTTTCTGGAGCACTTGGTGGACTTGGTGGCGGAGTATATGCACAATCGATTACATCTAACTTCAGCCACTCGACAATCAGTGGTCAAGGGTTCATGGCGTTAGCTGCAATGATCTTCGGTAAATGGCATCCGCTTGGCTCACTTGGTGCGGCAATATTCTTTGGTTTTGCACAAAGTATTAGTATCATTGGCTCAAGTTTACCGTTCTTAAAGGAAATTCCTAATGTATACTTGTTAATTGCTCCATATGTATTAACAATATTAGCTTTAACTGGATTCATCGGTCGTGCCGATGCACCAAAAGCGAGTGGAACCCACTATATCAAAGGTAATCGCTAATAGTGTTATAAACGAACCCCTGATTAATTTCAGGGGTTGTTTTTGTGAAAACAAAGTTTAATTACTTGTAATGAACAAGCCTGCCAAATTATAGTAATAATACGTATAGGTTTTTTTACAAAGGAAAAGATATAAAGAAAAATGTTTACATATTGTTAAGTATCACCTTGAACCGTTAAGGAGGAATGTAAATGGCCACTGTTACAGAAAAAATAACACCGCTTAAAGGATATAACCTGCACATTATACCAACAGAAAAATATAAAACGAATACCCTGATATGGAAGATGAAAGCACCACTAACAAAGCAAGATGTAACCAAACGTGCGCTTCTTCCGCAGGTATTGCAAAGCAGTTCCGCAAAGTATCCTACAACTACGGCACTTCGGTCGTATCTCGATGAGTTATATGGTGCCACCTTTTTTGTGGATCTCTCAAAAAAAGGCGAATACCATATCATGAGTTTTTCCATCGAAATTGCTAATGAAAAATTCCTAAGTGACCCAAGTCCATTATTAAAAAAAGGATTTGAATTGTTAGCCGAAATATTAACCAATCCAAATATTAAAGGTAATGCGTTTGACCAAGATACTGTAGGTAAAGAGAAGCGGACACAAAAACAAAGGATCCAATCAGTTTTCGATGATAAAATGCGTTACTCGAATGTCCGACTAATTCAAGAAATGTGTAATGGTGAACCCTATGCCTTAGAAGTAAACGGCGATTCAGCAGAGGTTGAGGCTATTACAGCTGAGAATCTCTATGAATATTATAAGAGCGCCTTCTTAAATGATGAAATGGATTTATTTATCATCGGCGATGTAAATGAAGAAGAGGTAAAGAGTTACGCTTCTGAACTATTACATTTTGAGGACAGAAAATCGAAAAAATTAGGAGCACAGGAAATAAACAGAGCTAATGATGTAAAAGAAATAAAAGAAGAACAAGACGTAAAACAAGGGAAATTAAATATTGGCTATCGAACAAATATTGTCTACGGGGACCCAGATTATTTTGCCTTGCAAGTATTTAATGGGATATTTGGCGGGTTTTCACATTCCAAGCTATTTATTAATGTCCGAGAAAAAGCTAGTCTTGCTTATTATGCAGCGAGCCGTCTTGAAAGTCACAAAGGCTTGATGATGGTTATGTCAGGAATTGATCTAAAGAATTATGACCAGGCAGTAGGAATTATTCATGAACAATTAGAAGCAATGAAAAATGGTGATTTCACAGACCAAGAGTTAGAACAAACAAAGGCAGTAATTCAAAATCAAATCCTTGAAACAATTGACACATCCAGAGGGTTGACGGAAATTCTCTATCATAATGTGGTGGCTGCCACAAATATTAACTTGGATACATGGCTCGAAGAAATGCAGAAAGTAACGAAAGAAGAAATTGTCGAGGTTGCGAAGAAAATTCAAATGGATACCATATACTTCTTAACTGGAACGGAGGCGGGCAAATAAATGGAGAAAATATCGTTTGACCAGCTTCAGGAAGAGCTATTTCATGAAAAATTATCCAATGGACTTAATGTATATATATTGCCGAAAAAGGGATTTAATAAAACCTTTGCAACTTTTACGACGAAATATGGATCGGTTGATAATACATTTGTTCCATTAGGAAAAAACGAGTATGTAAAAGTCCCGGATGGGATTGCTCACTTTTTAGAGCATAAGCTTTTTGAAAAGGAAGACGGTGATGTATTCCAGCAATTTAGCCGTCAAGGGGCATCAGCAAATGCTTTTACTTCCTTTACACGGACTGCCTATTTATTTTCAAGTACGTCAGATGTAGAAAAAAATCTTGAAACACTTATTGATTTTGTTCAGGAGCCTTATTTTTCTGAAAAAACGGTAGAAAAAGAAAAAGGGATTATTGGGCAAGAAATCACCATGTATGATGATAATGCGGATTGGCGTTTGTATTTTGGGCTCATTCAAAATCTTTATCAGAATCACCCGGTTAAGATCGATATCGCGGGAACAATCGAGTCAATTTCACATATTACAAAAGACTGGCTATATGAATGCTATAACACCTTTTATCATCCGAGTAACATGCTTTTATTTATTGTCGGCCCTGTGGACCCTGAAAGCTTTATGAATCAAGTTAAAGAAAATCAAGCCAAAAAGGATTACAAGGATATGCCTGAAATTAAACGCAAATTTGAAACGGAACCTGCTCAGGCGGCCGAAATGAAACAAGTTCTTGAAATGAATGTGCAAACGTCCAAATGCTTACTAGGTATTAAAGCACTTCATGTCGACCAAACGGGCGACGAATTGCTTAAGAATGAATTAACAATGAATATACTACTCGATCTATTGTTTGGAAAAAGCTCAGAAAATTATAATCAGCTCTATAATGAAGGATTAATTGATGAAACATTTTCCTTTGATTACACGCAGGAACAAGGCTTTGGGTTTGCAATGATTGGCGGGGATACAGGGGAACCAGATAAGCTCGCTGAAACGCTTGCGGGGATGCTTTTAAAAGCTAAAAGTAAAGCAATCTTTAATGAAGAGCAATTGGAACGAGCGAAGAGAAAGAAGATAGGTGGATTTTTACGGGCGGTCAATTCACCTGAATATATTGCCAATCAATTTACTCGTTATGCCTTTAATGATATGAACCTGTTTGATGTGGTTCCAACACTTGAAAAAATCACCTTAAACGATGTACAATCATTAGCATCCGAGGTAATTTCAGAAGAACGCTTTTCAGTATGTCAAGTAATTCCGAAGAAAAAATAACAAACGTGGAAGCGTCGTAACCCCGGCGCTTTTTTCTCTGTTTTAAGTTTCTAGAAAGAGTGTGTGGGAAAAATGAAATATGTACTAATCACGGGTGCTAGTGGTGGAATCGGACAAGCGATTGCGTTGAACCTAGCAGAAAAAGGCTATCATTTGTATCTGCATTATAATAAAAATGAACAATCAATCGGAGAATTAATCAAAAAACTACAGACTTACGGTGGAGAGTATATTCCTATCTGTGCAGACTTTTCTGTTCCGAATGGATATACGAAGGTTAATTCAGAGATTTTTTCGATAGATGCTATTATCCATTGTGGTGGAAACAGTCAATATGGACTGCTTGTTGATTTGCAGCATACTGAAGCGGAAGCATTACTCAATATTCACGTGCTAAATCCATTAATGCTCACAAAAGAACTGCTGCCAAAATTACTTAGTAAAGGAAAAGGGAGCATTGTCGTCATTACATCCATTTGGGGTCAAACAGGCGCGGCCTGTGAGGTAGCTTATTCAACAGCCAAGGGTGCCCAAATTGCCTTTGTAAAGGCGTTAAGCAAAGAATTAGCACTTAATGGCATTCGTGTTAATGCAATTGCCCCTGGTGCGATTGCAACACCGATGATGAATGGTTTTTCCCAAGAAGAGGTGGATCAGATTTCGTATGAAATTCCGATGGGAAGATTAGGAATGCCAGAAGAGGTAGCTAAGAGTGTTGCCTTTTTGCTCTCTGAGGAATCCTCGTATATGACAGGTCAAGTTCTTTCATTAAATGGAGGATGGTATACCTGAAATTCATATTTATTCATGTATAGTTCGCTTCACTTCATCACAAAATAACCATGTACTAATTCAAAGGAGGGAAAACAATGTCTGTTTTAGAAAACTGGAAACAGTGGGAGGACTTTCTAGCTGATCGTCTTCACCATGCACAAAATGAAGGTATGAGTGAGGGAGCAGTTAGTAATCTCGCCTTTCAAATTGGAGATTATTTAGCAAATCAAGTAGAGCCTAAAAATGAGCAGGAAAGAATTCTTTCAGACCTCTGGTCAGTCGCTGATAAGGATGAACAACAGGCGATTGCTAATATGATGATTAAACTTATCCAGAATAACGGCGGCCGCTAAAAGAGAGGAGGGTTCTCCTCTCTTTTTCTTTGCATAAATTTCTAAAACCACCGATAAAGAACGAATATCTTTGTTTTTACTTTCATCTTCAACCAAAATCATTTATTATAGGGTTTAGATGAGGAAATGTAAAAAATATGTCGAAACTTCTTTAAAGGAGGTTTATATCTTGAAAAAAGAATGGTATTTAGAATATGAGATACAAAAAAATCGTCCAGGGCTATTGGGGGACATTTCATCCTTGCTGGGAATGCTTTCTATTAATATTGTAACGATTAATGGGGTTGATGAAGGCAGACGGGGATTGCTCATTTTAGCAAAAGACGATGATCAAATTAAACGACTTGAGTCAATATTACATACTATGGACACAATAAAACTAATTAAACTTAGAGAACCGAAACTGCGTGATAGGCTCGCAGTTAGACATGGGCGCTATATTCAAAGAGATGCCGATGATAAAAAAACCTTCCGTTTTGTAAGGAATGAACTTGGCTTATTGGTTGATTTTATGGCAGAATTATTTAAGCAGGAGGGGCATAAGTTGATTGGTATTCGAGGAATGCCTCGGGTCGGAAAAACAGAATCATTAGTCGCAGCAAGTGTTTGTGCAAATAAACGCTGGTTATTTGTTTCTTCTACTCTGTTAAAACAAACCATCCGTAATCAACTAATTGAGGATGAATACAACGAAAATAATCTATTTATTCTTGATGGAATCGTCTCAACAAGACGAGCAAATGAGCGTCATTGGCAACTTGTCCGCGAAATCATGCGTCTGCCGTCAGTAAAAGTAATCGAGCATCCTGATATCTTTGTACAAAACTCAGAATATACACTTGATGATTTTGATTATATAATCGAGCTTAGGAATGACGCAGAAGAAGAGATTACATATGAGGTCGTTGACCAGAATAACATGTTCTCCGGATCTGATTTTGGAGATTTTGATTTTTAATAAATTGGAAGGTGTTAACAGGTGTCTGAATTAGGGAATCGACTTAAAGAAGTCCGACTAGCTAAAGGATTAAGCTTGGATGATTTACAATCCATGACTAAAATTCAAAAGCGTTATTTAATTGGAATTGAAGAAGGTAATTATTCGAGCATGCCAGGGAATTTTTACGTGCGTGCATTTATTAAGCAATATGCAGAGGCCTTAAGCCTTAACCCTGATGAGATTTTTGAAACTTATCAAGGTGAAATTCCTGCTACTTATAATGAGGATTTACCCCAGCAATTATCTAGAGTGAAAACTCACAAAACGCTTACGGAAGGTAATTCCAAAATCTTTGCTATTCTCCCAAAGATATTAATCGGTGTGTTTGTGATTGGAGTAGCGAGCCTTTTATATTATTTTATTTCAAATCATGCTGGCGGAAATTCTGATGAATCTATTGGGAAGGAAACTGAACCAGCTAAAATTGTGAAATCCAATAATCTTGAAAAAGACAAACCAGATAATAAAGTTGTTAAGAAAAACAACGAGAACCAGAAGGATAATACAGCACAGGTAGAGGAACAAACAGCCGTAGAAGAGACTCCAAAACAAGAAATTACAGCGGTTCAAAGCAGCGGCAGGAATTCAACTTATGAATTAAAAAATGCAGATAAATTTGTCGTGAAGTTGGTTTCTAAAGGTCAAACCTGGGTTAGTATTAAAAATGGAAAAGGGAAATCCTTTTTTCAGGGAACACTTAAAACAGGTGGAACTGAGAGCCAAACAGAAGATTTATCAGCAGAAAGTTTGGCTGTTATCAGAGTCGGAAACGCTGCTGAAACTGAAATTTATGTTAATGACCAAAAGCTTGAGTATGCAGTCCCTGCAACTGCGAATGTTCAGAACATAACGATTCAATATGTTCTGAAAGAAGAATAGTCATCTATTGATGACTATTTTTCACTTTTATTAATTAAACGGAGGAAAACTATGAATATTCCGAATAGAATTACTGTATCAAGAATATTATTAATTCCAATATTCTTGATTATTATGCTTGTTCCCTTTAAATGGGGTGACATGCATCTTCTTGGGGCTGACCTTCCAGTTACCCATTTTGTCGGTGCATTAATTTTCATTTTAGCGTCTTCAACGGATTGGGTTGATGGCCATTATGCCCGAAAATATAACCTTGTGACCAATATGGGGAAATTTCTAGACCCACTTGCGGACAAGTTACTTGTATCAGCTGCACTTATCGTATTAGTTGAACTGCATGATGTTTATGCACCGTCGTGGTTAGTAATAATTATTATTAGCAGGGAGTTTGCAGTAACTGGATTACGTCTCTTGCTCGCAGGAGAAGGCGAAGTTGTCGCGGCTAATATGCTGGGCAAAATTAAAACATGGGCGCAAATTGTCGCTATATCATCGCTTTTATTACATAATATTATTTTTGCAATGATACCATTTCGTTTTGATGTCGTGTCATTGTGGGTTGCCTTAATTTTTACTATATGGTCCGGTTGGGATTATTTTGTGAAAAATAGTCATGTACTTAAAAATTCAAAGTAAGCAAAAGTTTACTAAAGGTAAGAAAGGTGTGAAGTTATGAATGCTGAGATTATTGCTGTTGGTTCGGAATTATTGCTTGGACAGATTGTGAATACCAATGCGAGGTTTTTATCTCAGCAATTAGCAGGGCTCGGTATTAATGTTTATTTTCATACTGTTGTTGGTGATAATCCCGACAGGCTAAAATTAGCAATTGAATTAGCTGAAAATCGTGCTGAGGTAATCATATTTACAGGTGGTCTTGGACCTACAAAAGATGATTTGACTAAAGAAACCATTGCTCGTCATCTTGGTAAAGAACTCGTTATCGATGAAATGGCATTAGCTTCGATTGAACTTTTTTTTGAGCGAACCAATCGGGTCATGACAGAAAATAACCGAAAGCAGGCACTCGTCTTAGCGGGGTCTCATATTCTCCCAAATAATCATGGGATGGCTCCAGGCATGGTATTAGATTCTGGAAGTCATACATATATGCTGCTGCCTGGCCCGCCAAAGGAAATGGAGCCGATGTTTCTCCAGTTTGGCGTTCAAGCTCTTTCAAAAGTTAACAATTCCAATGAGAAAATTGTTTCAAGAGTGTTAAGGTTTTTTGGGATTGGGGAAGCAGCGTTGGAAACTGAAGTTATCGATTTAATTGATGCACAAAGCAATCCGACGATTGCCCCGCTTGCAGGAGACGGCGAGGTTACTTTACGGTTGACGGCAAACCATGTGGATGAAAATACTGCACAGTCGATGCTTGATGAGTTGGAAAAAACGATAAACCAACGTGTAGGGGCATTTTTATATGGCTATGATGATACGTCTCTATTGAAAGAGGTAATGAAAAATTTAAAAGAAAGAAAGTTAACGATTACTGCCGCTGAGAGTTTAACAGGAGGACTTTTTCAACAGGAGTTAACATCAATTTCTGGTGCAAGCTCAGTGTTTTTCGGTGGTGTGGTTTGTTACTCAAATGAAGTGAAACAACAGCTCTTACAGGTGCAGGAAGAAACGCTTAATACATATGGTGCCGTAAGTGAACAGTGTGCTTGTGAGTTGGCTGAAAATGCCTCTAAGCTATTTAATACCGATATCGGAATTAGCTTTACGGGTGTTGCTGGCCCTGAAGAACTTGAAGGCAAGCCAGTTGGTACCGTATTTATTGGAATTGCAGTTAAGGGAAGACCAACAACTGTTGAAAAGATTACCCTGGGCGGAACGAGAGAAGCGAACCGGAATCGTGCAGTAAAATTTGGCTGCTATTTTCTCCTTCGCATCATAAAAGAGTCACAGAATGCTAATTAGTATTCTGTGATTTTTTTTTTGAATAATTGAGAAGGGGGGGAATTCGGAAAATGGATGAATTTAGCCTTATCAGCCAACCAAAAGTGCAAATATATGCAAAAAGCAGGGGGAATTTCCTTTTATTACATCAATTTTGCTTTGAAAATAAACGAATGAATGTTCGTTTTTTTACTCGACAAATATCCGAAAAGCGGTTATATTATTAATAGGTATTTATTTAATAGATTATAGCAATTTGCATGTGTTTATATATAAGGGAGGAAATAATTCGTGAGTAATGATCGTAAAGCGGCCTTAGAAATGGCGTTAAAGCAAATAGAAAAGCAGTTTGGTAAAGGTTCCGTCATGAAGATGGGAGAGAAAACAGATACGAAGATTTTAACGAGTCCAAGTGGTTCTTTAGCGCTTGATGCAGCACTTGGAGTGGGTGGATATCCTAGGGGCCGTATTATCGAAGTTTATGGCCCTGAGAGCTCTGGTAAAACAACAGTTGCTCTGCATGCGATCGCTGAAGTTCAGGCAAATGGTGGACAGGCAGCATTCATTGATGCTGAACATGCCCTTGACCCGGCTTATGCCCAAAAATTAGGTGTTAACATTGATGAGTTATTGCTATCACAGCCTGATACAGGTGAACAAGCTCTTGAAATCGCAGAAGCATTAGTCCGAAGTGGTGCAATTGATATTATTGTAGTCGACTCAGTAGCAGCCTTAGTTCCAAAAGCGGAAATTGAAGGCGAAATGGGAGATTCTCACATGGGCTTACAAGCTCGTTTGATGTCGCAAGCACTGCGTAAATTATCTGGTGCCATCAACAAATCAAAGACCATTGCAATCTTTATAAATCAAATTCGTGAAAAAATTGGCGTTATGTTTGGAAACCCTGAGACCACACCAGGTGGACGCGCATTAAAATTCTATTCCACCGTCCGTATTGAAGTACGACGTGCAGAGGCGTTAAAACAGGGAACTGATATCGTAGGTAATAAGACGAAGATAAAAATAGTTAAGAATAAAGTTGCTCCTCCTTTCCGAACTGCAGAGGTAGATATCATGTATGGTGAAGGAATTTCTAAAGAAGGTGAGATCATTGATCTTGGCTCAGAATTAGATATTGTTGAAAAGAGCGGGTCATGGTACTCCTATAATGGTGAAAGATTAGGTCAAGGCCGTGAAAATGCAAAGTTATTCTTGAAAGAAAATCCAGATATTCGCCTTGAAATTCAAGGAAAAATCCGTGAACATTATGGTTTAGACGGTGAAAAATTTGTCACTGAGAAAGACGACGATGAACAATTTGAATTAATAGACTAAAGTTGAGGGGCAGAGCTTAATAAAGTTTTGCTCCTTTTTTCCAATAAATGATGTCCTATTCTAAATATTTCAAAAAGCCAGTAGGACTAAGCCTTGACAATGAATATCCCCACCTTTACAATTAACATGTATATTTTACATTTTTGGTAATATTATATTCCGAAAAAGCCTTGGTGCTTGCTGTATGTTGAGTCTAAACAATGTACATGCCGACACTTAAAAAATGTAACAAAAGTTCATAGCAAGAGGAGGTGTAACGATTGGAACCAATGACTATCATCTCCATTTTGCTTGGCCTTATCGTCGGTGCCGTTGTTGGCTATTTTGTTCATAAATCCATTGCTGAAGCAAAAGTAGCAGGAGCAAAGAATGCTGCAGAGCAGATTCTTGAAGATGCGAAACGTGATGCTGATTCATTGAAAAAAGAAGCTTTGCTAGAAGCAAAGGATGAAATTCACAAGCTTCGCACAGAAGCAGAACGTGAGGTTCGTGAACGAAGAAATGAAATGCAAAAACAAGAAAACCGTTTACTGCAAAGAGAAGAGAATTTAGATCGAAAAGAGGAAACGTTAAACAAGCGTGAAAATCTTTTAGAAAAGAAGGATGATTCTCTAAACCAAAGACAACAGCATATTGAAGAGATGGAAAGCAAAGTGGACGAGTTGGTAAGAAAACAACAAACTGAACTCGAACGAATATCGAGCTTAACGCGCGAGGAAGCAAAAACAATCATTATTGATAGAATGGAACAGGAACTAACCCATGATACAGCGATAATGATTAAGGAAAGCGAAAATCGTGCAAAAGAGGAAGCTGACAAGAAGGCAAAGGAAATACTTTCGCTAGCAATCCAGCGTTGCGCTGCTGACCATGTTGCGGAAACGACTGTCTCTGTCGTCAACCTACCAAATGACGAAATGAAGGGCCGCATTATTGGCCGTGAAGGAAGAAATATTCGTACACTTGAAACATTAACAGGAATTGATTTGATTATTGATGATACTCCTGAAGCAGTTATTCTATCAGGATTTGATCCGATTCGTCGTGAAACGGCTCGCTTAGCACTTGAGAAATTAGTTCAAGATGGTCGTATCCATCCAGCGCGAATTGAGGAAATGGTAGAAAAATCACGCCGTGAAGTGGATGAGTATATTCGTGAGGTTGGGGAGCAAACCACATTTGAAGTGGGTGTTCATGGACTTCACCCGGATTTAATCAAAATTCTCGGCCGTTTAAAATTCCGTACAAGTTATGGTCAAAACGTATTAAAGCATTCAGTGGAAGTTGCACAGCTATCTGGGTTACTTGCCGCTGAGCTTGGCCAAGATGAAACCTTAGCACGTCGCGCTGGCCTGCTTCATGATATTGGAAAAGCAATCGATCATGAAGTAGAAGGCAGCCATGTTGAAATTGGGGTTGAACTTGCAACCAAATATAAGGAACATCCGGTAGTAATCAATAGTATTGCTTCCCATCATGGTGATACTGAGGCGACATCAATAATAGCCGTTTTAGTAGCAGCTGCAGATGCCTTATCAGCAGCAAGACCAGGCGCACGTAGTGAAACACTTGAAAACTATATCCGTCGTCTTGAAAAGTTAGAGGAAATTTCTGAGTCTTATGAAGGTGTAGAGAAATCCTTTGCCATTCAAGCCGGTCGTGAAGTGCGAATTATTGTAAGACCAGATTCAGTGGATGACCTTGCTGCACATCGATTAGCACGAGATATTCGTAAGCGAATTGAGGAGGAGCTCGATTATCCGGGACATATTAAAGTGACAGTCATCCGTGAGACACGGGCTGTAGAATACGCGAAATAAAGCGGTGCACATGCACCGCTTTGTTTTTTGCACTACCCTATCCAATTAAATAGTTCCATTTTGTGATACTATTTTAACAATAACAATTTATTTACGAAAGGGACAAATAATGATTCTACTCTTTATTGGAGACGTCGTCGGCTCACCAGGACGGGATATGGTGAAGGAATACCTACCTAAATTAAAAGAAAAATATCGGCCTCACTTTACGATTATTAATGGTGAGAATGCCGCAGGAGGTAAGGGGATTACCGAAAAAATCTACCGCGAATTTTTAGGCTATGGTGCACAGGCTATCACACTTGGTAATCACACTTGGGATAATCGTGAGATATTTGAATTTATCGATACTGCCAAAAATATGGTCAGACCAGCCAATTTTCCAGAAGGGACTCCTGGGAAGGGGATGGCATTCTTTAAAGTTAATGATTTGGAAGTTGCTGTTATTAATTTGCAGGGACGAACCTTTATGGCGCCACTGGATTGTCCATTTAAAAAAGCTGATGAATTGCTTGAAATTGCAAGAGAAAGAACCCCATTTATCTTTGTTGATTTCCATGCGGAGGTAACTAGTGAGAAGCAGGCAATGGGATGGTATTTAGACGGAAGAGTATCAGCTGTCGTTGGTACACATACACATGTTCAGACGGCCGATAACAGGGTCCTGCCAGGCGGCACGGGGTATTTATCCGATGTAGGGATGACGGGGCCTTATGATGGAATATTAGGCGTGGAAAAAGAAGCTGTTCTTAAAAGGTTCCTTACCAGCCTCCCAGTCCGGTTTGAAGTTCCTACCTCAGGAAGAAGTCAGTTAAGTGCAGTAGTAATTGAACTTGATCGAAAAACCGGTTTCACCAAAAAGATACAACCTATTCTAATTAATGATGACCATCCGTTTTACTCTTAAGAGCAAATTTCATTTGCTCTTTTTTTTTTAAAAGGGAGCGCCCGCTTTTCTAATTTTTTCGTCCAAGCTGGAATATGTTTTTTGACAGCTGAATATAGTAGCAGTGGAATGTTATAACCTGATTTGTTCATGAAACTGCTCATGCGGGATCGGGATTTTCTAAGGAGGAGCTAGAAATGGATATATTAAAAGTTTCAGCAAAATCTAATCCTAATTCTGTAGCTGGTGCGCTTGCCGGGGTTCTGCGTGAAAGAGGTGCAGCGGAAATACAGGCAATTGGGGCGGGTGCATTGAATCAAGCCGTTAAGGCAGTAGCGATTGCTCGAGGATTTGTAGCACCTAGCGGAGTTGATTTAATCTGTATCCCTGCGTTTACCGATATTTTAATTGACGGAGAAGAACGCACAGCTATCAAGCTAATTGTAGAACCGCGTTGAAAGCGATAGACTATTACATGAGACCAGACGATAGGGAATTTATTTTACCTGCTTGTTCAACAAGCAGGTTTTTTTAGTTAGATAAAAATGAAAATATTATACCAATATACTATTTGATGATTTTTAGAATATAAATATTAAATATTCATATTTTGTATGACTTTGAAAAACTACCTTATAACGGGGAACAATCAATGATAGGGTAAGGGTCGACATTATCGAATGCAAGTATATTTCAAATAATAAAAAAATATTCATATTTTAGACAATATTTCGCTTTAAAGGGTTGCATTTTTTTGTGCATAGGTCTAGAATTGTAAGCGTTTAGTACATATCTCTGAGAGCTTTTATTAGCTTTATTTAGATAAATATTGAGCTAATTTCTAGTGATTTACTCGGAATAGTGCTAGACTATAATGGATTCTATCTAATCTACTTATTTTTACATATCCAAAAGGGGTGTAAGTCATGATCAATCAACTTTCATGGAAAGTTGGAGGACAACAAGGGGAAGGTATTGAAAGTACAGGGGAAATCTTTGCTATTGCTCTGAATCGCTTAGGATATTACTTGTACGGTTATCGTCACTTTTCTTCACGTATTAAAGGTGGTCATACCAACAATAAGATCAGGGTTAGTACAACAGAAGTTCGATCTATTTCTGATGACTTAGATATCCTGGTAGCTTTTGACCAAGAAACTATTGATTTAAACTACAAAGAGCTCCATAGTAAGGGTGTAATTCTTGCTGATGCTAAGTTTTCACCAAAGAAACCTGAAGATACTGAAGCATCATTGTATGCGGTACCATTTACTGAAATAGCCACTGAATTAGGAACTTCTTTAATGAAAAACATGGTGGCAATCGGTGCGACATCGGCCGTATTAGACTTAGATATTAATGTATTTGAAGTGGTAGTTCGCGAGATTTTTGGCAAAAAAGGCGACCAAGTTGTCGCAAAAAATATGGATGCCATTAAAGCTGGTTTTGATAAGATGAAGGAAAATCTTTCCACAGGTATCAAAACAATGGAGCTTGAAAAGGCTGACGGCAAAAAACGGATGTTTATGATTGGAAATGATGCAATCGCACTTGGAGCTATTGCAGGCGGATGCCGTTTTATGGCTGCATACCCAATTACACCAGCATCTGAAATAATGGAATATTTAATTAAAAAGCTTCCTGCACTTGGTGGGGCCGTCATTCAAACAGAAGATGAAATTGCTGCTTGTACAATGGCAATCGGAGCTAACTACGGTGGTGTCCGTTCGATTACTGCCTCAGCTGGTCCTGGATTATCGTTAAAAATGGAAGCAATTGGTCTTTCTGGAATTACCGAAACACCGCTTGTTATTGTTGACACACAACGTGGTGGTCCTTCCACTGGATTACCAACAAAACAAGAACAATCAGACCTTATGGCGATGATTTACGGAACACACGGAGAAATTCCTAAAATTGTCATGGCGCCAAGTACGGTCGAAGAAGCATTCTACGATACAGCTGAAGCATTCAATTTGGCTGAAGAATATCAATGTCCGGTCATTATTTTATCTGACCTTCAATTATCTTTGGGGAAACAAACGGTTGAACCATTAGATTATGACAAGGTTGAAATAAGACGTGGGAAATTAGTAGCGGAAGAAATACCTGCTAACGAAAACAATGCATATTTTAAACGCTATGAAGTGACAGAAGACGGGGTTTCTCCACGTGTGATCCCTGGAATGAAAAATGGTATTCATCACGTAACAGGTGTTGAGCATGATGAGCAAGGTAAACCTTCTGAATCTGCAACAAACCGTATTGCGCAAATGGATAAGCGTTTCCGTAAGGTCGAAAATATTCGCTTTAATACACCAGTGTATAAAAATGCTAAGCACGAAGATGCAGATGTATTATTTGTTGGTTTTAACTCTACACGCGGTGTTATAGAAGAAGCGATGGTTCGATTAGAAAACGATGGTTTAAAAGTAAATCACGCACATATTCGTTTGATTCATCCGTTCCCGACTGACGAAGTCCTTCAGCTCGTTCGTTCTGCGAAGAAAGTAGTAGTAGTTGAGAACAATGCAACAGGCCAATTAGCCAATATCATGAAAATGAATGTTGGACATGCAGAAAAAATTACAAAGCATCTTAAATATGACGGTAATCCGTTCCTACCACACGAAGTATATACAAAATGTAAGGAGTTGTTCTAAATGGCCACTTTTAAAGACTTTCGTAACAATGTAAAACCGAACTGGTGCCCTGGCTGTGGCGACTTCTCCGTACAAGCGGCAATGCAACGTGCGGCAGCAAATGTAGGCTTAGAACCAGAAAACTTAGCTGTTATTTCTGGAATCGGCTGTTCAGGACGAATTTCCGGATATATTAATTCATATGGCTTCCATGGTATTCATGGCCGTTCACTTCCGATTGCACAAGGTGTTAAAATGGCTAATCGTGATTTAACTGTTATAGCTTCAGGTGGTGATGGTGACGGTTATGCAATTGGAATGGGGCATACGATTCATGCCATTCGCCGAAATATCGATATTACTTATATCGTAATGGATAACCAAATTTACGGTTTGACCAAAGGGCAAACTTCACCACGTTCAGCAGTAGGCTTTAAAACAAAATCAACGCCAATGGGATCAATTGAGGAATCAATTTCTCCTATGAAAATGGCTTTAACTGTTGGAGCAACGTTCGTCGCACAAAGTTTCTCTACCGATCTTAAAGATTTAACTGCTTTAATTGAAGCAGGTATTAACCATAAAGGATTTTCATTAATCAATGTATTCAGCCCTTGTGTTACTTATAATAAGGTCAACACATATGACTGGTTTAAGGAAAATCTAACGAAACTTAGCGATATAGAGGGTTATGACCCATCAAATCGTGAAGATGCAATGCAAACACTAATGAAGCATAATGGTCTAGTAACTGGACTTATTTATCAAAATACAGAGCGTAAGTCATATCAAGAATTAGTCACTGGCTACTCTGAGAGTCCTTTATCAAAAGCAGACCTTGATCTTGATCAAAATTATTTTGATAAATTAGTTTCTGAATTTATCTAATCATACCTAGCAAAATCCCGTGACTTGCCGTCATGGGATTTTCTATTGTTTTCAGGTCAGTTAACCTTTATACTATAATAATGTGCGGATAAAGTCTGAAGACTAGTTTTTCACGATTTTTTGCGCAATTATAAGGCTGTGTTTATGTTCAATGCTATGCTAATTTTATAGCCAAGTTAACAGAGCTAAATTCTAAAAATTAAAAAGCTGCAATATGTAAATGAATAGAAAGGGGCATTTGAACAATGAATGAAAAACAACGTTTAGAAGGTCAAAAAGTCGAGTCTGTTAATTCTTCGGACAAAAAATCCGCCAAGGATTACAGCAAGTACTTTGATAAAGTGATTACTGCACCTTCATTAACAGAAGCGAAAAAACGCGGAAAAGAAGAAGTAAAGTACCAAAATGACTTTTCTATTCCTGAAGAATTTCGTGGCATGGGTGAGGGACGGAAATTTTATATCCGAACTTATGGCTGTCAAATGAATGAGCATGATACAGAAGTTATGGCAGGAATCTTCCTAGCATTGGGCTATGAGCCAACCGACAATACGGAGGATGCTAATGTCATTCTGTTAAATACATGTGCGATTAGGGAAAATGCAGAAAATAAAGTGTTCGGTGAACTTGGTCATTTAAAGTCTTTGAAATTGGAAAAGCCTGATTTACTTATCGGGGTTTGTGGATGTATGTCTCAAGAGGAATCTGTTGTTAACAAGATTCTAAAAACCTACCATCAAGTGGATATGATTTTTGGCACCCATAATATTCACCGCCTGCCAAATATTTTGAATGAAGCCTACATGTCAAAAGAAATGGTTGTCGAAGTTTGGTCAAAAGAAGGCGACGTGATTGAAAACCTTCCTAAAGTACGTCGTGGGAAGATTAAAGCATGGGTTAACATTATGTACGGTTGTGATAAATTCTGTACGTACTGTATCGTCCCTTTTACCCGTGGAAAGGAAAGAAGTCGTCGTCCTGATGAAATTATCCAAGAAGTACGCCATCTAGCTGCACAAGGTTATCAAGAAGTTACATTGTTAGGTCAAAACGTAAATGCCTATGGGAAAGATTTAGAGGACATGGACGGTACTTATGGACTTGGTGAACTGATGGATGAATTGCGCAAAATTGATATCCCGAGGATTCGATTTACAACAAGCCATCCCCGTGATTTTGATGATCGTTTAATTAACATTCTTGCAAAAGGCGGAAACTTAATGGATCATATCCATTTGCCAGTTCAATCAGGATCGACTGATGTATTAAAAATTATGGCTCGTAAATATACAAGAGAACAATATTTAGAGCTTGTGAGAAAAATAAAAGAGGCAATTCCTAATGTAGCTTTAACAACAGATATTATTGTTGGCTATCCAAACGAAACGGACGAGCAATTTGAAGAAACAATGTCCCTCTATCGTGAAGTAGGTTATGAATTAGCTTATACCTTTATTTATTCTCCGCGTGAAGGGACACCAGCTGCTAAAATGGAGGATAACGTTCCTTTGGAAGTGAAAAAAGCACGTTTACAACGCTTAAATGCTCTTGTGAATGAGATGTCATTAGAGGCTATGAAAAAACATGAAGGCCAAATTCTTGATGTTCTTGTTGAAGGGGAAAGTAAGAATAATCCTGATGTCCTTGCAGGATACACTTCTAGGAGTAAGCTTGTGAACTTTGTTGCACCGAAATCCGCAATTGGAAAAATTGTAAAAGTGAAAATTACGCAGGCAAAGACATGGTCATTAAACGGAGAAATGGTGGAAGAACTAGAACCAGCAGAGGTGAACTAAATTGGCAAAATATACAAAAGACGATATTGTCGCTCGTGCAATGGATATAGCACGAATGATTGCAGAAACTGAGGAAGTTGACTTTTTTAAACGGGCTGAAGCTCAATTAAATGAAAATAAGAAAGTTCACACATTAATTGCTGACATTAAAGGTTTGCAAAAGCAAGCTGTAAACCTTCAGCATTATGGAAAACCAGAAGCACTAAAAAAGGTTGAAGATAAAATTGCTTCCATTGAGCAAGAGTTGGATGAAATACCTGTTGTCCAGGATTTCAAACAATCACAAATAGAAGTAAATGAATTGCTTCAAATTATTGCCTCAACCATTTCAAATACTGTAACCGATGAAATTATCATTTCAACGGGCGGGGATATATTATTAGGAGAAACGGGTTCAAGCATGCAAAATGGCGGCGGGGCTTGTGAAGGTCACGACGATTGCGATCACGAACATTAAGATACATGCCAGGCTTTGCGGAGCCTGGCCTTTTTTTATTTACTCTACAGTTATTTTCCCCTGCATTCTAAATCTTATTACACTCCTTTTTTAAAGTACGGGCATGGAAGGCACACACCTATAAATCCCGCATAAAATGAACTATGACTAAACTTTTATCCAGTACTCATCAAAATAAATATCACACTAGTCTAATATCTTGCATACGATGAAATGAAAATGAATGAGGAGGGTTCGCGCGAAATGGGAGAATATAGAGAGATAATTACGAAGGCCGTAGTAGCGAAAGGACGTAAATTCACCCAGTCCAATCATACGATTAGCCCGGCGCACAGTCCAACAAGTATTCTTGGCTGTTGGATCATCAACCATAAATACAATGCGAAAAAGGTGGGCAAAACTGTAGAAATACACGGCTCTTACGACATTAATGTTTGGTACTCATTTAATGATAATACCAAAACAGAGGTTGTGACGGAACGTGTCCAATATACAGACGTCATTAAGTTAAAGTATCGTGACCATGACTGCCTCGATGACAATGAAATCTGTGCTCGAGTACTGCAACAGCCAAATTGTGTTGAAGCGGTTATTTCCCCGAATGGCAATCGTATCATCGTCCATGTCGAAAGAGAATTCCTTGTAGAAGTGATTGGCGAAACAAAGGTTTGTGTTCGAGTCAGTTCTGAAGGATGCAAGGACTGTGACGATGATTGGGAAATGGACGTAGACGACGAAGAATTCGAGGAGTTAAATCCGGATTTCTTGGTCGGTTCAGAAGAAGAATAAAGTGAACTAGGAGGTTTTTACTTCCTAGTTTTTTTCTTTTTCAATTTAAGAAAGCCAGGAACTATGTCTGGCTTTTAATCCAATCCGGTTTTAATAATGATAATACATAGGTATCATGAAATTGCTCATTTTGGTGAATATAGCCTCGAAGTAATCCTTCTTTTGTGAAGCTCAGCTTAAGTAGTAAATTTATCGATGCCTCATTTTCAGGGTAAACGACAGCCCCAATTCGAAATAAATCCAATTGATTAAAACTAAAGCGCAGCACTTCTTTAATGGCCTCTTCACCAAAACCTTTCCTCCAATAAGCTGGATGAAGTTCATAGCCAATTTCAGCACGTTTATTTTGTAACTGTAAACCATTAAGACCCACAGTACCGATGATTCTTTGATTTTCTTTAAGCTTGATGCCCCATCGGATCCCACGTTTATCGAGAAGGTTCTTATGAAACATATCAATTAGTCTTGAGGCCTCGACTGGTAAAGTGAAGCGATTTGTCCCATAAAACCGGGTCACTTCCTCCATAGATAAAATTTCGTATAGGTACTCAACATGCCGGTGGGTAATTTCAATTAATTTGAGTCTTTTCGTTTCTAAAATGGGAAAAGTCATCTCATATCCTCTCTTTAAAACACAATAAACTATTTACTTTCTAAGAATCAGTTAGGGGATTTCCAACTGAATGCTAAATGTTTTATGTAAGTAATAGTGTATAATGGCTTATAAGAAAATTCCATTAAATTTTGAATAAATTTTGGTTTAACATTTTCTCATAGTTAATGGTAAGATATGTTGATAAATCATTTTTTTATGCATATTTGTGTAAAAATGGGCTGTTAATAGATTAGAAGGTGAAAATAATGCCAAAAGCTGAGTATAGAAATTTAATAGAAAAAGAATTATTACCGAAAATAAAATTAACCACTCCCAGTCCGTTTGATCCGATTATCGTAAACAATCAGTCGCCTATCTGGAAGACCATTGGCAGCGGCAATTATGCAGGAGTATTTTCCCTTGATTCTCACCCGGAGTGGGTTGTGAAAGTTTATGGAAGAAATCCTGAGGAACTTAAGAAGGAAATTGATGTTTATAAAAAGTTAGGAAGTCATGAAAGTTATTCTTGCCTCTATGATTATGGTGACAACTATTTAATCTTGAAAAAGCTTAACGGTGTTACTCTATTCGATGCCGTGGTAAAAGGAATTCAGATCCCTGAAGCTGTCATTAATGATATTAATTCAGGTTTGGATTACGCGAGATCGGTTGGTTTAAATCCCTTTGATGTTCACGGCAAAAATGTCGTCATGTATGAGGGGAGAGGTTATATCGTTGATATTTCCGACTTTTATAAGCAAGGTTACTGCAGAAAATGGAAAGATTTAAAAAAGGCTTATTACAAGATTTATTTACCATATTTATATAAATATCATCCACCTATCCCATTTTTTATCGTCGATGCGGTGCGAAAAGGATATCGGATTTATCGTCGTTTGAAAAAGAAAGTCAATAAAGAAAAATAACAGTTAATCTTTTTTGTGGAAAATATTGATTATTAGCCGAGGTATAAATAATGAGATAAGTAGTTTGGTTAGTTTTATACTGTTTTTTCAAAGGCTTTTAATAATTTGATTCTAAAAACAAGGAATTACAGTAAAATTTTATTTGATTACAATATTTGAAAAATGTCCTGAAAATTTCAGGGCATTTTTTACTGTTTTCCCAGAATAATGATTTTTATTCTAAAAATAAAAAATATTTAGAATATATTGACAAGCAATTATCTGGTATGTAGAATTACAGTTAGTAAAAGAAAGCGCTTTTTTACCGTTTTATACAACTAAAAAAGTATTAAACGTAAAATTAAAATTTTAGTTCGGTTGTTTTTGATGGCCAACAAAGCAACTTGTTCGAAATTTACGTTTAACTTTTTAGGCGGATTCATTATCTTTTTCAAAACTTTTTAGAAATGATAAGGGAGGTTTAACAATGGCAGTAAAGACCATCAGCAGAAATTTTCTTAAGTTTTTGGTTGTAATTCTTGCTTTCCAAGATGTAGCTGCAGGGGTAGCAGGATCAATAATGGCTGACATCATTAAGGCATTTCCACAATATGACCCCACGATTGTTATGTTAGTTGCTACTTTTCCAGGATTAATACAAATTGTCCCTGCTCTCTTTTATGGTAAACTTTCCAAAGTATTCAAGAAACGAACACTATTGTTTGTTGGCTTAAGCCTGTTCATTATCGGCGGAGTCCTTCCAACCTTTGTTGATAACCTCTGGGTGATTATTGCAATGAGGGGGATATTAGGTTTAGGTGTCGGGATTACCATGCCATTGTCAGTAGATGTAATTACAGATTTCTTTGATGGCAGAGAAAGAGATTTCTTGATCGGATTTGGTACGTCAACCATTGCTTGTATCGGAGCAATTTTCTTCCAATTAGTTGGAGGGATCTTAGCGGATGCTTATGGTTGGCATTATGGTTTCCTAACCTACCTGTTCCCTATTTGGATTCTTGCGTTTACCATCCTTTATCTGCCCGAGCCTGAGAGGAAACAGGTATCTAAAGTCGATAGTAATCAGGCTGCTGTAAAGGTTAAATTGCCAAAAGCAATTTATTGGGTAAGTCTCGCACAGGTATTATATTCAGGGTTAATTTTTGGCTATGTAGTAAATATTTCAGTTGTCATCCAAGCGGATAAATTAGGTAATGCAACAGAAGCTGGCTTGGCTATATCCGTCTTTACTTTTGGTACGTTAATAGCTGGTTTCCTTTTTGGGAAGATAAAACACAAACTTCCAACCATGTATTTACCAGTGGCTGTTTTATTGACCGGTATTGGAATGGCCATCTGTTACTACGCTCCAACTTTAACAATGATCTTAATTGGAAGTATATTCGGTGGTTTTGCAATGGGAATAGGCCTTCCAGGAGTGTTTACTAGGGTTGCTGAGTTAACTCCAGTTGGTGCTCCTTCTAGTGTAGGTTTAGTTGTTGCAGGGCAAGGTATTGGAGGGGTTTTAGCGCCTTTTGGATTTCAAGTGATTCAAAATATATTTAACCAAGATATAGGTAGATTCCCATTAGCAGTTAGTGCAATTGGATTAGTTCTGTTAGCTTTCATTTGGGGAATATCAGTAATGAAACCAAAAAGGGATATTGAGGCTACTTTAAGTCAATAAGAATCAAAAAGCTAAAATGGTGAGTGCAGAATTCATCATTTTAGCTTTTTATATGATAAAAATTACTTTTTGAGAGGGGACGGACGATGGGGAATTCATTACTAAGACAACAAAATAAGGTTTTAATTCTACCTTCCTATCATCTGATGAAAATAAGCAGGTTAATAAATGATAGATTTGGTTACTAGTTGAAAAGCATCGCTATTATTTATCACTATGAAAGATTTGAGGAGGAGAAGATACATTGGATAAAGGTTTAAAGGTACTTAGTAAGTCCCCATTTCAAAAGTTGACTGCAGTAGCTTCTGCATTAGCACTACTTTCCGGGTGTTCTTATAAAAATATTACTGGTCAGGAAGTAAAAGCAGAGGTTTTAAAGCAGAAAACAAATGAACAAAAAAGCCAAAAAAGAGGGGAAGATTCACCGAAACCAAATATTGTGTATATTGTTTTAGACGACTCTGGTTTTTCTGATATTGGAAGCTATGGCTCTGAAGTCAAAACCCCTAACTTAGATTGGTTAGCAGCGAACGGCCTTCGTTATAACAATTCTCATGTAACGCCGGTGTGTTCACCAACCCGTGCATCGTTACTTACCGGACGGAATCCACATGATATCGGAATGTCAACCGTAGCCAATTTTGATATGGGCCCTGAATATGAGAACAAACGGGGGAGAATCTATCCGGAAGCAGGAACAATTGCTGAAGTTCTTAGCGAAAATAGCTACAATAATTACGCTTTAGGGAAATGGCACTTATCGCCTTCCCACCAGGTAACGCCTGCAGGTCCTTATGAAAATTGGCCGCTAGGGAAAGGCTTTGACCGTTTTTACGGCTTCCTTGAGGACTCTGGTGATCAATACAGACCGGAATTAATACAGGATAACAGTCCGGTTGATGTACCTAAGAAGAAAAACTATCATTTCTCTGAGGATATAGTGGACCGCGCCAATCAATATGTAACCGACCAAGTTTCCGTGAATCCAGAAAAACCATTTTTCTTATACTTATCTTTTGGTGCACAGCACCAACCAGTTCAAGTTCCAAGGAAATATATCGATATGTATAAAGGGGTATATGACAAAGGCTGGGATAAAATCCGGGAAGAAAGGTTTAATAAGCAGAAAGAATTAGGAATTATTCCAAAAGACACTAAATTACCGGGACTAAACCCAGGAGTTAAGCCGTGGGATCAGCTTAATGATGATGAGAAGATGGCATTTATCCGTTTCCAAGAAACATACGCAGGCTTTTTAACGCATACAGATGAACAAATTGGCCGCTTCATTGATAAGTTACGTTCCGTTGGAGAATTGGAAAATACCATGATTGTTTTCTTGTCAGATAATGGGACTAGTTCGATGGGAAAAAACACAGGATCGATTAATCATACACTTCCATACAACGATGTACCTGAAAAATTAGAAGATGTTGTTAATCATATCGACGATATAGGAAGTGACCGAGCTGGAGCAGAATCTCCGACTGGCTGGGCTCAGGTAAGTAATACCCCTTTTAAATTCTATAAAGCTACAACCTTTGAAGCAGGAATTCATACACCGCTGATTGTTTATTATCCAAAGATGATTAAAGATAAAGGAGCGATTCGCAATCAGTATGTGCACGTAAGTGATATCACTCCCACTGTTTATGATGTATTAGGTATTGATATACCTAAGGAGATAAAGGGAGTAAAGCAAATGGAACTTCAAGGCCAGAGTTTTGCCGATTCACTTAGAAGTACCAAATCATCGGGGAAGGAGACTCAGTATTTTGAAAATAATGGGCAGAGGGCCATTTATCATGATGGCTGGAAAGCGTTAACACTCCATAAAAAAGGAGACCTTTATGAAAAGGATGTCTGGCAACTCTACCATGTCGCAGAAGACTTCTCGGAATCGAATGACCTAGCTGCTAAATATCCAGAGAAGGTAAAAGAGATGCAGAAGTTATGGGAAAAGGAAGCAAGGAAATATGGAGTATTTCCAATGACAGATATTGCTGGAGAAGGTTTTTTAACCATCCCTAAGGATTCCATCCGTGCAAGAAATACCTTTACATTTTATCCTGGCATGTCCCGCCTGTCGGAATCTGCATCACCATTTATTATTAACCGGTCTTACTCCATCACAGTTCCAATTGAACGGGACAGCACAAGCGATGATGGCGTCCTTGTTGCTTTAGGAGGTTATGAGAGTGGTTATACGTTATTTATAAAAGATAACAAGCTAGTATATGAATACAACATGGGAAATGCTGTTTATCGAATTGAATCGAAAGTAAATGTTCCTTTGGGTAAATCAGCAATCAGATTTGAATTTAGAAAGACTGAATCAAATAAAGGTATCGGCAGTCTCTATATCAATGGTCAGAAGGTAGGAGAAGGGGAGATAAGCAAAACTCACCAATATAAAATCGCCTTTGAGGGCTTAGACATTGGGAAAGACACACTCTATCCAGTAAGTAAAGACTATCAAAATAAAGGAATTTTTGAGTTTTCAGGAGAGATTGAAAAAGTTGTCTATGAACTGAATTAAAACTATGAAATGTAAGTAAGAAAATAAAAAAGGATTATAAGCCAGAGCCAAAATGGTTACTGGCTTATATCATTAGGCGAAGGAGAATAAAAATGGAGAAAACTTATGATCAAACAAAAGGATTTCATATTCTGGCAAAACCAACAGGTCCTATTTGTAATCTAGATTGCCATTACTGTTTCTATACAGAAAAGGAAGCTTTTTTTTCTGGTAAAAGCGGTTTTAAGATGTCAGATGAAACGCTAGAGGAGTTTATTCAACAATACATAAAAGCTCAGAATGTAAATGAAATTCCGTTCGTTTGGCAGGGGGGGGAACCCACCTTAATGGGTCTTGATTTTTATAAGAAAGTGATTGATTTACAAAAGAAGTATGGAAGCGGGAAAAGAATCACCAACTCTCTGCAAACGAACGGTACACTTTTAAATGAAGAATGGTGTCAATTTCTAGCAAAACATAAATTCCTTGTTGGCCTTAGTCTTGATGGTCCAGAATACATTCATAATGAATATAGAGTTGACCGTGGAGGGGAACCAACATTCCATAAGGTTCAGAAAGCTTTGCGTCTATTAAAAAAATATAAGGTAAATTTTAATGTGTTAGTTTGTGTGACAAAATATTCTTCTAAGTATCCTCTTGAAATTTATCATTTCTTTAAAGATGAAGGTGTAGAGTTCATTCAATTCATTCCTATTGTTGAACGAATGCCGGATATTGAAGCGAAAAAAATCGGGTTGAGACATGCCACACCACCTGCCGTAAATCAAGAAGAAGCCCAGAAAGCCGTTTCTTCTTGGACGGTGGAGTCGGAGAAATATGGTGATTTTCTTATCACTATTTTTGAAGAGTGGGTAAGAAAGGATGTAGGAAAAATTCTTGTTATGAATTTTGAACACGCTCTTACCTCGTGGCTTGGACTTCCATCAACATCTTGTATATTTGCAGAAACATGTGGAAGGGCTGCAATGGTTGAACACAATGGAGATGTGTATTCGTGTGATCATTTTATGTATCCGGAATACCAACTGGGGAATATTTTCGACAATACTTTTGTTGAAATGATTGAATCTAACAAACAGAGAGCATTTGGGGAAAATAAAAAATCCTCACTTCCGAGTTACTGTCAAACATGCGAAGTACGTTTTGCGTGCAATGGAGAGTGTCCAAAACACCGTTTTCTTCAAACACCTGATGGCGAGTCAGGCCTAAACTATTTGTGTGCAGGATATAAAAAATACTTTAACCATATTCATCGATATATGAAGGTAATGGTTCAACTAATTGAAAACGGCTTACCGGCTTCTGAAATAATGGAAGTTATTAAAAGACCTCTCATCATAAAAGGGTGATACATAAATATTTATAAAAATCCCCACGGTGATTACAGAACTATTTAGAATTTGAAAAAATATTCAGAATTTGTTGACAAGGTTGAATAAACCGAGGTAAAATTATAGTTAGTTAAAGAAAGCGTTTTTATTACCGTTTAAACCACTATATTCATAGTGAAAACCTGAAACTGAAATTTTAGATGCATGAGAATTAATGAATAAAATTATTTTACAAAGTGAGGATACGAATATGACAGCAGTTGAAACAAAGAAGGTTCAAACAGGGGATTATCAAACTTTTATCCATGAAGGTGGTGACAACTCCTCTGAAACGATCATCTTTCTCCATGGAAGCGGACCAGGGGTAAGTGCTAAATCAAACTGGCAGCACATATTACCACATTTCAATGAAAAATTTCATGTGGTGGCACTTGATATTTTCGGTTTTGGTAATACCGATCATCCTGAGACCTATCCGAAAAATGGTGTAGAGTGGATGAATGAGAGGATCAAGCAAGTTTTAACATTAATGGATAATTTGGGGGTTGAAAAAGCCCATTTAGTGGGAAATTCCCTCGGTGGTGTCATTGCCCTTCACCTGCTCATGTATGCACCAAATCGATTTGATAAAGTAGTATTAATGGGTGCCGGCGGCGGTTTAACAGAACCAACCCCAGAACTTGCAAAACTAGCAAACTTCCATAAAGACCCAGATCCCGTTGCATTCAAAAATTTATTAAGCTGGTTCTTATTTGATAAAAGCATCCTTGAAGATGAATTGGAGAACATTGTGGCTGAGCGATTGGAGCTATTTTTAAAGCCTGAAGTTCGCAGGTCATATGAAGAGAATTTCTCGAAATCACATTTGTCGGATATGCTAGTCCCTCCTTCAGCACTGAAACAAATGGACCATTCTATGTTACTAATTCACGGACACGGGGACCGTTTCGTACCACTCCAAAGCAGCCTATACGTAATGGACTATTTGCCAAATGCTCAGCTGCATATCTTTAAGCGCTGTGGACATTGGGCGCAAGTCGAGCAAAAAGAAAGATTTATCAAATTAACATCTGATTTTTTCAATGGTGACCTTTAAACAAAATCTAGTATTTCCTAAAGTAATAATAGACACTCGCTAGCAAATTAACATATTATAGGGGGAGCTAATCCTAGAAAATAGCAGGTGTATAATATGAAAATTGATAAGGCTTATCGCTATATTAAAAGATTAATTATTGAAGGAATCTGGGAACCAGAAACTTCGATAAATGTGAATGAGATTACCGAAAAACTAAATATGAGCCGGACACCCGTCCATAAGGCATTATCAAAACTTGAGCAAGAAGGCTTTCTCACCATTATTCCACAGGTAGGTGTCTTCGTAAAAAGACCTGACCCAGAAGAGGTCTTAGAACGATTATTGGTTTGTGCCAACTTAGATGCATTAATGACTGAGCAAGCTGCATTAAATCTGAACGAAGAAGAATTTTGTTATTTGGAAGAACTCTTAATAAAAATGGATAATATTAGGCTGACAGCTGATGAATACGCTAGCTTAAATATTGATTTTCATCGCATCATTTATGAAGCCTCAAAGTTAACTTATACCTTTAATCTCGCGAAGACGCTTTGGGACTACTTGAATTTTGTGGGGAATCCGGATGAATTATTCACGGATGAACGACGGAAACAGTCGCAAACGGAGCATTGGATCATTTTTTATTGCCTGCAAGAAAAGGACAGCAAAATGGCAAAAAGATTGATGGAGAAACATATGCGTCGAGTTGCCAAGTTAGTAGGGGAAAAATATCAGGTCATTGATTTAAGCCAGCGTGTGTTTAACTAAATATTTACAAAATATTTGAAAAGCACCACCACTATTTTGCGGGAGGTATTTTAATGGAACAAAGCGTATTGGACACAAAGAAAGAATTGGTAGAAAAGGCTAGAACTCTGATTCCAAAATTACGTCAATATGGGGAAGAAATTGAAAAGACTAATTCATTACCTAAAGAAATTATTAATGACTTGCAAAATGAAGGTACGTTAAAAGTGTTACGTCCACATCTGTTTGGCGGTTATCAAACAGATATGCGGACATATACAGAGGTTGTCACCGAAATATCTCGTGGAAACGGGTCGGCAGGCTGGTTCGTCGCTCTAAGTAATATCAGGGACTATATGATTTCTTATACCTTTGGAGAAAAAGCATTAAGCGAAATTTACAAACAAGGGGAAGATGTCGTCCTAGCTGGAAATTTCAAACCAATCAAATGTGACATCAAAAAGGTAGACGGCGGCTATTATATCGAGGAAGCACAGTGGCCGTTTGTTTCAGGAAGTCCACATGCTGACTGGTGTTACTTTGGGTTTCCAGTCTCCGATGAAAACGGCGGCGTAGAAATGGCCATTATGGTTATACCTCGTCATGAATTAGATATCCTTGACGACTGGTATGTAATGGGTCTAAAGGGATCAGGCAGTAATAGCTGTCATATTAAAAACGTGTTTGTACCAGACCACCATGTATCATTAGATCGTCTAGCAAGTAAAGGACATTATCTCATTGAGCCGCTTAAAGATGTCGCCTTATACAGGTCTTCATTTGTGCCTTCACTAACCTTGTCGATTGTAGCACCTGCGCTTGGACTCGCAAAGGCAGCAATGGATTTATATATGGAAAGGCTTCCAAAAGCAGGGATAGGAAATACCTTCTATAGCAAACAAGCTGAGGCCCCAATAACACATCACCAGGTTGCCCAGGCGCAGTTGAAAATTGATTCAGCAGAGATGCATCTTTATCGAGCGGTAGACAAAATTGATTCCTATGCTGAGCGTGGACAGGTAATGGATAAAAATGAAATTATCAAAGTAAAAGCAGACTTTGGTTATGTAAATCAATTATGCAAAGAAGCGATTGATCTATTAGTAGCTGGGGTTGGCTCGATGTTCACGTATGAGACAAATCCGATTCAAAGAGTCTATCGTGATTTTCTAACCATGCATTTACATGGCTTCATCACTCCATCAAGTTTAATTGAAACCTATGGTAGAGTCTTGTGCGGACAAGAACCTAATACTTATTTTGTTTAATATCGTTCTACTAATCTATTCAAAACTGTAGCTCAAATTATCTGACTAGTATCTAAAGTATATTTATTATAAATTTTTCGAAAAATTAGGAGGTATATGGGATGAGTTTACCAGAAATCGCAAAATTAGGGCATGTTGCATTAGTATCAACGGATCTTGACAAATCACTTTGGTTCTTTAAAGAGTTAATCGGTCTTGAAGAAACAGAAGTAGTAAACGGAACGCATTATTTACGTGCCTGGGGTGATTTTGAACATCATACGCTTTCAATTACTGCAGGAGAAAAGTCGTATGTAGACCACATTGCCTGGCGGACAAAACGACCGGAAGATGTTGAAGGATTTGCCCAACTTCTAACGGAAGCAGGGACAGAAGTAAATTGGGTTGAAGCTGGTGTAGAAGCGGGCCAAGGAAGAGCGATTCGCTTTCAATTACCAAGTGAACATCGCTTTGAAATTTATTATGACATGGAAAAAACATTAGCAGAGCCGTCCAAACGGTCCGTATTAAAGAATCAGACTTATAAATCATGGGCGCGCGGAGTTTCTCCTCGAAGAATTGATCATGTCAATATCCTTTCGTCGTTGAAGGCAAATGTCATTTCTGATTATTTAATAGAAAAGCTAGGTTTTAAAATGAGGGAATGTGTTCAAGCGCCAGATGAATCTTTAATTGGTGCGTGGTTAAGTGTCACACCATTGGTTCATGATATCGCAGTAAGCCATGATCCATTTTCACCATCAACACATCAAATACACCATTTGTCATACTGGCTTGATAATGCCCAAGACCTACTTCGTGCAGCCGATATCTTAGCTGAGAATGGGATCAAGTTTAAAGGTCCTGGTAAACACGGTATTTCCCAAGCTATGTACATTTACGTTGTAGACCCAGGCAGCGGAGTACGCTTAGAATTGTTTACCAATGGGTATTTAATCTTTGAACCAGACTGGGAGCCTATCGTGTGGACTTTAGATGAAATGGATGTTGGTTTTACCTTCTGGGGTGACCAAACGGACACACTGCCAGAAAACAATCCGACAATAGAAGCATAAGAATATAATAGATAACATAATCGGAAAAGCAGAAAGGGGTCATTAGAATGGATGATCGTTTATTTAGAACCGCAATGGGAAAATTTGCAACAGGTGTAACCGTTATTGCAACAGATGTCGAGGGTGATGTGCATGGAATGACTGCAAATGCCTTCATGTCCGTGTCACTCAGTCCAAAACTAGTTGTTATCTCGATTGGGGAAAAAGCAAAAATTCTTGAGAAAATAAAACAAAGTCAAACATTTTCAGTCAATATTTTAGCTGCAGATCAACAGGAACTATCAATGATTTTTGCTGGACAAATTAAAGAGCCGCGGGAAGTCAGTTTTGATCGTCTTGATGGGAAACCAGTATTAGCTGGTGCTGTCGCCCAAATTGCGTGTGAAGTATCTGCTGAGCACCTCGAAGGGGATCATACTCTTTTTATCGGAAAGGTAACTGATATTAAGCTTGAAGATGCGGAACCACTTCTTTTTTATAGTGGACGCTATCGTACCTTAGTAGAGGAATCAACTATTCCATCAAATTAAAAAAATCACCACCATTCTTTAATAGCATCGACATAAAGGAGCAATGGTAATGGATATTCAAAAAGCTGCTACAGCATTAATGGAAGCGGAAAGTGAGAAACAGCCGATTGCGCCCTTTACTTCATCTATAGAAGAAATTTCTGTGGATGAAGCCTACCAAATTCAGCTGCACCAAATTCATCATAAAGTAGATAAAGGCGCAGTAATTGTTGGGAAAAAAATCGGTCTCACAAGTAAAGCGATGCAGGATATGTTAAATGTGAACGAGCCAGATTATGGGCATCTTCTAAATGACATGATCTATGAGGACGGAGAGACGATTGAACTAAATCAGTATATCCAGCCAAAGATTGAATTCGAAATTGCCTTTGTCTTAAAGAAAGATTTAAATGGTCCTGGAGTAACAATGAATGACGTCATTGAAGCAACCGATTACATCGTGCCGGCACTCGAAATTATTGACAGTCGGATTAAAGACTGGCAAATCAAGTTCGAAGATACGGTAGCAGACAATGGTTCTTCAGCAGGAGCGGTTATCGGCAAAACAACAGCTAAGATAGAGGGGCTTGACCTCACCAAAATCGGCATGAATGTATTTAGGAATAATGAATTTTTGGACTCTGCCGTAAGTGCAGCAGTAATGGGGAATCCCGCGCAAGCAGTTGCCTGGCTTGCTAATGCCCTAGGTAATTATGGTATATCTCTATATGCTGGTGAAGTTATTCTTGCTGGAGCTCTTTCAAAGGCGATAGTTATCGAAGATGGGGATACATTCACAGCAGAATTTGAACAGTTGGGTTCAGTATCAGCGAGCTTTAAAAGATACCGTTTAAAGTAAAAAAACACTAGTATTAATTATGTTTGAAGACTCCTTGTATATCGTTATGTGAGGAGTCTTTATTGTAAGAAAATATATATCCGTAAAATGAGGGGAGATATAATGGGTATTAAAATTGTTAGATTTGAACATAAACAAAAAGTGCAATGGGGAGTTGTATCCGTCGATCAAATCCTCCTTTTATCAGGTACATACCAAAGTTTAGCTGATTTTTTGGAGCAAGGGAAAGAGGAAGCTCGTGCCATCAATGCACAAGATAATACAGAATCAGTTTCATTAAACGAAGTGACGATTTTGAGCCCGGTGACAAAGCCGGCACGAATCATTTGTCAGGGAGTAAATTACTCAGAGCATCGTTCTGAGACGGGAATGGAAGCTGCACGAGCTCCTTTTAATATGATTTTTAGCAAAGCTGACAGTTCCCTTTGCGGCGCAACGAGTGAAATTGTAAGGCCGCGCGGTGTTAAACTACTAGATTATGAATTGGAGCTTGGTCTCGTAATCGGAACAGAAATATCAGAAGCTTCAGATATAACTGATGAAAACCTTCATCTGTATATTGCGGGGCTTGTGATTGTTAATGATGTCTCAGCACGAGATGTACAGTTATCCCAAGGGCAGTGGTTGAAAGGTAAGAGTTATCGAACCTTTTGTCCAACAGGTCCTTATCTTTATTTGCTTGACAAGGATGAACTACCATTGATTCATGATCTTGACTTAAAGCTATGGGTGAATGATGAATTAAGGCAATCTGCTAATTCAAACCAACTGCTCTACAAACCTGCAGAAACCCTTACAGAGTTATCTGAGATTATGGAGTTATCACCAGGGGATCTAATTGTTACTGGAACTGCAGGCGGGGTTGCTCTAAGTCTAACTCCACAAGTAATGGAACTTTTATCTAACATGGCTATTCCTTATCAACAAAAGTTGAATTTACTTGAAGAGGGACAATTAATCAGCGGCAAATATCTTAAGGATGGCGATGTCATTCGCTGTCAGATCAAAAGTGTGAATGGTGTGATTGATCTTGGTGAGCAAATTAGTAAAGTGGTTCCAAGCAAAGGAAAAACCCTTGTAAACTCCTAATAACTCGAATTAGAGAGGGGGAATAAATGTTGGCTAGCATTGCTGAATCTTATAAACCGAGCAAATCCTTGGATGGTAATAAAAAAATCCTTTCCACGGCTGCTGCATTTGGCCTGCTGAGAAAAGGATTAATTGAGAATCTCGGTACCAAAAGAGCAAAAGGATTTCTTATTCGCTATGGCTGGAATTTAGGAATAAGTGATGCAGAAGAAGCAATGAAAACTAGTTCTTCAATAAATGAACTTCTTAATCAAGCTTCGATTCTCCACTTAAGTACGGGGCATTTTAGAGATATACAGTCCGAAAGAATAATTGAAATGAGTGATTCAGAAACCATAAAATCGATCCTTGGCAAAGGAAAATGGATTGACTCATTTGAAGCAATGGAGCATATCAAGCACCATGGCCAATCAGAAGCACCTGTATGCCATACCTTGACAGGATATGCGAGTGGTTATATGTCAACAGTCTGCAGGAAAAGTGTGATTGTAAAGGAAATTAGCTGTATTGCTATGGGAGATGCTGAATGCTGTTTCGAAGCAAGACTTCAAGAGGATTGGGGTAATGAAATTCAAGAGGAGCTTAAGTTCTATCATGAAAGTAATATCATTGATGAACTGGAGTATACTTATGAGCAATTGTTAGAGCAACGGAATTTTATCGAAACCGTGTCTAAGTTCCATAAGAAATTAACGGAAAGTGTTTCGAATGGAAGCAATCTTCAGGATATTGCTGATAACACGTTTAAATTATTGAGAATCCCCATTTCTATTGAAGATTTAAGCTTCCAAAAGATTGTTTACTCAGGGTTGAAAGAAGAGCAATATAGTAGTCTGAATAACAACTTAAAAGAGAATTTAATTCGTAAAAATAGGAATAATCACAACCTGCTGCCATTATTTAATGAAACGACCAGAATAGTGACAGGAAAACAGGAACGTTTAATTACTCCCATTATTGTCCAAAAAAAAGTTATTGGGTATTGTACCTTTCTTTATATAAATGAATCAGGTAAAAGCGCTGAAACAGATATTATGTTTATCGAGAGGGTTGCCAATGCCGCCTCATTGTACCTTTTAAACGAAAAAACAAGTTTTGAAGCACTTGAAAAAATGAAGGGGTATTTTTTAGAACAAATACTTAAGGGACAATATTCTTCCAAGGAGGAAATTGTTAAGCGTGGCCGGCATATGGGATTTGACCTTGAGAACCCTTTCTATATTGCCGCAATTGATTATAAAGAGAAGGGAAAGACAACCCAGAATAGCTTTGATCACTATGAACAAATATTAGAGACCATTGCCAAGTATCTCGATATCCAAGGATATAAAGCGTTAATTGGTCAGTATGAGGGGCAGATTATTATGCTGATCCCCGAAACAGCAAATATTATCGCTATAATGGAAAAGATACTGAAACATATTGAAACAACGTATTCAACTTATCAATATAAAGTAGGGATAAGCGATAAATCTGAGGATATTGAGAGTATTTTGGATTATTTCGAAGAATCCTTAATCGCCTTAAGGATGTCCACGGATAAAAAAATTAATGGTTTTAAAGATTTAGGGATAGTAGGTGTCCTTATAAATTCAAAAAATGTAAGCGGGATTAAGAAAATCGCAAAACAAGAATTTGGACCACTATATAAATTAAATGATGCGAAACAAAAAGAGTTACTGAAAACACTCTATGTCTTTTTATCGAATGGTGGGAAACTTCAGCAGACGATGGATGACCTTTCCTTATCTATGAGTGGTCTAATGTATCGAATTAATAAGATAGAAACGCTTCTCAAAAAAGATTTGCGTGATTCTTCCCAAAGCTATCAGCTCTTGCTCATTCTTGACTCACTAATGGCATTGGGAGAGCTAAAAATATAGACAACTAAGGGCAGTCCAAATTGGATTGCTCTTATTTATTGAACTCATCATTTGATAATAACCAACAAAAACAACTTGAAAATAGTGTAAAATCCAATATTTTTTACTCTAGATACAGTATACAGAATTTTCTAAAATATAAAAATGTAAGCAGTTTCAAACACCAACTATTTATAGGGAGGAATTTATTTGAATCAAGGACAATCTATTAATCTGATTGAAAAAAGCACGGTAAAGAAAACAATGAAGAGAATTCTACCATTTATTTTGCTTTTGTATGTGGTTGCCTTCTTAGACCGAGTCAATATGGGTTATGCTGCCTTACAGATGAATGCGGATTTGTCATTAACAGCAGAAGCATTTGGCTTGTTGTCTGGTCTATTTTTTATCAGTTATTTCCTCTTTGAAGTTCCTAGTAATATGATTTTGAACAAGGTGGGGGCACGGGCGTGGATTGCCCGTATTATGATAACTTGGGGAATTGTCGTTGTTTTACAAGGGTTTATCCAATCTGCAACTCACTTATATATATTACGCTTTTTACTGGGTGCAGCGGAAGCGGGATTTGTCCCAGGGATCATTCTTTATTTAACGTATTGGTTCAGGGCACGTGAACGCGGGAAAGCAACAGCGCTCTTTTTTGTAGCCTTGCCATTAAGTGCGTTGATCGGTGCCCCGTTGTCCACATGGATTATGGATACAATCACATGGAGTGGTATGGCGGGTTGGAGATGGATGTTTATCTTAGAAGGTTTGCCAGCTATTATTTTAGGAATTGTGGTTATATTTTATTTGACCAATAAACCTGCTGACGCAAAATGGTTAACGACGGAAGAAAAAACATGGCTTGAGGGAGAATTAGACAAGGAACGAAAATTAAGTTCCCAATTAAATAAAACCTCTCATCTCGGCATGTTGAAAGAGTCAAAATTGTGGAAATTAGCTTTATTTAATATCGCTGGTTTTATCGCAGTGAATGCACTTTCTTATTGGATGCCAACTATTATTAAATCTTTGTCTTCATCTTCAACGACCAACTTACAAATTGGCTGGTTAGCGATGATTCCATCGATTGTTGCGATTCCGTCGATTCTTTTTACAGGATGGAATGCAGATCGAACGAACTCACACAAATTGCATTTAGGAGCAAGTGTGTTTATTGCTATGGTTGGATTCATTGGCTGTGCTTTTGTATCAAGCGTTCCACTTATGGTCTTAATGCTCTCTATTACTTCCGCGGGATTATATGGTATTTCGGGTACTTTTTATGCATATATCACTTTCTTCTTCTCAGAATCTACTGCACCAGTTGGCATTGCTTTAGTTAGCACTCTTTCCTCCTTAGGGGGTTTCGTTGGACCATATATTATGGGTGTCTTCAATTTTAAACAGGCTATGTTCATCATTGCTGGATTCCTGCTAATCAGTTTAATCACACTCACAACACTTAAATTAGCAAAGAAAGATCAGAAGGAAATTGAAGATAAAATAGTCGTAGAAATATAATTAAAAAACCAATAAAAACTATCTAAAAATGGTAGGAAGTCAGATGATTTTTTCTCTAGAATTAGAATGCTGAATTTTCTAAAATTTAGATAGAGTTAAAATACGAAATAGTGAAAGGGGTTACATTCCATTAGATGTTCCCATGATTGTTTTATTTTTAGAAGGAGGAGAATTTCAAAATGGCAAACATTACTCAACAACTAGTTAAAACGGATAACTTTGAAACATTTGTAAACCGTTCGGGTGAGGGCAATTCTGAAACTATATTATTCTTACATGGCTCTGGACCAGGTGTTTTCGCATGGGCTAACTGGCGGTACGCATTAAATACTTGCGGTGAAACCTATGACTGCATTGCTCCAGATCTGCTTGGCTTTGGACAAAGTGGACATCCTGAGGAACTTCCAAAGAACAGACAGGGATGGACGAACCTTTGGGTAAAACAGCTGATTGAATTGCTGGATCGCTACGGGATACAAAAGGCTCACGTGGTTGGGAATTCGTTAGGCTGTTCCATTGCATTGGAACTATTACTAGAATATCCTGAACGTTTTGGCCGGGTTGTCTTAATGGGACCTGGAGGGACACCGAATACAAAGCTAAGTCCTGAACTAGCACGTGCTAAGGGATTCTACGATAATCCATCCGAAAAGAAAATGCGTCAAATTATGGGCTGGTTCGTGTATGATGCAGAAAAACTTGCTCCAGAAATAGACTCACTTGCCGCTACACGATATGAGACAGCAATGCGTCCGGAAATCCATCTTTCTAACGAATCCATCTTTGCAACAGCAGCTGTCCCTGTGCCAGTAACTGCACTTAAACGAATCCAAAATCCAATATTACTTGTTCATGGACGTGATGATATGGTTTGCTCAGTAGAATCTAGCTATTATCTACTCTCACATCTCCAGAATGTTCAATTGCATGTATACGGAAAGTGCGGCCACTGGACGCAAATTGAGAACCAAGAAAGCTTTAATAATTTAATCCAAAACTATTTCTCTAGTTCAATCTAAAAAATATAACATGCGGAGGTATAAAGATGACTTTACCAGAGATTGCAAAGTTAGGACATGTAGCACTTGTCACTCCAGATTTGGAAAAATCATTATGGTTTTTCAAGGATGTCATTGGATTAGAAGTAACAGAAGAAAAAAACGGAACCTATTACTTACGTGCATGGGGCGACTTTGAACATCACTCTCTTTCTTTAACAGCAGGAGAGAAAGGATATGTTGATCATATCGGCTGGAGAACGAAACGTCCGGAAGATGTGGAGGGCTTTGCCCAGCTGCTTGAGAAAGCCGGAACAGAGGTTAACTGGATTGAAGCGGGCGAAGAAGCTGGTCAAGGACGAGCGATACGCTTTAAACTGCCAAGCCAGCATTCTTTTGAAATTTACTATGATGTGGACAAGCCTAAGGCAGATGAAAAAAGACGTTCCGTCTTAAAAAATCAAACGTACAAAGCATGGGCGCGCGGTTGCTCGCCAAGGCGATTTGACCATGTAAATATTGCTACTTCCATGGATGTCGGTGAAATTCTCGAATACTTAGGCAGCCAATTAGGATTTAAGCTTCGTGAATATGTGAGATACAATGAAAAAACGACCGTTGCAGGCTGGATGAGCGTCACTCCTTTAGTTCACGATATTGCAGTTATTTCAAGACCGCAAGCAGAAACACCAAACCAGCTTCATCACATTTCCTATTGGCACGATAGCGCTCAAGATATCCTAAGAGCAGCGGATATTTTGGCTGAAGCAGGTATCAAATTTATTGGGCCAGGTAAACACGGTGTTTCGCAGGCGTTTTATCTCTATGTATGTGACCCAGGCAGCGGCTGCCGTGTGGAGTTATTTAGCGGATCCTATTTAATTTTTGAACCAGACTGGGAACCGGTCGAGTGGACGGAGGAAGATCACTCGATTGCTAACACTTATTGGGGAGAAACCGTAAGCGATAAGGAATTGAATAAACCAACGATCGAAGCGTGATTTATAAGCTGACTCAGGAAATAGCTTGAGTCAGTTTTTTTGAAAGCGAGGGATAGTTTTGTGACGGAAAACAAAATCTATGAAACTGATATTGTTGTAGTAGGAGCAGGGAATGCCGCCATGTGTGCTGCAATAGCGGCTCGGGAGAATGGTGCTAATGTTATAGTGCTTGAAAAAGCACCAGAGGCTGAAAAAGGTGGTAATAGCACGTTTACTCATGGCTCCATCCGATTTGCCTATAAAGATGTCGAAGAGTTAAAACAAATTATGCCTGACCTAACGCAGGAAGATATAGACATGACAGACTTTGGGTCGTATATGGAGGAAGAATTCTTTGATGATATGTGTCGGATAACGGAATATCGAACCGACCCAGAGCTTGCCTCCCTCTTAACAAGTAAAAGCTTCGAAACAATGAAATGGATGCAGTCCCATAAAGTCAGGTGGGTGCCCATCTACGGTCGCCAAGCCTTTAAAGTGGATGGTATCTTTAAATTTTGGGGTGGAATGATTGTTGAATCCGTAGGTGGAGGACCAGGTTTAGTTGGAGCATTACATGCTGAAGCAGAGAGTTTAGGTGTTCAAGTGTTATTTAATGCGATGGCGACCGAACTCATTCACGATGATGATGGCGTGCATGGAGTCGTTTTTAAGCATAATGGAAAAACAACTGAAGTCCATGCGAAAGCGGTTATCTTAGCATCTGGGGGTTTTCATGCCAACCCGGAAATGAGAACTCGATACTTAGGTCCAAATTGGGATCTAGCTAAAGCAAGAGGGAGCCGTTTTAATACCGGCGAGGGCATTCAAATGGCGTTAAATATTGGAGCTCTTGCTGCGGGAAACTGGTCAGGCTGCCATTCCGTTGGCGGAGACCGCTATCTGCCAGAATTTACAGAAGGATTTCAAAAACTCAGTTATCCGTTTGGAATACTAGTAAATGCTGAAGGAAAGCGTTTTGTTGACGAAGGGGCAGATTTTAGAAACTACACATATGCGAAATATGGAAAAATGATCCTCGAACAGCCAGGCCAATTTGCTTGGCAGATATTCGATTCTAAAGTAGCAGGGCTTTTACGAGAGGAATATCGGGGACGAAAGGTAACCAAGGTCAAAGCTAATACCTTAGAAGAATTGGCGGATAAGCTTGACGGTGTGGATAAGGAAGGTTTTTTAAAGACGATAGCGGAATACAATGAGTCTGTACGTAAAGATATATCATTCAATCCTAATATTAAGGATGGCCGTTGTACAGATGGGTTAGCAGTACGGAAATCCAATTGGGCCAATACCTTAGATGAAGGTCCATTTGAGGCGTATGCTGTCACATGCGGAATCACCTTTACGTTTGGCGGCTTACAAATAAACACGAATACCGAGGTTCAAGACGTATTGTCCCAATCGATTCCAGGGTTATATGCTGCTGGAGAACTGGTAGGCGGCCTATTCTACTTTAACTACCCTGGTGGTGCGGGCTTAATGGCCGGATCCGTTTTTGGGAAAATTGCTGGTGAAAATGCCTCACGTTTTATTACCCAAGTAAAAGAAAAAGAGGAATGTTTTGAAGGTATAAGTAAGGGAGATTAAAAAAATGAATAAGGGGTGCAAAATATGGTAAGCAAAGTAGTGGATGAATACAAGGCCGATTTGAGCCTGTTATTAAAAGGGGCAGAAAAGGTTGGAGAAATTGCGGAATCGGAAGCACTAGAAGCAGATCAAAACAAAACGGTTTCAAAAAATGTCATTGATGCGATAAAAGAGGCTCGATTATCTAAGTTGTTACTTCCAAAAAAATATGGGGAGCCACAAGTAAATTTAAGAGAGTATTCCCAAATTATTCGAACGGTTGGAAAATATAATACTTCTGCTGCTTGGTTAACTTTTCTATATTCCATTCATAATAGTTTAGTAGCATTTATGACGAAAGAGGGAGCAGAAGAAGTGATAAATCAAGGCGGATTAATTGCCGATATTTTTGCTCCAATAGGGAAAGTGGAAAAGGATGGGGACGGTTTTCGGATTACAGGTAAGTATAGTTTTGTAAGCGGAATCTTATATAGTGACTGGGTGGCTCTTGCTGTGAAAATGAAACTGGATGGCAGTGAAGAGACTGAATTATGCATGCTAAATATACCGATATCTGATGTGGAAATAGTAGAAAATTGGGATACGTTAGGACTAAGAGGTACGGGGAGCAACCAGGTAATTGTCGATAATGTATATGTTCCAAAGCACCATCTAATACGGCTTACGGTTGCCGATCGTACAGGCAGACCGCCACAGGGTTATGATAAAGACTATCCTCTTTATGATGTTCCATTTTTCTCATCCTTTAGTGTCGGATTCCCAATGGTTGCATTGGGTGGTGCTGAGCGCCTACTTCAGGAATTTAAAAACCGAACGGAAAAGCGGGTACGAATGGGAGGAAATTCCGCTAAAGATTCCCGACATCAGGGAGTATTGGCTGAATTAACGATTAAATATTACGAATCAGAAGGTCTACTAGACAAATATATTTCTTTATTGGAAAACTATGAAATGGGAAAAGAAGATAAGCGTGGTGAATTCGCGGCGATACGGGCAAAAATTACAAAGAACGTAACGGATATTGCGGTAAAAGTTTTATTGACACTTGGCGGATTTTCCATGTTTAAAGGAGATCCAATTGAAATATTCGTACGCGATCTTTTGGCAGTTTGTACCCATCGATCCAATCTTTACGAAGATTCTGTTGAGTCTTTTGGAAAGACACAATTTGGCTTTGATGTTTCGATTAATGGGTAAAGCGTAATGTGAAATAAGAAGGAGGCACCTGCATGGAGACGATTTATTTGAATCCCGATAATCTGACACACTGGCAGCAAAAAGCAAAACCAAGTATCATGGCGCTAGGATTTTTTGATGGTATTCATATCGGCCACCGTGAAGTCATTCGAACAGCATTTAGGAAGGCAAAAGAGGAAAATCTACTCTTAACGGTAATGAGTTTCTTTCCACATCCCAAAACCGTTTTATCAAATGGAAAAACAAAAGTAGAATATCTAATGCCGTTACCTGATAAAGAGAAACTGTTCTCTGAACTTGGTGTCGATATTTTTTATATTGTTGAATTCGATTGGGAGTTCGCATCGCTGTCGCCAGAAAAGTTTGCTGCTAAATATTTACTCGATCTCGGTGTCGTCCATGCAGTTGCAGGTTTTGATTATACGTATGGCTTTCGCGGTGAAGGGAATATGGATCGATTGAAACGAGATTCGGGTGGAATCCTCAAAGTTACGAAAGTAAATAAAGTCGAATACCGTGGAGAGAAAATTAGCTCAACAAGCATTCGGGAAAAATTATCAAAGGGAAATGTGGAAGACTTGCCTGCCTTTTTAGGATGTTCCTATGAAATTGGCTGTGAATGGGACGGCAGTGCGTTGAGAGTTAAACCTTACTATACCCTGCCATGTCAGGGCAAATATGCTGTTACCTTATCAAGCGGATGTCATTCACAAGAAATAGAAGTATTTGTGACAAATGAAAACGAAATGATCCTGCTTCAAAATGTTTCGGAACGATTCTTAAAGAGTGATACAGCGGTTTTGGTTACTTGGCACCAGCGGTTAACGGAAGATAGAAGGGATTCAATTTGCGAAAGGGATTGGTTACACTCTTCGAAATTAAGTTTTGTGTGGAATGGATGATAAGATAAAAAAAGAAAATATTCAGAGCAATAAAACGGAAAAAACTTAGAAAAAAGCTAATTTTGAACTGTCCTCAAAAGGTGGACTAAAATATTTTGATAATTGCTAGGTGGTAATAATTCTGTACTTTACAGGACTCATACCACCTAGTTTTTTTTACGATTGAAATTGTATTAATCAATTCAATCTGCTGAACTGCTGAAGCTTGAGTTTCGGAAAAACATGTGCAAAAAAAGGATACCACGTCAATTTAACATTTACTTTTTTAACAGGGTAAATAATATCGATTAATTGATTATAAAAATATATTGACAATTAGAGCATATTTCAAATAAAATTAGGCTAACACTTATAATTGTATACAATTACACAAATGTACAGTTATACAATATAGTAATTCCACTATTGAAATTACTAAATTAACTAAAAAGGGAGCTCTAATAATGCTGAATTCATCTCAAATGAATCGGAGGCTATCTACAAAGGACTTTGTTTATTTCGAAATTAAGAAAAGAATTATTGAGTGTATCTTAGCTCCTGATCAACCTATTAATGAAGAGTATTTAGCTACTGAACTCAATATAAGCAGAACACCAATTAGAGAAGCCTTACAGAGGCTGGAAATTGAAGAGCTTATCCTAAGATTACCAAATGGGCGCCTTAAAGTAGCACCTATCTCAATTCAAGAGGTTGAGGAAATTTTTCATGTTCGAAGCTTACTTGAAGGGCTGATAGCTAGGGAGGCAACGACAAAGGCAACATCTAACGATATACAAAAGTTAGGTCAATTTACGAAACTTATTGTCACTGCGGCTAATAATGATAGAGGAGATGAAGTTGTTTATTATGGAAGTGAATTTCACTCCTATCTTTATCAAATTAGCAAAAATAAAACTGCAAATAAAATTTTAAATCAACTTAATGATCACATTTCTAGATATCGTAGGTTAGGACCCATTAAAAATAATGAGAGAAGTAGAAATGCCGCAAAAGAACACCTAGAAATGTTTGAAGCAATCTCCCATAAAAACCCTGATAAAGCTGAAAAATTAATGAGAGAACATATTAACAATAGTTTAAAGGCCGCTGTTCATACAATTGAAGTACATCTTCAACAAAATATTGATGAAAACAATTGATTAATAGCATTTTTAAGTAGAGCTCAAAATTGAGCTCTTAAAAAATAAATAAAATTTTCAGATTAATCAAAATAGACAGATGATAGTGATGATTTATCAAAAGATCCAATAACATTCATTTTATGAAACAAATAAAGAGAGAAAATACCATTGGATTATATCATCCCGGAAGAAATGGCATTAACCAGAACCATCCCGAGCAACATTTGACACTGGCTGGGTTAAATAACAAAAATTGCGTTCAGCCAAATGATATTTCAAATGTAATGGCCGATTCATGCTTGTTTAAAGTGAATGCGTTTACAGTTTTTCCGATTGATGCAATTGGAAGTTGTAGTATTGTAGCCTTATTAGATCCTGAAAGATTTGTTGGGAAATTTACGAAAGAAGGGGAAATATGTGAATGGAAACAGGAAATATGAAACAGATATTTTAATTGTTGGAGCAGGGAGCCAACGTTATTGTCCTAGAAAAGTCACCTGAGAATGAAAAAGGCTGAAACAACGCTTACACCCATGGATCCATTAGGTTCGCCTATAACCGTATAGAAGATTTAATACAAATTATCCCTGACCTTACAACGGAGGAAATAGAGAATACAGACTTCGGAATTTACTCGGAAGAGAATTTCTACGATGACTTATGTCGACTAAGTGAATATAGGACTGATCCTGAATTATCCTTACTTTTAGCAAGTAAAAGTTTTGAAACAATGAAATGGCTTAGATCCCATAAGATTAGATTTGTGCCTATATATGACCGTCAGGCTTTTAAGGTTAATGGAAAATTCAAATTTTGGGGTGGGATGGTTGTCGAATCAGTAGGTGGTGGTAATGGTTTAATTGAAACTCTTCATAATTAAGGAAAAAATTGGGGGGTTCAAATACTTTATAATGCTATGGCTACAAAGCTGATACATGATAATAAGGGTGTCCATGGAGTTGTTATTAAGCATCATGGCGAAACGAAAGAAATTTATTCAAAATCAGTTATTTTATCTTCTGGAGGATTTCATGCAAACACAGAAATGAGAACTCGATATTTAGACACAGGTGGAGATCGTTATGCACCAGAATTTGGTGAAGGCTTTCAAAAGCTAACTATCCTTTCGGAATTATAGTAAATGCAAAGGGGGAGCGTTTTGTAGATGAGGGCTCTGATTTTCACAATTATACCTACGCAAATATTGGAAAACTAAAACTAGAACAACCCGGACAATTTGCCTTGCAAATATTTGATAACAAGGTATCCATCTTTTACGTGACGAGTATAAACTTAAACAGGTTACTAAGGTAACAGCAAATTCAATAGAAGAATTAGCTAAAAAACTTGATGATATTGATCCTGACGGTCTTTTACAAACAATAAAGTTATAGGGGGAATAATCAATATGAAAAAAATCCAATTTAAAATGAGTTTTATAGTTTTATTATTATTTACATTTACAATCGTTTTAGGGGCTTGTTCCTCAAAAACTGACACAAAGGCTATAGAAAACAGTAAAAAAGAGGTGGATGAAGGTACCCCTCAAAAAGGTGGAAATGCAACGATCGCTTATGAAACAGATGTAGCTAATTTTGATCCAATTAAGGCAAGCGGAGGAATCAATTTTCCTTTATTGTTTCCAGTCTATGATACATTAATTCACTTTTCTCCTGAACTAGAGCCTCAACCAGGATTGGCCGTGTCTTGGAAATATTCAAATGATTCTACATTGATTCTTACATTAAGGGAAAATGTTAAATTTCATGATGGTACTACCTTCAATGCTGAAGCAGTAAAATTTAATATTGATCGAATAAACTCTGATAAATCTATGTTGACCGATTTGAAAAATATTATAAGTGTAAAAGTGATAGATGACAAAACGGTTCAATTAAACTTAAAACAACCAGATTCATCAATTTTATTAGCGCTATCGGATCAAGCTGGGATGATGGTTTCACCAAATGCTGTTGAAAAAAACGGAGAAAGTTATTCTCAGCATCCTGTTGGTACTGGTCCATTTAAAATGTCAAGACATGTACCAAATGGTGAAATTGTTTACGAAGCAAATAAAGAATACTGGGATGGAGACCTTCCGTATTTAGATAAAATGACGGTTAAAATTATGGCGGAAGAAACTACTAGAATAAATGCACTGAAATCAGGTGAAGTCGATTTTGTAGAAAATATTTCTCCTGGTACTGTTTCATCTCTTGTAAATGATAAAAATCTTAAAGTGATTCAAGAAATATCATTGCCATTTAAAATGTTGTATTTAAATGATGCTAAAGCTCCGCTAGATAACAAAGCCGTACGACAAGCCATTAATTTTGGTATCGATCGTGAAGCACTTATTAAAGCTATTAATTTTGGAATTGGGGAACCTGCATATCAGCCATTTCCAAAAGAATACTGGGCTGCAAATAAAGATTTAAAGATTAACTACGACCCGGAAAAAGCAAAACAAATTCTAAAAGAAGCTGGGATTAACAAAGTTTCATTTAATTTGGTGCATCATTCAATGGCCTATGATCAAAGGGTTGCTGAAGCCATAAAAAGTCAACTGGCGGAAATTGGAATTGAGGTTAAACTGCAAGCGATGGAGCAGCAGGCTGCGCTAGCTAACTTTTGGGATGAAAAAAAAGCAAACAGCTTCCTTGGAAGATGGTCAGCCCGTCCAGATCCGCAAATTACAATAAAAGCATTATATTCTAGTGGGAGCTACTATAATACAGGCCACACCACAGCAGAAATTGATAAGCTGATTGCTGAAGCTGGGAAGACTTATGATCAAGAAAAGCGTGCTAAATTATATATGCAAATTAGCGAGAAGGCAATTTTAGAAGAAGCAATTGGAATCCCATTATTTTTTACGCCAAGAACAGCCATCATGAATCAATCGTTAAAGGGATATGTGCCAAATAAATTAGAAAAGCCAGTTTTTTCAACACTTTGGAAAAAGGAATAAACAACAAAGGGAGCGATTTAAAGTGTTTTTAAAATTTTTACTTCGGCGCATATTATACGTAATTCCAATGCTATTAATAACAACGCTCATCGTATATTCTTTTATCCTTTTAATACCAGGCGATCCAGCTTTAACGTTGCTTGGAGAGAATGCAACCCCAGAAAAAATAGCCCAGTTGCGCCAGCAACTTGGGCTAGATCAATCGATTATTTCGCAATACTTCGATTGGTTAATAAATGCTTTAAAGGGGGATTTAGGGCGATCTGTTTTTACAGGACAATATGTACATGAAGCAGTAATTGAACGTTTAGCTGTTACATTTCAACTTGTTGTAGTAGCAATGATTATTTCGATTTTTGGTGGAATGTTTTTTGCTATTACATCTACATTTTTCCCAAATAGTTGGATCGACTATGTCTCAAGGTTCTTTGGAACACTTGGAACTGCACTACCTAATTTCTGGCTAGCAATGCTGCTTATTTTATTCTTCAGTCTACACCTTGGTTGGGTCCCAGCGACAGGTTTTACCAGTATAACTGAGAATCCTTTTGAATTTTTTAAAGGGATATTGTTACCTGCCATTTCTCTTGGTGCAGTTGGAACAGCGCAAATTACAAGGCATTTACGGTCATCATTGATGGAAGTAATGAGTGCGGACTATGTACGGACAGCTTATTCCAAGGGAGTTAATCGTTGGCAAGCAATTCTAAAACATGGTATCCAAAATGCTATGCTACCTGTTGTAACGACAATTGGGATTTTATTTGGTCATTTGTTAGGTGCAACAGTTGTTATTGAAACGGTTTTTGCCATCCCTGGTATAGGACAGCTTGCAGTAAATTCGGTATTACAGCATGACTTCACTATGCTTCAGGGAGTTGTACTGATTATGATTGTCATGGTCATTCTCATTAATTTTATTACTGATATCGTTTATGCACTTTTAGATCCACGGATCGAGTACTAGTAGAGGGGTTGTGACTATGAGTTTTCAAACTATCTTTAAAAGGTTAATGTCCGAAAGGATGGCCTTCATTAGTTTTTTCATTTTAGTTTTCCTTATAATCATGTCATTAATTGGGCCATATATTGTTCCACATGATCCATTAAAGCAGGATTTAGCGAAGGTTTTGCTTAGTCCGAATACCGAATACTGGTTAGGTACAGATGAGCTTGGACGTGATATTTTCAGCAGATTAATAATCGGATCTCAAGCTGCAATCGAAGCTGGATTGTTCGCTATCCTGATTCCGCTTTGTATCGGGGTGCCCATGGGAATTCTTTCAGGATATTTAGGAGGGATTGTTGATGATATTTTCATGAGAATTGTAGATGGAATTATTGCAATTCCTTCCATATTATTGGCACTTGGAATAACTGGAGCATTAGGTATTAGCTTATGGAATGCTATGATTGCCATTGGGATAGTATCGATTCCCCAATTTGCAAGACTTGCAAGAGGACAAACATTACAAATTAGAACAGAGCCATATGTTGAAGCAGCCAAAATTTCTGGTGCTGGAGCAATTTGGATTATGGTGAAACACATTATTCCGAATATTGCTCCGCCGGTAATCGTTCAAGCATCGTTTAATTTAAGCTATGCAATTCTTGTTGAAGCATCTCTTAGTTTTCTCGGCATGGGAGCGCAGTCTCCTCAAATTAGCTGGGGAAATATGATACAACAGGCATACAGCATGATTAATATGAACCCTTGGATGATTATTTACCCAGGTTTTGCAATCATGCTTACTGTACTTGCTGGGAACTTTCTTGGAGATGGTCTACGGACAGCACTTGATCCAAAGTATAAAAAGGCCTAACAAAGGGGGACAGAAGTATGAAATCAACAACACAACTTCTAGAAGTAAAGAATTTGAAAGCCTTCATTCCAACAACTAAAGGTGAAATCAAGCCGGTTAACGACGTTTCATTTACTATTCGAAAGGGGGAAATTATGGCATTAGTAGGAGAGTCAGGAAGCGGAAAAAGCGTTACCTCTCTCTCTATAATGGGGCTCAATGCTAGTGCAATTCAATATAAGACCGAAAGTTCTATTTTATTAAATGGGCAGGATTTATTGAAATTGAAAGAAAAGGAAATGAGGAAAATACGTGGAAATGACATCGCAATGATCTTCCAAGATCCGATGTTTTCCCTTAATCCAGTTCACCAAATAGGCAAGCAAATTGTAGAGTCTATTATACTTCATAAAAAAATCAAGTATAAGGAAGCCGAAAAGATAGCATTAGATTTACTAAATAAGGTAGGAATCCCTGATGCACAACGTCGATTAAGAAACTATCCCCATCAGATGTCAGGCGGGATGAGACAAAGAATCATGATTGCGATGGCACTTGCTTGTAATCCACAACTGCTTATTGCTGACGAACCAACTACAGCACTTGATGTAACCATTCAAGCACAAATTTTGAATATATTAAAAAATCTTCAACATGAATTTGGGATTTCTATTCTCTTAATTACTCATGATCTCGGAGTTGTAGCCGAAATAGCAGATCGTGTACTAGTAATGTATTGCGGTGAAATTGTTGAAGAAGGTACAGTCAAAGAAGTGTTTAAAAATCCACGTCATCCTTATACCAAAGGGTTAATGGATAGTGTTCCAGAATTAACTGGGCCGAGAATAGACGAATTGGAAACAATCCCTGGAGTTGTTCCGAATCCACTAGAATTACCATCCGGCTGCAATTTTGTTACCCGTTGTTCATTTGCAACGGAAAAGTGCAGACAATTAGCGCCCGTACACGTGAAGTATTCTACAGGAAACAGCGTTTCTTGTTGGAATCCCCTTGTAAAGGAAGGAGTGAGTTTGAATTATGCAACAACCTCTAGTGTCTCTTAGAGACATAAAAAAATACTTCCCTGTTGGGAGTGGACTATTCGGAAAAAAGGACCAAGTTGTTAAAGCAGTAGATGGTATTAGTCTTGATATCTTTCCTGGTGAGACCGTCGGATTGGTCGGGGAGTCTGGTTGTGGAAAATCAACGACAGGAAGAATGGTTGTTGGATTAAGCCAACCGTCCAGTGGTGAAATCCTATTTGAAGGAAAAAGATTAAGTAATTACAAAAACAAAAAGGAATTAGGGAAAAATCTACAAATGATTTTTCAAGATCCCTACTCGTCATTGAATCCAAGAATGACAGTAGCCAATATTATTGCTGAACCTCTTTTTCTGCATAAATTTGGTTCTAAAAAAGAAATTAAGAAAAGGGTGGATGAATTACTCGAAAGAGTTGGGCTCGCTTCCTACCATGGCACTCGGTACCCCATTGAATTCTCCGGAGGACAAAGGCAAAGAATTGGGATTGCACGTGCGCTTGCTTTAAGCCCAAAACTCATAGTTTGTGATGAACCGGTTTCAGCCCTGGACGTGTCCATTCAAGCTCAAATCTTAAATCTATTAAAAGAAATCCAACAGGATTTTGGATTATCTTATATTTTTATTGCTCATGGAATCCAAGCTGTTAAACATATTAGTGATAAAATTGCTGTGATGTATCTCGGAAGAATTATTGAATTTGCCAAGACAGAGGAATTATTTGAATATCCACGTCATCCCTATACTAAAGCACTGTTCTCGGCTGTACCTCAACTTAATCCGGAATTGAGAGAAAGAGAACGAATTATCTTACAGGGTGACTTGCCGAGTCCTTCAAACCCGCCGAAGGGCTGCCATTTTCATACTCGGTGTCCAGTGGCGATGGAAAAATGCAAAAGTATTGAGCCTGCTTTAATACAAACATCCATTAACAGTCTAACAGCTTGTTTATTATTTCAAGAACCAATAAAGGAACAGATCGCAACTTAAAATACTGAAATTAAAGTTTTCCTAATAATCCTAAGATATTGATGAGTATTGAAAGCGGTGAGGATATTTCATTTGGAGAACTATTTTGAGAAAAAGTTTGGGAGGGCCAATAATTGTCATCATTGAGCTTTGATATTATAAATGCCATTCGCCAAAGACAAAAACTTGGTTTGCCAGAGGAAGTCCATAAAAAGGTAATACTTCATATTTCTGATACTATTGGTATCTCATTGGCGGCTTATAAAGGGGCACCTATTGCCCTACAATCGATATCTGGAATATCTTTAGGAGTAGAAGGTGGTGCGGGCCGAGTAATTGGAAGTAGCCATCAGTTACCTCCTGCTTATGCAGCATTTTCTAATACTGCTTTGGCACATGCATTAGATTTTGACGATATAAATGATTTGGCGAGAATACATCCTACTCCAATTATTTTAGCGTCTGCATTAGCTGCTGCTGACATTGAAGGTTCTAGAGCTACGGATCTTGTCACTGCCGTAGGATTAGGAAATGAGTTGATTTGTCGGCTCGGATATGCTATTGAACCTAGAGGTACAGGCGCTGATTCAAAATGGTTTTTGAGTCAACTTTTCGGTTATCTTGGTGCTGCAATCACTGCAGGTCTTGTTCTTGGGTTAGATGATTCTGAAATGGTTCATGCATTAGGTCTAGCATACATGCAATTAGCTGGTGGAAAAGAGCCGGGAGTTGGTGTTGGTTCTCAAGCTAGGTCGATTTATCCTGCATTTGCATCTATGGGAGGTGTTCAAGCAGCATTTTTGGCCCGAGAGGGAGTATCAGCTCCTGCAAGTAGTTTGGACGGTAAAGCAGGTCTCTTTCGAAACTATTTTGGAAAAGATCTGAGCGAAGGTCAACGAAAAATATTATTAGATACTGAAACCTGGGCATTTTCAGAAACATCTATAAAACTTTTCCCTAGCTGTCGTTATTCACACCTATACATAAAATCGGCGCTAGACCTTCGAAATGAAGTAAAACACTATCAAATCGAAAACCTTGTAATAGGCGTAAATGAAACGGCAAGTATGTTGTGTCATCCATTGCCGGAGCGTTGTCATCCCCAAACATTACAAGATGCTAAATTTAGTATCCCTTTTATAGTTGCATTTACATTTGTACATGGAAATGTCAATTTGAATAATCTTACAGATGAGGCTCTTAAGGATTCTCAAGTTTTAGAATTGTCTAGGCTTGTAAAAATTGAACATACACAACCTAATACTCTTGGGCTTCCTCAAGGTGATATTAAGGTAATAACTGCTCAAGGAACCAAAAGACATATAGAACGTTGTCTTCCTATAGTGAATTTTGATGAAGTTAAGAATAAATTTATTGAATGTTGCCAATTTGCAAACATTGGTGCTCCTGAAGAGGTATGGAAAACGATAAGTAATAGTCCAGATTATGACTTATTAAATAAATTACCTCTCATGCTCCATTAATTTTGTAATGAATCAGTGAGAAATACTTTGCCATTTTTAATCATATTTTACCATTTCAAATACTGTTGAAAATGAATTAATAAAGAAAGACTAATAAAAGTTATTGGAAAATTACTAAAAATTGAATAACTTTTACCTTTGTAATTATTATTTTAATATTCTAAAATTAAATTATGCATAAATAAAAAAGGAGATCCAACAAATGAATAAAACAAAAAAGTTCCAGGAACTTTTGAAACAACGAGGATCATTTATCCTGCCGGGTGCCTATGACGCGATGTCAGCTAGATTAATAGAAGAAATCGGCTTTCAAGCGATATACGCCACAGGTGCCGGAATATCCAATGCCCAATTAGGGTGGGCTGATGTAGGCCTAACTTCCTTAAAAGAAGTGGTTGATATTGTCGCAAGGATGACGGATGTGACGACGATTCCGATTGTTGTGGATGCCGATACAGGCTTTGGAAATGCGATTAATGTGATCCGAACTGTAAGAGAGTTTGAAAGAGCAGGTGTAGCAGCCATCCAAATGGAAGACCAGGTTTCACCTAAGAAATGCGGGCACTTCAATGGGAAAGATGTTATTTCCAAAGAAGAGATGGTCGGGAAAATCAAAGCTGCTGTTGATACAAGAAGAGATGAAAATCTCGCCATTATCGCCCGTACAGATGCTTTAGCCGTATATGGCATGGAAGATGCGTTGGACAGGGCAAATGCCTATGTAGAAGCGGGGGCCGACATAATTTTTGTTGAAGCGCCGACAACCATTGAACAATTAAAAAATATCACCAGTTCATTAAAAGGGGTACCACAGATCATTAATCTGGTGGAAGGCGGTAAAACCCCGCTTATTTCTTTGAAAGAGGCCGAAGAGATTGGTTTTAAAATCATGCTTTGTGCAAATACTGTCCTTCGCTCGGCAATCAAAGGAATCACAGAGTCATTAAGAATATTAAAAGCCGAAGGTTCACACGAAAATATTCACGAGTTAATTTGCACGTGGGAAGAGCGGCAATCACTCTTTAAACTCAATCAGATTAAAGAGTGGGAAAACAAGTATGCAGAGAATCAGCCATTAATAAAAAAGTAAATTTACTTTTTTAATAAATTAGGAACTTAAAAGGAGGACATAGTTGTGGGGAAAGAAGTAGATTACGACATCGTCGTCATAGGATGTGGAGTTGCCGGGACCTCAGCCGCATTGTCTGCCGCTGAAACGGCTAAAAAGGAAAATAAGAATCTAAAAATAGCGATATTAGAACGAGCTGATTATGACCATAGAGGAGGAAATTCCCGTTGGACGGCCTCCTATATGCGGATGAAAAATCTCGATGAAGTAGCCGATAACTTTGTGGAAGATATGATGGCTTTTTCAGACAATTATTCCGATCGGGAGTACATAGAAACTCTCGCCAAGGATGCTGGCAGCACACTTCGCTGGGTCCAGGAAAAAGGGGTTGATTTTGACTACCTGCCAACGATGTTTTTAACTGCATCAAGACCTCGTTTGCTTCCAGTAGGCGGCGGTCGTGCCATCGTTGACACCCTATCCCGCCGTGCAGGTGGACTAGGTGTTGAGATTATTTACGAAGCTACTGCTTGGAAATTACTTCTTGATGACGAGGGTGTCGTCAATGGATTGATGGTACGCGTGAAGGGCGGTACATCCCTTCAATTAAAAGTGGGAGCTGTCGTGTTAGCGTCAGGTGGATTCCAGGGAAATCAGGAGATGATGGCCCAATATGTTGGCAGAGATGCTCATAAAGTCCGGACAGTAGCTGAGGGTGGTTTGTTTAACAAAGGTGAAGGAATCCGGATGGCCATGGAGCTAGGGGCAAAAACGGCAGGTCAGTTCGACTCTTTTCACGCTGAACCGGTCGACCCAAGAAGCAAGCGGGAAGAAGCTGCTGTTATGACCTACCCTTACTTTATTTTGGTCGATCAGAATGGGAACCGTTTCGTTGATGAGGGAAAAACAACAGTCGATGAGCAATATGAAGAGGTTGCCCGGACGATATTCCACGACCTCCCTGGTCACATTGCCTATATGATTGGTGATCAAAAAATGTATGATATTCCCAACTATGAACGGGCAGTGGAAACCGATAAACCGGCCATTGTTGCCGATACGATTGAAGAGTTGGCGGAAAAGATTGGCGTGCCAGTCGGCCAATTAACGGCTACAGTTGAATCTTTTAACGCAGCTGTTCAACCGGGTGAATTTCATTGGGATAAAAAAGACGGTAAACAGGCACTTGGAATTACCCCGCCAAAGTCTAATTGGGCAATCCCAATTGATAAGGCCCCATTTATCGCCTATCCAATTATCTGTTCGAATGTTTTCACCAATGGCGGTCTAGCTACCGACACAGATGGACGAGTCTTGTCACAAGATCAAGATCCGATTCCAGGCTTATATGCAGTCGGGGAGACGGCAGGTCTTTATTACGGGAAATATCCAGGCGGGACATCTGTGCTAAGAGGCCTTGTGTTTGGGCGCCGTGCGGGTGATCATGCGGTTGCATATGTAACTGATTCAAAGAAACTAGAGGTTTAAGTAGTTTGGTTTAATTGAGAAAGGGTGAGGTTTTTTGGAATTAAAGGACAAGGTAGCCCTAGTAACAGGAGGAGGAAGAGGAATCGGCAGAGAAACCTGTATTCTCCTCGCGAAACAGGGCGCTAAAGTGGCTGTTTTTTCCGACAATGAATCTGAAAGCAATGAAACTGCTTCCTATATTTCTGAGGTGGTGGGGGGCGAAGCAATCGCCCTTACCGGGGATGTTCGTTCAGAAGAGGATATAAACCAAGCAGTCCAGACAACAGAAGAAAGTTTGGGTTCGATTGATATATTAATCAATAATGCGGGTGTCATGCTTCTTAAGCCGTTCCATGAAATGACCGTTGAAGAATGGGACTTTGTACAAGATATAAATATTCGTGGAGTCTATTTATGTTCTCGGGCAGTTGTCACGCAAATGATCGAGAAAAGGCACGGTGTGATCATCAATCTATCGTCGATTTGGGGGACAAAAGGCGGTCCTGACAGAAGTGCTTACATTGCTTCGAAATACGCATGTCTCGGATTCTCAAAAGCCTTGGGAGAAGAATTAAAGCCATACAAAATAAGAGTGAATGCAGTCTGTCCAGGTCCTGTTAATACAAAGATGATGGACGACTTTGATGTAAATAAAGACAATTGGCTGCATCCAATAGACCTTGCTAATGTAATCGTCGATTTATGCTTGCCAAAAAGTGCAGCTGTAACTGCAACCGCCATTGAAGCATTTGGTTACGGGCGACCAGTAAATTTATAAATAGATCTAAAAATTGAGAGGGGAAATCATAATGGAAAAATTAATTCCAGCTATTGAATCAAAAAATATCAGTCTAGCACTTGCTAATAAAATGCTTGAGGCCGCACTTGTAAAGGGAAAAGAATTAGGTATGCCGTTTAGCATCTCAATCGTTGATCGTGTGGGGAACCTAAAAGCATTTGCTGCCATGGACGGTGCACCAGTATTAAGCTTGGAGATAGCACAAAATAAAGCCTTTTCTGCAGCGACTTATAATAGAGCAACACACGAATGGTATGACAGATTGAAGGATGATCCACCATTGCTACATGGGATTGTTCACACACCTAGGCTCATTATTTTTGGCGGTGGCTATCCAATTAAAATAAATAACGAACTTATTGGCGGCGTTGGGGTAAGCGGCGGCCATTATACTCACGATATGCAGGTATGCCAGGCAGCATTAGAAGTTCTAAATAACCTAGAGTAAGAGGGTGTTGATGGATGGAAACCTATGATTTGATTATTTTAGGCGGCGGTCTAGCGGGGATGTGTGCTGCAGTTGAGGCTGGTGAAGCAGGTGCACACGTCCTGCTCCTTGAGAAAGAGGATGAACTTGGCGGTAGTACGGTTCTAAGTTCAGGGTATATGGCCTTTGCCGGAACAGATATGCAAGAGCAGGCAGGCATCATCGATTCAACTGAGTACTTATTGGAGGACATGATTGAGGTAGGCGGCGGGGTGAATGATCAAGAGCTTGTTAAAGCTTATGGGCAGAAGCAATTAGCGACCTATACCTGGCTTAATGAGCACGGTGTTGAGTTCCGCTCACTCGAAGCTGTGAGCGGGCACAGTGTTCCCCGAGGACATATTATTGACCCACATCAGGCGATTCAAACACTTAACCAAAGGGTTAAGCAGCTTTCAAACGTGACCATTCGTTTGAATGCCCCTGCTCAAAGACTTTTGAAAAACGACGACGGACGGATTGATCGTGTTTTATATGAGGTTGACGGAGAAGAACGCACTGCACATGCTTCGAAAGGGGTAATTATCGCTTCAGGTGGGTTCGCAAAAAGCGAGGAGCTATTGGGGCAGTTTGCTCCACAATTAAAGGGAGCGTTAAGAATTGGCGGTCGTGGCAATCATGGGGAAGGCATACGAATGGCCTGTGAGCACGGGGCCTGGTTAAAGGATTTACCTTACCTAAATGGGACATACGGATTTCATCCCACTGCTGCCGGACCAGTAAAGTCTCAGGGGTTAGCCTTTTACAAGGGAGCGATCATGGTTAACGAACTTGGGAAACGGTTTGTTAACGAGTCAATCTCTTACAAATTATTAGGAAAAGCCGCTTTCGAGCAGCCTGACCAAGTGAGTTTTCAGGTTTGGGACCAAACTGTGATGGACAAAAGCGTTCACGATGATCCTCTCTATGATTTGGAATTATTAAAGCGACGCAGGCTTCTATATCAAGCAGACACATTGGAGGACTTGGCTGACTGTATTGATGTACCGCTTGAGGTTTTGGAAGAAACGATTTCCAGATACAATCAAGGGGTTGCGGACGGAGAAGATCCTGACTTCGGCAGGAAGTCATTAACACATAACTATGGAAAACCAACACCAATTGAGAAGGCACCATTCTATGCATTTGAGTCGACCGTCGCGATGCTTGCAACCTATGCAGGGGTGTCGGTGAACACCAAAGCACAGGTGGTGAATCCATATGGTGAGCCTATCTTAGGATTGTTTGCAGCGGGAGAGGTGACCGGAGGGTTTCACGGGGCTGGGTATATGACGGGAAGTTCATTAGGTAAGTGTGCAGTGTTTGGACGGATTGCGGTTCAAGAGGCATTAAGCGAGTTAACAGTAAAATAATTGTATTGCATGGGCACGGAAAGGCTCAGCCTAGGATTCGCTGATTGAAATGGAGAATCCGCTGATAGAACAAGAAAATCCGCTGATAGACTTGAAGGATTCGCTGATAGAACAAGAAAATTCGCTGATAGACTAGTAGAATCCGCTCATAGACCGAGAAAATCCGCTCATAAGACTATTAAATTTCACAACCAAACGGGGAATTTCAAAAAATGAGCAAGCAGAGCCTTTTAATAACCAAAACTAATACAATAGTGAACTTTTTCATAATTTTTTCCTAAAAATAGCACTAAAAAGGGAGGTATTTTCAATGAAAATCTGGCATCAGAGTCTAACTACGATTGACCGGGTACCACAATACAGGGATGCTATTGTGAACCACCTGCGAAAAATCGCACGCCCAGACGTGGAAATCGTTTTACATGGGATGTCTGAAGAAACATATCCTTCACATTACCCTGGGCATTTTATCACTCACTCTTACTTGCAGAATCTGCACCGGGAGCAGTTCGTACGAGCTGCACTCATGGCTGAAGCTGCGGGATACGATGCAATGTTTATCGGAACCATTCCAGATGTTGGTCTTCTCGAGGCTCGTACGCTCGTGGATATCCCTGTCGTTGGTTATGGGCAGGCCTCGTTCCATATGGCATCTATGCTCGGAGACCGTATTGGAGTCGTCAACTTTTTAACCCCATTGGCCGATGAACTTAGACAAAATGCTGCACGGTATGGTCTCGGTGAAAAACTTGGACCAATTGTACAGCTCGAGTCAGGGTTTGATGATGTGCTCGCAGGCTTCAATAATCCAGAGCCTGTGATTGAAGCTTTTAAAAGAGCTGCCGAGTCGGCCATTTCTCAAGGAGCCGATGTAATTGTCCCGGGCGAGGGGCCGATGAACGTTTTCCTTGCAACCTTCGGGATTTCAAGGATTGGTGATGTACCCGTCGTTGACTCTTTTGGCGCTGGAATCAAGATGTGCGAATCATTAGCAGACTTAAAGAGGGTGTCCGGAGTTTATATGACAAGACGCGGCTACTACAATTCAAAACCACCTGTCGAAGCAGTTGCAAGATTACGAGAAATGTACGGACTAGAACCATACCCTAATCCTAATAACCAACGAGGATTAGCAGTAAGGGCCGGAGTAGAAGTAAAAGGTTAAAAAAATAAACAATAAAGGGGTGAACACGAGATGCATATCGTCGTATGCCTAAAGCATGTTCTGGATCCGGAAATTACTCCGAGATATTTTCAAATTGACCCAGAGACCAATCGTCCGGAAAATGGAGATTCTGATATGGTTCTGGATTCCTTTGCCGAGAATGCGCTTGAACTGGCCATTCAACTTCGGGATAAAACACCAGGAGCTACGGTGACTGCCATTTGCCTAGGAGATGAATCCTCGGAGGAGGTGCTGCGCCGAGCCTTTGCATTCACGGCTAATGCAGCCATACGAGTTTGGGATGAAGAGTGGGAAAATCTTGACGGTCAGGCCGTTGGACATATCCTTGCGCAAACAATCAAAACCCTTGGTGGTGCAGAGCTTGTGCTGACTGGATACCAAGCAAGTGACATTGAAGAGGGCCTTGTTGGACCAGTCATGGCTGAAGAACTTGGGATACCTTGTGTGACCCTTGTCTCCGAACTTGAACTGGATGAAGAAAGTGTCCAGTCTACCTGCGAAGCGGAAGGCGGTTATACTGTAATGAGCGTTCCGTTTCCAGCTGTTTTTACAATTATCAGTTCTGAGACAAATGTCCCGCGCCTCCCTAAGGTTAAAGATATTCGACTAGCAAGGAGCAAGCCTATTACTCGATTTGAATCTGATGATATTGATTTAGATCCTGTGCGGTGTCAGCCCGGGGTTAAATTGGAGCGGGCCTACGTCCTAAACAGAGATGTCAATTGCGAGATCCTTTCTGGCAGCGATGGCACGGAGCTCGCAGCTGAATTGACTGACAAGCTCTTGGCACTGAAGATTTTATAGGAGGTCGCAAACTATGTCTAAAATTCTTATCTTTGCAACAATACAACAAGATGAATCCTTAAGTTCGGGTGCTAAAGAAGCACTGTCATTTGGCAGTCGATTGGCGAGTGCCACCGCCGGAAGTATAGAAGCTGTCCTGGTTGGGGCCGAAACTACAACAGGTGCCAAGGAAGCCATTGCCTTTGGTGCAAGCAAGGTATATACCGTTACGAATCCTATACTTGCTGAATATCAGGTTGAACTTTTCGTAGATAGCCTGTTCACGGTATTCCAACAGTCTGGTGCCGATGTGCTGCTTCTCTCCTTTGATAGAATGGGTAAGGACCTAGCAGGTCGATTAGCCACACGAATTGGTGCGTCAGCGATAACAGAAGTGACTGATTTTAGAACCGAAGGCTCCAAGCTTACATGGGTGCGCCCGATTTATGGCGATAAAGCATATGGTGAGTATTCAACCACTCGTTCGAAGGTGGTTGTAGGCATTCGCAAAAAAAGTCAGGAATTAGCTGTACCAGATTCAACACGCACAGGTGATATTATTTCAGTAGATTACTCCGTTCCAGAAGATGTTGTCCTAACTAAGCTGGTTGTGAAAATACAGTCTGCCCTGTCAGATATCCGTCTTGAGGATGCTACAATTATCGTCGCCGGAGGTCGTGGACTTGGCGGGCCAGAAGGCTTTCAAGAACTGCAGTCTTTTGCAGAACTGCTGGGCGGGACGGTTGGTGCTTCAAGGGCAGCATGTGACGCTGGATGGGTTCCTTCTAACCTACAGGTTGGACAAACGGGTGCCGTTGTTGCACCAGACCTTTACATTGCAGTCGGAATATCTGGTGCCAGTCAGCATCTAGCAGGCATTACCAGTGCGAAGACCGTAATTGCCATCAACACAGATTCAGAAGCGCCGATTTTTAAACGTGCCAATCTCGGTGTGATTGCCGACTACAAGACAGTACTACCAACACTTACGGAAAAACTGAAAAAGGTACTAGTTTAAATGTTACACATCAAGAAGTTTCATAGTTCTATTTTTAAGTCCTCAATTCGGTAGGACTTATTTTTTTGATTTCAGAAAATTCGGTATAATGGAGATGCAATAACTTAGTATTCAATTGAAACGGATAGAAAAGGAGTTAAAAAGAATGGTATTACAACTTGAAAATGTCTCATTATTACGTGATGGGAATTGGATTTTACAAGATGTAAATTGGAAGATTAATAGTGGAGAAAACTGGGTTTTATTTGGATTAAATGGTTCAGGTAAAACCGCTATATTAAATCTGCTAAATGCTTATTTTTTTCCGACAAAAGGGAAAATGACCGTCCTTGGATTGGAGTTTGGAAAAACCTATCTAAGTGAGAAACTGCGTAAACAGATTGGATTTGTTTCGTTATCCCTTCAAGAAAAATTTCATCCGGGAGATAATGCATTTGAGGTGGTTTTAAGTGGTGCGTTTGCTTCGATTGGCCTTTACGAGACACCTACCGATGAAATGAGAAAAAAGGCTGTTAATCTATTAGAGGCACTTGGCTGTATTAGGTACGCCAACCGAAATTACGAAAATTTATCACAAGGAGAAAAGCAGCGTGTTTTAATTGCCCGTGCATTGATGGCTGACCCATCTTTGCTTATTCTAGACGAACCTACGAATGGCTTAGATTTTATCGCACGTGAACAACTGTTAGAATCGATTGACAGGATTGCCAAAAATCCTAATGCTCCGGCACTGATATATGTAACCCACCATGTCGAGGAAATACTGCCTGTTTTCACTAAAACACTTCTTTTAAAAGAGGGTCAGGTTTTTGCTGATGGGAATACAAATGAACTAATATCCAGTGAAAAGCTATCGGAATTTTTCAATCTTCCAGTTCAGGTGGAGTGGAAGTTCAACAGGCCAGTGCTTTCTAGATTACAAGTGGATGAGAAAGATAGACTAAAGGTCTATTAAATGGAAAAAGGCGCATGAATGTTTCATGCGCCACTTTTATCATCATAAAATTTGAACACCTTTATAAGCCTGTCGCAAAATTTCCGCTAGTTCTTTAATAAGCGGCCGCTTCGGATTAACGTTTGTATCTGGATCATTAAAGGCATGTTGAGACATAGTGTCAATTTTGTTTTCATAAACGGAAGGTGCAACGCCGCATTCTTCCACACTCATCGGCATATCTAGTTCTTCTGCAAGCTCGAGAATAGCACCAATGAGGCTGTCTATACCTTCTTCGGTGGTCCGGGCTGGCAATCCGAGCATTTTTGCAAGCTCTGCATAGCGTTTGTCTGCAACAAAGCTTTGATAGCCTGCTAACGGCGTGAATTTAGTTGGTTTAGTTGCATTAAAACGAATAACATGCGGGAGTAAGATGGAATTTGCACGACCATGTGCAATATTAAACTCTGCTCCAAGCGCATGGGCCAAGCTATGATTAATACCCAAGAAAGCATTATTGAAGGCCATTCCGGCAATGGTGGAAGCATAATGCATTTTCTCGCGGGCTACTTCATCAAGACCGTTTCGGTAGGCTCTTGGCAGATACTCAAAAACAAGCTGAATGGCTTTGATAATTTGGCCGTCTGTAAAGTCGTTTGATACCACGGACACATAGGCTTCAAGTGCATGTGTAAGCACATCCATTCCTGTATCAGCTGTAATATGTTTAGGAACGGTCCTTGCGAATTGTGAATCGATAATTGCTATGTTCGGTAAAAGTTCTGGGTCAGAAAGTGGATATTTAATATTTGTCTTTTTATCCGTAATGACGGCGAACGAGGTGACCTCAGAGCCTGTCCCAGAAGTAGTTGGAATGGCAATAAGCTTAGCCCTCGTTCCCAGCTTTGGATAGGCAACTACCCGTTTTCTTGGATTTAAGAACTTTTGCTTTAAGGCTGAGAAGTCAGTATCAGGATGTTCGTAAAATAGCCACATCCCTTTTGCAGCATCCAATACAGAGCCGCCGCCTAGAGCAATGATAACATCTGGTCCAGAGTGCCTCATTAGGTCTGCACCTTTCAAGACCGTCTCAATGCTCGGATCTGGTTCTACCTCAGAAAAGACGTCGAACTGGATAAAATCTGGACGTTTTTTGAGATAATGGAGGATCTTCTCAACGTAACCATTTTTGACTACGCTTGGGCTTGTGACAATAAATACTTTGGTCAAGTTGGGAATTTCTTCCAAGACTTGGACCGAGTTCTTCTTATAATAAATCTGCGGTGGTGTCCGTATAACTTGGGCGTTGATATTTCTTTTTGCCACCTTCTTAATATTAATTAGGTTTAGCGCACCTACATTGGTAGAAACTGAGTTTCCACCATAAGTGCCGCAGCCGAGAGTCAAGGTTGGCAGAAAATCATTGTAAACATTTCCAGTTGCCCCTTGGGCGGATGGTGTATTCACAAGGATCCTGCCTGCTCTCAACCTTAATGCGAACAGTTCGATGACATCATCGTCAAAGGTATGAATGGATGCGGTGTGACCAAGTCCGCCATATTCCAATGTTTCCTCGGCAATTCTTAGTGCTTCTTCTAAATAATTTGCTTTATAGCAAGCAAGAATTGGGCTTAACTTTTCACAAGAAAGAGGGAATTGTGGTCCAACACCTTCCAATTCGGCGACTAATATCTTCGTGTCACCAGGTACGTTAATTCCTGCCATTTCGGCAATTTGCGAGGCAGGCAATCCAACAACCAACGGATTTAGGGAACAAGTAACCTCTTTAATGGCGATTTTTTCTAACAATTGCTTTTCATCTTCATTAAGGAAATAACAATTGTTCGCAATCATTTCGGTTACTACTTCGGAATAGATTTCTTTATCAATAATGAGTGCTTGCTCAGATGCACAAATCATTCCGTTATCATAGGTTTTTGATAAAATTAAGTCTTGAACAGAGTTCTTGATATTGGCTGTCTTTTCAAAATAACAAGGGACATTTCCAGGTCCGACACCAATCGCGGGTTTCCCAGAACTATAAGCAGCTTTTACCATACTCGACCCGCCAGTCGCAAGAATGAGTGAGACTTTGGGATGCCGCATAAGTGTATTAACGGAGTCACGTGAGGTATCGTCTAACCACTGAATACAATTTTCCGGGGCACCTGCCTTTATTGCTGCATCTCTTAACAGTTTTGCTGTTACGATTCCAGTATTTTGACCCAAATGGTGAAAAGAAAAAATAATCGGATTTCTCGTTTTTAAGGAAATAAGGGATTTATAAATGACCGTTGAGGCGGGATTTGTAACGGGAACAAGTGCGGCAATCACACCGACAGGCTCAGCCATTTCATAGGTTCCATCTTGCTCGTTTTCACTAATAATCCCTGCCGTTCTTAGGTCACGGATACTGTGATAAATCATTTCAGTAGCAAACATATTTTTAGATATTTTATCCTCAAACAAACCTCGCTTAGTTTCCTCAACAGCCATTTTTGCTAGATTGAAGTGGTTATCGAGCGCAGTAAGGGCCATTTCTTTGACGATTTCATCGACCATTTCTTGGGTAAAGGTGCGGAATTCCACTAACGCTTGCGCTCCTTTATTGGCTATATGATCTACCATCGCTCCGGTTTGCTTTTGTTCGAGCACCTTTTCGTCTATTGCCATAAAAATTTCCTCCCTATTAAAAAGCTATTTAAACCTGTACTTTTATAAAATATAACAATGAATATCGTAGAAATTTGTTGAAAGGTGAGGAGAAATTTGGCGAATAGCACATGTTATGATAATGTTCAAAAAAAATTCAAAAAGAGGAACTGCACTGCAGATACGCATTGAATAGATAAATTGCTTTTATTCGGTTAATGTATAAAACTTCACAGTTTTAAAGATGATTGTAGTATATAGTTGAGGGGTGTTAATAATATTTTTGACTGAAAGGTTGGCCAAGATGAAAAGATTATCTGTCTTCATAATGTGTCTTATCATACTAATTATCTCAGGCTGTGGAGCATCGAATGATCTCACCGTGAAGCTTTCTACACCAAAAACAATTACTCCAGGAGAAATATATGCGATGCAATTTACTGTTCTGGATAAACAGGGAAAACCTGTTGAAGATGCTAAAGTAAGTGCTGATATAACGATGAAAAACATGGATCACGGAACCACTCCTGTCGCTGTAGAAGAAATAGGTGAGGGTAAATATATTGGAACCGCTAGTTTACCGATGAACGGTGAATGGATAGCTTCCATTAAGGTGGAACATGATGGGGAAATGGTAGAGGATGAAAAGGAATTTACCATCGAAGCAAAGACATTGGAAAATGCTCATAAAGTGACAAAAGATGTTACTATACCAGATTTTAAGTTGATCGACGAGAATGGGAAGCCCGTGACAAAGAAGGATCTGATCGGAAAAACAGTCGTCATGACCTTTACATATGTAAATTGCGTCGATCCAAATGCCTGTCCAATTTTATTAGGTAATTTTAGCAACTTACAGCAGGATTTGAAATCGAAAGGAACCAAAACAGATAATCTTTTACTCGTTTCTGTTTCACTCGACCCTGAAAATGATACACCAGAAGCGATAAAAGATCATGCAAAGAAAATGAATTTTGATATGTCTTATCTTAAAATGCTGACTGGTGATCTGAAGGGGATTCAAAACTTGGCAGGCACCCTTGGTGAACATTTTGAAAAAAAGGGTTCAGAAGTATTACATGAGAATAAAACCTTTATCTTTAATAGGGATGGAAAGTTGACTCATGAGTTTACAGGCAGTAACATCGATCGTAATGAATTGTATCAGGTTGTTACAATGGAAAAATAACAAAAGGTCCGCTATCTTTCAATGGTAGCGGTCTTTTTGCGGGATCTTGTTTTAAGTTTCACAAAAATGATGTTAAGATCAAAGTTTTTCTCCAACCAAAATATATTCTCTCACAACATCATCACAAATTACTTATTCATTATCGGTATAATGCAATAATTTGATTTGCTATATATTCAGAGCTAAAATGAACCCCATCTTTAAGCCACCACATGATTATCCCAAGTATTGAGGATGCGAGTATATCCCTTGATAGAGCTATTTCCATAGTATCAGTAACTTCTCTTTCACGTTGTATTGAAATCGAGTCTTTTAATATCATATGTAATTTTTTTTTGAAACCAGGGTGCTCAAATAGTACAGCTAAAATCTTTCGATGCTTATAAAAATAATCTAAAAACGTAATTAATTGTTCTTGATTATTTAACGTATCAATTTGTAAAATTGGAGACACTTCCAACAACAAGTCGTCGAAAATATCGTAAACCAACTGCTTTAGCAAATCATTAATATCTAAAAAATGTAAATAAAAAGTAGCTCGATTTAGCTCGGCACGTTTGGTTATTTTTTGTACTGTAAGTTTCGAAATATCCGGGTTCTCAATCAATATTTTTACGACAGCTTCCTTCATCATTTGCTTAGAGCGAACAGCACGTGGGTCCTGCTTCTTTTGTGTGATCAATTTAATTCTCCTTTATCTATTAACCTAGACTTTAATTACACATTTTTAAAATATGTTGCTTAATTAACATATCTTAAAAAATTGTAAATGGGCAGCAATAAAATAAAATGCTATTCTTTATTTTATTGACACAGTGTTAAAAAAGCAAATGAAGAGAGGAAATCGAATATGTCGGAATCAATAAATAAAAAAGTATTGCTAACAGTGTTAATTTTAGGGTGTTTTTTATCCACTCTAAATCAAACCCTGTTAAACGTCGCATTAAGTAATTTGATGGACGTATTTTCTGTATCTCCTACAACTGTTCAGTGGCTATCTACAGGTTTTATGTTAGTAAACGGGGTGTTGGTCCCTATTACTGCATATCTAATGAAACGGTTTTCTACACGCCAATTATTTATAAGTTCGATGCTGTTTTTATTAATTGGCTCTATTCTGTGTGCAGTAGCACCAAACTTTGCCACCTTATTAATAGGTCGAATGATTCAAGCCATTGGAGCAGGAATTATTATGCCTTTGCTAATGACAGTAGTTATGTTTATTTTTCCGTTAGAAAAAAGGGGCAGTATGATGGGGTTAATTGGGCTTGCAATTATTTTCGCCCCGGCAATTGCACCGACATTAGCAGGTTTTATCATAGATTATTCCTCATGGCGCTGGTTATTTATTGGGCTAATTCCATTTGTTGTGATAGTTATTTTATTAGCCATGAAATATTTAATCAATGTTTCAGAAACAGCAAAAACTAAGTTAGATGTAATGAGTGTTACTTTATCAACGATTGGCTTTGGTCTTATTTTGTATGGTTTCAGTAATGCAGGCAGCCGAGGTTGGGATGATAAACTTGTCATAGGTACCATACTTGTAGGAATAGTCACTACAGCCATATTCTGTCTACGACAAATTAAGTCCTCAAATCCGCTTCTTAATTTAACCGTTTTTAAAAATAAAGTATTTACGCTAACATCTATCCTTAACATTATTGTCACAATGATGATGTATGCGGATATGATTTTATTGCCAATATATTTACAGAATGGAAGAGGATTTACTGCATTTGAAGCTGGTTTACTATTATTACCGGGTGCTGTTGTCAATGCCTTTATGTCTCCAGTTACAGGGAAAATGTATGACCGTTTTGGTGCGAAGCCGTTATTTATTATCGGTTTGCTTTTTATCATACCTTCAATGTGGGTTGTAACTGATTTAACTGAAACAACGACCTTTATTTTCTTAATGATACGTACAATTTTTCTACGTATCGGATTAAGTTTTATTACTATGCCATTGAACACAGCTAGCTTGAATGTTTTACCTAGAACACTAGTGACACATGGTACAGCAGTGAATAATACCGTACGCCAAATTTCAGGTGCAATTGGAACGGCTATAGTTATTACCATTTTTACAGCACAAACCACAAGCCATGCCAGAACCTTATTAGAAGAAACACCAAATGCTTCAGTTAAAGCTATCCGCACACTAGCTTCAATTTTAGGATCAAGCGATGCCTATTATTTCATGACGATCTTAGCTATTATCGCATTTGTTTTATCCCTATTCGTTCCATCTAAAAAAATGGTTAAACAACAATCATGATCTTGAAAAATACGAAAAAGGCAACCTAATCAACTCATTTGGTTGCCTTTTGTAATAAAACTAATTAGAAGTTGAAGAGGACATAAAAGAGATGATTTCATCATATTAATCATCAATTAGAGGTTAAAGAGGTGAAATTATGTTACGCTATATTGGCAGAAGATTCATCTGGTTCTTGTTCGGAAGTACGATCTTTGCTACCTTTATTGGATATGTCCTGTTTAAGGCTGGCCTCATATCATTTCCAAGTATTCCTAAGTCCCAAAGAGCACTGAATACTAAAGATCGCAATCTAAATAGAAGAGTTGGTAAAATTCGAGTTTCTTAGAGATTTCTAGTTCAACACTGTGTAATTTTAGTTGCTCAAACGTTCATTTATTTTAATGAGGAAACTAGAAATCAACTGGGAGAAAAAAAGATAAAGCTATTCATTGTAAACTAACAGACCATGTACAGGTCTGTTTTTTTATAAAGGAGCACCGTTTCTTATTTGGGGTGTTCTTGCTCCGAACACTTAAAATGTTTAATGAAAATGACTAAGCCCTCTAATTTAAAAAATGACATCCTTACAGGCTTTTTTTCATACTATATTTTGGGGTGAGAAAATGCCGAGAGTAAATTACCGAAGTTCAGATGTTGACTTAATGGCAAGGATGATGAGAGCGGAAGCCGAAGGTGAAGGAAAACAGGGAATGCTATATGTTGGAAATGTAATTGTGAATCGTCTTAAAGCAGATTGTATAGACTTTAAAGGTTTAAGAACCATTAACCAAGTTATTTTTCAGGTACAAGGAGGGAATTTTTCCTTTGAGGCTGTTCAAAAAGGAAATGTATTTTATCAAAGAGCAAGAACTTCTGAGAAAAGATTAGCAAAACAAAATTTGGATTATTGGAGAGAACACCCAGGGAAATATGCGCTTTGGTATTTTAATCCATATGCTCCATGTCCTCCAACATGGTACGGTCAACCTCAATCTGGTCAATATAAAAATCATTGTTATTATGAACCAAAAGCCGGAACATGTGATAACGTTTATATAGGAAGTTAAGCTTACTCTATGAGTAAGCTTTTTTTGCTATCTTTGGGATTGCTGTTTAAGTATATTAAAGTAATTAGAACAAAAATCGTCCTGTTTTCAGTTGAATTGGGGGGATCCATTACAGGCTATTTCCTATATCATAGTAATTTAATATAAGCATGGATGGGATTTATCTATTAGAGCAAGTGGGTTATAATAATATAGTTATTTTTAAGGGATTTTTAAAAGGAAGTATGGGCGGACACCAAAGGAATTTAGAAATCAAACCACTTAAGGAAATATAAAACAGAAAATCTAAGAGGTGCTAGAGTATGAATAAACGATGGACGATTAGTAAAATTAAAGAATTTGTTGAAAACAATTCGGAAAGTAAGTTACTATCAACAGAATATCACGGGTTTTCTCAAAAGTTACTATTTAAATGTGCATGTGGCAGCAACTTTGAAAAAACATTTACCAAATTTAAAAATAATAACCAGCGGAAATGTGACCTGTGCCAACCGCCAAAAGTGGCAAGATAATCGTGTAGCGAATAAGCAAAGTGCTTAAAAAAATGAACAATTTTCATTGTTTTGTTGGTCCCTTAGTTTAGGTCAACATAAGTTGTCCATTGTGTTTTAATGGTGTATATAACAATAAAGACTGAATTTGTTTAACGAGTGCATTACCGCATCAACGGTAGTGCTTTTTTTACTTTAGGTAATTGCCAGTTTAGTGAAAGAAGAGGTACTATTATATTCCATTCAGTTGTTATAGGAAGTGAAAAAATGTTCTCTTATTATTTAATGCTCATACTTGGAGCCTTATTTGTAATTGGCGCTGTATTTGCCTTAATTGTAATGTATGGTACTAAAGATTTTCGATTATTAAATGTAGGTAAAAGCCTTGGTATCTTATTTCTTGGTGTTTTATTTTTAGCGGTTACTCTCCCTAGTCTAAAATATGTTGTGTTCAAGGAATATGATGTTGTCAGGGGGAAATGTGTAATCGAAATAGATTCATCAGGTCGTTCTTCTGAAGCGGACTTTGAAATGCTCGAAACAGATGAAATGTTTAGCTTCAGAGATATTCCTGAACTTGATGCATATGGAAAGTCAATCCCTTATTATTGTGAGGTAACAGTTACAAAAGACCATATGTTTGAAATTAGTTATAAAATATATGATTCCAAAACACGAAAGTTAATATTAACAAGTAAATAACTGACGTAAACAAGGAGGTAATTAAAAAAGTTAACAAAGAAGAAGTGTGATTACTACCATTTATCAACGATTGAAGATTCCACAAGCATGGGAACTAACATCCGCTTAAATCCAACAAATTTAACTTAATATAAGCAAAACAAAACAAAACCTTATAATACCTAGCATTTCGCTAAATAAATTTGAGTGTTTAGGATAAATCTCAGTGAACCATACCATAAAAAGAGGCGGTTTTTCAGATTAACGAGGTATCACAAGCCTTCATAGATTGCAAAAAAGAAGGAGATACACCACTAATAATTATACCTTCAGAGATGATGTTAGAAATCGTTGATAAAGAGGCCGATAAAGATGATCGAGAATCAATCAAAGCCAAGGCGAAGGTAAATTAAAGACTTTGAAACGTAGTTTTATAATTCAATTTTTATGCAAAGAAGCCTATCACTTCTTACAACCAATTATAGTGCTTGATTACGTTTCGTTTCTAGATACAACAAAAAGGGGGCTATCACAAAATAGATTTTGTGATAGCCCCAGAATATCCGAGAGAAGAACCTCTATCATTGTTAGTTTTATTGTAGCCCGTAAGGCTGCAAACCTTCCTTTTTAACCTTAATACGCCAGACTTCATTTTTCGATGACTCTGTTACATAAAGGTATCCATTATGAAAAGTCAGATTGGTAGTAAAAGTCCCCTCATCCTTAGGCAGGCGAATGGTTCCGTATTTAAACCCACTTGCATCAAGTACGACAATTTCACCAGCTTGGAAATGGGCTACGTAAAGATTGCCCTCCGTATCGACGGCTAGACCATCTGGACCGATTCCGCCTTCAAATTGTCCGAAGACAAACGGCGTTTCACGAGAGTCTTTAGCATTCTTTGAAGGTACAGAGATAATTCGGTTTGTTGCGAACTCAGAGATATAAATACGTTGACCGTTCGCTGAAATCGCAATCCCATTTGGATAAGCAATACCTTCTTGAAAGAGTACTGGTTTTTTACTGTTTGGTGGCAAGTAGAAGACACGTCCTGTTGGTTTCGTTGCACTGGATCCCATTGGCTCTGTGAAGTAAAGTCCACCATCTTGGTCAAACACGAGATCATTTAGTCCATTTAAAGGACTGCCATTGTAAGAATCAACAATGGTCGTGCGATCTCCAGTTTTTGGGTCATAGGCATAGAGTGTTCCAGTAACATCCGTGATAAAAAGGCGTCCATCCTTGTGAAACTTTGCCCCTACAGGGAGGAGCCCTACATATTTTTCTATTACAGAAACCTTATCGTCTTTGACCTTAATAATTTCGCCTGTAGGAGGACTAACCATCCAAATATTTCCGCTGCGGTCGAAATTAATGCCCTCCATAAATCCACTGCCGACAGCTACCTTTTCCCATTTACTACTAGGATTAACAATTTCTGAAATGGAATGTCTTTCATCTTTTGGCACTGGTTTTGTTACATATAACGCTTTTGCTCCAACGACTGTAACAGTAATAAGGGAGAGTATGATTAATACAGTTAGTGCTAATGCCCTTTTTTTCATTTTATACAATCCTCCTTGTTTACCTATAAAGGTCAAATGATAGAACTTTTCTTTTATTCATCTCTCAGAATTCTTACACAGGGAGCCTGTATATCGTTTAAATTTATCATTATATTGTGAATATAAACAATATAAAAAAATATCTGAATTTAGTAAAAAATAAGTAATTTTTTCTTCTATTTAATTAATGTGTATTTTGTTAAACTAAGAGTTTTAGATCGTTACCGTCTTTGAAGGAAGGGGTCGTGATAGTAAAAGATTCCAATTAGAAATACTAACAAAGCGGAACCGCGAAAATGAAGTGATGGATTTAATTGAAGAATACGAGCCTAAAGCATTCATCATCTCTTATGAACCACGTAAATTTAAAGGTGGTTACCTAATTAAATCAATGAAAAAGCATTTGAGAAAAGGTAACGCTGTTAAACAAATATAACTGATGAAAAACTATGCCATGCCTTTGAGGAAGAAGAATGCTAACAAACCGAAAAATTGAAAAAGAAGTATTACAAAAAGAAATTACGATAAAAACAATTATGCAAATAGGGATGAGGCCAAAAATGGTCCATCCTTTTTGTGTTCTATTGTATAAAGAGTAGATATTTATTGACATGGTAATTAATCATTTTTATACTAAATGTAACCTCATTGTGATACAGATGTACTGTTATACGGTTAAGTGTAGAACAAGAGAGTATTTATTATAAATGAAATGAAGAGCTAAATGCTTTCTGGATTTTCTGTTTCTTTTTGAAAATTGAACATAAAAGGAGCTAATAAAATGATAAGAGTGGTTTGTAAGGCGAAACTTAAACCAGGGGTAAATGTTGAAGAATATTTAATTCTTGCTAGAAAAGTTGTGACAGAAACCAGAAAAGAAAAAGGATGCATCATGTATACTCTTCATGAAGATGTCAAAGATCCATCAATCATTACAACGATTGAAGAATGGGAGAATGAAGAGGTTATCAACCAACACAATAAAAGTGAACATTGCATGAAAATTGTTCCAGAGCTGAGGAAATTGAGAGAAAGCACAGAAATCAACAATTATAGAGAAGTGAAATAATTAAGAAATCAAAAAAGAACAAGTACGCCAATTTATTACGGTTGAAAAAGCAAAGGTAGAAACTGCTTTAGTGTAAAAAAATAGTAAAAGGAAAAATGGGGGGGAAAAGATGATTAAAGGGATTAATCACAAAGGATTTCATGTAGTAGATATGGAACGCTCATTGGATTTCTATTGCAATAAGCTTGGTTTTAAGAAAGCGTTTGAATTGAATCAACCAAATGGTGAACCGTGGATTGTCTATGTAAAAGTGGCGGATGGGTGTTTCATTGAATTATTTTACGGTGGTGCCGAGGGGGTTAAGAACAGAGCAGACCATATCTGTTTTGAGGTTGATGATATCAATGAAACGGCAGATCAATTGAAGAAAAAGGGAGTCCCTTTAGAAGTTGAAATTTCTCAAGGCAGGGCTTTGAACTACCAATTTTGGGTATTAGATCCCGATGGAAATTGGCTCGAGTTTATGGAAATGAATCCTGAATCGCCACATTTGAAGAGTTAATTTAGATGATAAATACAGAAAAACCCTTGCATCGCAAGGGTTTTTGATGTCCCAGAGAGGATTCGAACCTCCGACCTACAGTTTAGGAAACTGTTGCTCTATCCTACTGAGCTACTGAGACAAATATAAAGAAAAATTACTTTGTTCCTAACTCACAATTAGAAGTGTCGTCCTAATCTCAGAAAGATTATGCAAGAAGCAGCTCGATTAGAACGCTGAAGTAAATCAATGAAGCATATTCGATCGTGCTCTATCCTACTGAGCTACTGAGACAAATCTTATAGGAACGTTATTTATTATAATTTGTTAATACCAAAAGGTCAATAAAAAAGTTGATATTATTGAATCGGCAGGTGTCTGGCTACTTTGGTTTTATTTACCGATTTTTCACGAAATATCAACCAGACGATTAAACTGAGCCCTATTAATAAACCTTCCAGCGAAAAAATATACCACGGGTATGGTCCTAAAACATCCATTAAACTGGCAGTGTCCGGTTTATGACTTAAGAACATATAATTTCCGTCCACCAGCTTATTGATCAACATAATTATTGGCATTAACACATTCAAGAAGATAAATAATTTAAATACAGACCAAATCGTAGGTCGATAGCCCTTTACCCATGTAAAATAAAGTGGCACCGAGATTTCCATTAAATGTGTATAAAAGAAATGGAAAAACCGAAAATGCGGGAAATCGTAATTTAATGATGGAGTAATAAATGCCTGAGTCGCTCCTAGTAATGCTGTGAATAATAAAATTTCATAGATTATTTTTTTCTTAGTAAGCAATAAAATGACTGTTAATATCAGACTGATGCTGCACAATTCTAATGGGATGGCGTGACTAACATTCCAGCTTCCAGTCAAGAGCATCCAAAAATGATAGGAAACTTCTATTATAATGAGTGATATAGCTACCCCGATTTCCGTTCGTCTCCATTGCGTGTTCTTCATTTTATTTCTAAATAGAAAAAGGCAGACAGATACTAGGAGTAAAATTCCAATCATAACCAAATGACTGATTGAAAACATTTCAAAATCATAGTTTTGGTAACTACGGCTAAATATTCCACTCATTTTGCCACCACCTCTATCATAGTTTTTTTTTAACATGTTGGTCTATATGTAATTATATTCGTTGGAATTGCCTTTACTCCTCTTCTGAAATGATAATTATTTCCATTTTCCCTATTGCATTATTAGGATTATTCTTCCTAATAAAGTCTTCTCGAAGTATGTTATAATTATTTGTCGAACATACTCGAAAGTCTTTTTTATAGTGGAGGTCATTATGGCTGCATATACGCCGATGATACAGCAATACTTAACCGTTAAGGCAGATTATCAAGATGCCTTTTTATTTTTTCGCTTAGGCGATTTTTATGAAATGTTTTTTGATGATGCGATTAAAGCATCACAAGAATTAGAAATAACGTTAACCAGCCGTCAGGGTGGAACCGAAGAACGGATTCCAATGTGCGGCGTCCCATACCACGCAGCAGCAAATTATGTTGAACAGCTCATTTCTAAAGGCTATAAGGTGGCTATTTGTGAGCAAGTCGAAGACCCAAAACTGACCAAAGGTATGGTAAAAAGGGAAGTTGTCCAATTGATCACACCGGGCACGGTGATGGAGGGCAAAGGGTTAAATGACAAAGAGAATAACTATATTGCCTCGATTACAAGCTTTGATGATCAAACTTATGGATTTGCCTACAATGATATCTCAACTGGGGAAAGCCGGGTCACATTGTTGTCGAATAATTTTGATGAAGTTTTAAATGAGCTAGCCGTTTTAAGTGCGAAGGAAGTTGTTGTCGCTAGCAGCTTTGACGGAGAACTTCAAAAGAAGCTTCGTGAACGGGATGTTCTTGCTATTTCGTTTGAAGATAATAGTTCAATAGATATGAATTATTCGCATCTGCTCAAAGATTTAAATCAAGAAAAGTTAAAGACAGCAATTGCGAGGCTTTTTAACTATTTATATCGGTCACAAAAAAGAAGTTTGGATCACCTTCAATCAGTTACCACCTATCAAATCCATCAATATATGAAAATTGATTACTATTCCAAACGAAATTTAGAATTAACAGAAACGATTCGTTCCAAAGGGAAAAAAGGGTCATTATTATGGTTGCTTGATGAGACGATGACCGCCATGGGCGGAAGGATGTTAAAGCACTGGATTGACCGGCCATTAATCAATCAAAAGGAAATTGAATCACGTCAATCGATCGTTGAAGTCCTAATGTCTTATTATTTTGAGCGCCAAGAACTTCGTGAAAAGCTGAAGGAAGTTTATGATTTAGAACGATTAGCAGGCAGGGTAGCGTTTGGAAATATTAATGCCCGTGATTTGGTGCAATTAAAGCGTTCGTTAATACAGGTTCCATTTTTACAACAAATTCTGCAAGGGATGAAGAATGACAAAGTTAACCAAATGGCTGACCTTCTTGATCCATGTGAAGAAATCACTGATTTATTGGAACAAGCGATTGTAGAAAATCCACCGCTCTCCTTAAAAGAAGGCAATATGATTCGTGACGGGTATAATGCCCAGCTTGATCAATACCGGGATGCCAGCCGCAATGGGAAAACTTGGATTGCCCAGCTAGAACGAGAAGAACGGGAGAAAACCGGTATCAAGTCATTGAAGGTTGGCTATAACCGCGTATTTGGTTACTATATTGAAATTACTCGTGCAAACCTGCATCTTTTAACAGAGGGTCAATATGAGCGGAAACAAACCTTATCGAATGCGGAACGGTTTATTACACCAGATTTAAAAGAAAAAGAGGCTTTAATTTTACAAGCAGAAGAAAAATGCGGTGAGCTTGAATATGAATTGTTTACCGAAATTCGCGAGATTGTGAAAGAACAAATCCCACGATTGCAGGCTTTGGCAAAAACAATTAGTGAGCTAGATGTCCTGCAGTGCTTTGCTCAAGTAAGTGAAGACCGGCACTATGTTAAACCGCAATTTTCAATGGAAGGCCGTGTGGTTGTGACGGATGGCCGCCATCCTGTCGTTGAAAAGGTATTAAATGCCCAGGAATATGTTCCGAATGATTGCATCATGGATTTTGATCGCGAAGTCTTATTGATCACGGGCCCGAATATGTCGGGGAAAAGTACGTATATGCGCCAAATCGCCTTAATTGCGATATTAGCGCAAATTGGCTGCTATGTCCCGGCGACGGAAGCAGTCCTACCGATTTTTGATCAAGTATTTACTCGTATAGGTGCAGCTGATGATTTAATTTCTGGACAGAGTACTTTTATGGTCGAAATGCTTGAAGCTAAGAATGCCATTTCCAATGCCACTCAAAACAGCTTAATTTTATTTGATGAAATCGGTCGCGGAACTTCTACGTATGATGGAATGGCACTTGCGCAGGCGATTATTGAATATATTCATACACAAATAGGGGCGAAGACTCTTTTTTCTACCCACTATCATGAATTAACGGTATTAGATGAAGAGTTGACTAAGTTAAAGAATATTCACGTCAGTGCGATTGAACATCACGGAAAAGTCGTTTTTCTTCATAAAATAAAAGAAGGACCAGCGGACAAGAGTTACGGGATTCATGTGGCTCAGCTAGCGGGACTTCCTTCCGACTTAATCAGCCGTGCCAATGAAATATTAACCGCACTTGAGCAGTCTGATACACAGCAAGGGACGCCAAAAACTGAAGCAGTTAAGGTGGAGTCAGTTCAAGAACAGCCTGCCCAGCTTTCTTTCTTTGATGAACCAAAAGGTGTGAAAAAGCAGGACCTCTCCTCGAATGAGAAACGTGTAATAGACAAGATGAAGGAATTAGATATTTTGGATTTAACACCACTTCAAGCGATAAATATGTTGTATGAGCTCCAGAAAAAGTTAAAGTAGGGGGTGAATCCGAATGGGTAAAATCATTCAATTAGATGATGCCTTATCCAATAAAATTGCGGCGGGGGAAGTAGTTGAACGACCAGCCTCTGTTGTCAAAGAACTTGTTGAAAATGCGATTGATGCCGGCAGTACGGTGATTGAAATTGAGGTAGAGGAAGCGGGACTCGCGAAAATCCGGATAACTGATAATGGAAATGGAATCGAGGAAGAGGATGTCTTACTTGCCTTTCAACGCCATGCGACATCCAAAATCAAAAATGAAAATGACCTATTCCGAATCCGCACCCTTGGCTTCCGTGGGGAAGCCCTGCCGAGTGTCGCCTCCGTTTCCAGACTAGAGATGAAGACCTCTACAGGAGAAGGGGCCGGGAACCGATTGGTGATTGAAGGCGGCAAGGTCGAAACGTTCGAAAAAGCATCAAGCAGACGCGGGACCGATATCACGATTACCGATTTATTTTTCAACACACCAGCTCGGTTAAAATATATGAAGACAATTCATACCGAGCTCGGAAATATTACCGACGTTGTGAATCGACTGGCTCTTTCTCATCCAGAGGTTGCCTTCCGTCTTATACACAATGAACGGAAATTGTTACAGACCAATGGAAACGGTGATGTTCGTCAGGTTTTAGCGTCGATTTATGGATTGGGTATCGCCAAACAGCTTGTTCCTATCTCAGGCACCTCGCTTGATTATAAAATAAACGGATTTGCTTCGATGCCTGAGGTAACGAGAGCTTCTAGAAACTATATTTCGACGATGATTAATGGGCGATTTATAAAAAACTATCCGTTAGCCAAGGCTATCCAGGAAGGTTATCACACATTGCTGCCAATCGGCAGGTTCCCGATTGTTCTTCTGAATATTGAGATGGACCCGTTATTAGTGGATGTGAATGTTCATCCCTCGAAAATGGAGGTCCGTATTAGTAAAGAAGCAGAATTGAATGAGCTCGTCACAACGACGATTAAAGAGGTGTTTAAATCAAAAATCCTGATCCCGACAGCCTATACTGCGGTGAAAAAGGAGACACCGAAGGAAGAACAGACTTCTTTAGTGCTAGATGAAGGCACAAAACCTTCACCTACTACTGAGCGAAAAGAGTTGGAATGGCACCAACCTGCACCTGCAGCAACAGCAATCGTTCAAGAGCGCCGTCCGTGGCTGGAAATGCCAGAGGAACACCCAATTTCAAAGTTATCAGGTCACTCTGTTAACGAAGAGACGGTGGTGACTGACACCTGGTACGAGACCAATCCATTTAGTGAATCGCAGGCTAAGTCTGATGCAAGTACCACCACCAGTGTTGAACACAACTTTGAATCGAGTGAAACAGGTTGTGCTGCTTCTTCTGAGAGCAGGGTTCCTCGGTTATATCCAATCGGACAAATGCATGGCACCTATATTTTTGCACAAAATGAAAATGGCTTATATATCATTGATCAGCATGCGGCGCAGGAACGGTTAAAGTATGAGTATTTCCGGGAGAAAGTAGGACAGGTCCAATCAGAACTGCAGGAAATGCTTGTGCCGATAACCTTTGAATACTCGACAGATGAATTTTTGAAAATAAATGAACACCAGGCTGAGCTCGAAAAGGTCGGAGTTTTTCTAGAGGAGTTCGGATTGAATAGTTTTATTGTCCGATCCCATCCACAGTGGTTCCCAAAAGGGGAGGAAAAACAAATCATCGAGGACATGATTGAACAGCTTTTATTGATGAAAAAGGTGGATATTAAGAAACTACGCGAAGAAGCAGCAATTATGATGAGCTGCAAAGCGTCGATAAAAGCGAATCGTCACTTACGAAATGATGAAATCCAAGCACTGTTAGATGATCTGCGGAAAGCGTCGGATCCATTTACTTGTCCGCACGGCAGACCAATTATTGTTCATTACTCGGTTTATGAGATGGAGAAGATGTTTAAACGGGTGATGTAACAGTGAAGAACGTTCCTATTTATGGGAACGTTCTTTTATTTTGAGCATTCATTAAATTTTAGTGTTGAAAAGGGTTCTACGTGCCCGAACCTATTCGTGCCCGCCATAGGTCAAAAAGCTTGTTCACGGTAACGATTAGAACCTATTCGTTCCCGCCGTTGGTGGAAAAGCCTGTTCACGGTAACGATTGGAAGAATAATCATTAACCACGGTCACGTAGACAGGTTCCTCAAGACGACCCAATATGAAAAAGGCTGCAGAAAAGGATTCTTCTGCAGCACTGATATTACTATTACTTAGAGTGCAATCATTAGAGATGATCTCCCCACAAATTGATGCTTATTTCATTGCAACGGGAAGTTTGCTCATATATTGCAGGGCCTTTCCAGTCCCTGTTGCTACCGATTCAAGCGGGTTGGGAGCAAGCTGGACAGGAACGACAATCTCTTCGCTTAGCCAAGCCTCCATCCCGTTCAATAAAGCTCCACCACCGGTTAGAATGACGCCCCTGTCTACGATGTCTCCACTTAGCTCGGCTGGACAATCTTCTAAGGTCGCACGAATTGCTTCTAAAATATGCAATAAGGCTTCCTTGATGGCCACGCGAATTTCATAGGATGATAGTTTAATCGTTTTTGGCAGTCCGGTTAAAAGGTCGCGCCCGCGAACATCCATGAAACGCTCTTCATGGTCAATGAGAGCAAAACCAATTTCCATTTTGATGTTTTCCGCTGTTCTTTCACCTATCAGGATATTATATTCCTTCCGAACATGTTGAATAATATCATCATCAAGTCGGTCGCCACCAATTTTAATAGAATGGCAAGCAACGACCCCGCCAAAGGAAATAATCGCTACCTCGGTATTGCCGCCGCCAATATCGACAACCACGTTTGCCACCGGTTCATCAACTGGCAAGCCTGCGCCAATGGCCGCTGCAACGGGTTCCTCAATTAAGCTTATCCTTTTTGCCCCTGCCTGTTTTACTGCATCTTGGATCGCTCTTCTTTCCACACTTGTCGATCCAGATGGAATACTAACCACGACATTCGGTTTACGAACCGCAAAGCCAATTTTTTTAGAGGCCATACGCATAATGTGTTTTAGCAATTCCGTCGTTACATCATAATCAGCGATGACTCCATCCTTCATTGGACGAATCGCGACGATTTTTTCCGGTGTCTTTCCAATCATTTCCTTCGCTTCAGCACCAACAGCAACAACATTTTTCGTAACGGTATCAATCGCCACAACAGATGGTTCATTAATAACGATTCCTTTATTTTTACTATAAACTAGTATATTTGCAGTACCTAAATCAATACCTATATCAAAAGTAGATAACATAATCATTCACCTAATTTCCCTATTTTTCATTCAAAATAAGCTACGCGTTAGTCTAACATAAATGTGGGGGTGGTAAGCGCTTTGTAAATGAACCGTTATCCTTTTGTAAATTTACATGTAAAATATTCCTGTTTGGGAAGAAAATTGAATAAAAAATTTTCTGTTAGATTTACGGCATAGAAAACAACTTTTATGTGTATACTAGTTTGATGTTCAACTGCTTTTAAAAATTATGTTACGATAAAAGGGGTGGAAGTGGAATCATAACCCTGCTTTCACTGAAAAAGGGATAAGGCAGTGTGAAAATATTGGATTCAAAACAAAAATTATTAGTAATCATCGGACCAACCGCAGTGGGAAAAACAAAGTTAAGTATCGAAATGGCTAAACGCTATAATGGTGAAATTATCAGTGGAGATTCTATGCAAATCTATCGTGGCATGGATATTGGGACGGCAAAGATCAAAAAGGTTGAAATGGAAGGAATTCCTCACTATCTAATTGATATTAAAGAGCCTTTTGAAAACTTTTCTGTCGCTGAATTTCAACACCTAGTTCGGGCTAAAATAGAAGAGATTTCCAAGAAAGGAAAACTGCCCATTATTGTCGGTGGAACAGGACTGTATATTCAGTCCGTCATTTATGATTATCAATTTTCTGATGTTCCGGGAGATGAGTCTTATCGTCTCATGCTAGAGGATAGAGTGCAGAAAATAGGAAATGAAGCATTGTATAAAGAATTGTTGGAGGTGGATCCGGGAAGTGCTTCACAAATCCATCCAAATAATATAAGAAGAGTCATTCGTGCACTTGAGATTTTCCATCTTACCGGGAAGACGATGCAAGAATTCCAAAGCATTCAACAACCGGACCTATTGTACAATACAGCCATTGTTGGTTTATCAATGGAACGAGAGAAACTTTATGAGCGCATTAATTATCGGGTGGATTTAATGATGGAGGAAGGACTTATTGAGGAAGTAAACGGGTTATATCAACAGGGTTTGCGTGGTTGTCAATCAATCCAGGCAATTGGCTACAAAGAAATCTATGCCTATTTAGAGGGGAAGGTTACCTTAGAAGAAGCTATCGCCAATTTAAAACAAAATTCAAGAAGATATGCCAAAAGGCAATTAACTTGGTTTCGGAACAAAATGGAGGTAACATGGTTTGATATGACCGATGTGGAGGACACCTCAAAAAAAATAACGGAAATTTCACGTTGTATTGAAGGAAAGCTTCAAGTAAAATCGAATACATATTAGTAGAGATAAAAGAGGAGGAAATACAAATGAAAACAACAATCAATATTCAGGATCAATTTTTAAACCTGTGCCGCAAAGATAACATACATGTTACCGTCTTTTTACTTAACGGATTTCAATTAAGAGGCCAGATAAAGGGCTTTGATAATTTTACCGTACTGTTTGAATCCGAAGGAAAGCAACAATTAGTATTCAAGCATGCGATTTCAACCTTTGCGCCCCAAAGAAATGTTCATCTTGAATTGGAAAACCAATAAACTTGTCTGTGAAGCCCATACCAATGGGCTTTTTTTATTTATAAAAAACTTTTTTAATGAATTTCAAGGTGTTTGAATACATATAAAATGAAGGGTTATGCTTTCCTTTGCGCAAATAAATGAGTTCAATATAAATTCTGAGTAGCGATAAAAACCATCCTACGTAATCTGTTGGCAAAAATGAGAGGTGAAAGCTTTGGACCAACCCATCCGAATGAAAAGTAACGGCCAAATAAGTGTTGTCCTCAATTCACAAAAAGGGAAAACAATTTCAAAAGAGTTACCTGACTTTCAAGTGGTTCCAAAGGACATTCCAGTTGAGCATGCGGCTCTAAAGGAAATTGAAGAGGAGTTAGGAGCTTTGGTTGGCATGGACGAAATGAAAAGGATGATAAAAGAAATCTATGCTTGGATTTACGTCAATAAAAAACGTGAGGAAATGGGTTTAAAAGCAAGAAAACAAGCCCTCCATATGATGTTTAAAGGAAATCCAGGCACAGGTAAAACAACAGTCGCTAGATTAATAGGTAAATTATTTCAAAAAATGAACGTTTTATCAAAAGGGCATTTAATTGAGGCGGAACGTGCTGACCTTGTTGGTGAGTACATTGGTCATACAGCGCAAAAGACGAGGGATTTAATCAAGAAGGCCCAAGGTGGAATATTATTCATCGATGAGGCCTACTCGTTGGGGCGCGGCGGTGAAAAGGATTTTGGGAAAGAGGCAATCGATACACTAGTGAAACATATGGAGGATAAGCAGCATGAGTTTATTCTTATTCTTGCTGGATATTCAAGGGAGATGGATTATTTCTTAACCCTTAATCCCGGGCTCCATTCACGCTTTCCATTAGTAATTGATTTTCCGGACTACAACATCAACCAGTTAATGGAAATTTCAGCAAGGATGCTAGTCGAACGTGAATACACTTTTAGCCATGAGGCAGAAAAAAAGTTAAAGGAACATTTAATCTGGGTTAAAGCAGTATTAAGTCCCAATAGTTTTTCAAATGGGAGGTATGTCAGGAATATTATTGAAAAATCAATTCGTGCTCAAGCGATGAGGCTCCTTATGTTAAATAGCTATGACAGACACGAGTTAATGACCCTTAGAAGCAATGACCTCGTGTTTGAGGAAGATTAAAAAAAATGGCAGATTCTAAGCAATCTGCCATTTTTATTTGGATGAATTAGTTTGATCCAAGCTTACGAATTGGAAGTTTCCAATCATAGGTATACGAAAGGACGCGTAAAACCGTCACAAGAATAAATAACGTATATAACTGCCATGAAGTTGCTGTTATCTTTAGTCCAATAGAAAGAGCGATAAGAATCGCCCATAGTGCATAAATTTCCGCTCTTAGGACCATTGGTTTTCGTCTGGCTAATAAATCTCGAATAATGCCGCCGCCAATTCCTGTTAAGACTGCTGCAACGATTACGGCACTTAACGGAAGGTTCATTTTAACTGCGTAGATGGCACCTTGGATGGCAAAGGCGGAAAGGCCAATTGCATCAAAAAAGTTCCCCCATTTTTGCCAGTGCTTTAACAGGTTGTTTGGAAATAGAAACACTGCTGTAATAGATAATATAGCAATTTGGAAAAATACCCCTTGGTCCCAAAGGGCTGAAACAGGCACACCTATTAATAAGTTTCGAATCGCCCCACCCCCAAATGCGGTGACAATTCCTAATATATATACTCCGAAAATATCATATTCCTCTTCCATCGCAACAATGGCGCCACTGACGGCAAAGGCGATGGTTCCAATCATACTCAAAACATCCCAAGTCATTTTAAACTGATTTCTCCTTAAAGTTAATTTGATTAAATACTATAAACATAGTGAAAAACAATTATATTAAAACAGTAAAATTTTATCATGATTCAGAAAAATTACAATAACCTTTCAGAAAAATTACAATAACTTTTCGGAAAAATTACAATAACTTTTTAGTGATTATGGGAAAATTAGAGTATGCAACTGTTTTTTGTTATGATGGAGGAAAGAAGTTAGGAAAGGGAGAATGCTTTTTGGAACAAAAAGACACAAAAGAGAAAGCGATCCTCGTTGGCTGTCAAACCAATGGGGAGGATGATTTGCGGTTTCAATATTCAATGGAAGAGTTAGGTGCATTGACAGAAACCGCTCAGGGTGAAGTTTTGATGTCAGTCGTTCAAAAACGGGACCGCCGCCATCCTGCTACCTATATAGGTAAAGGGAAGGTGGAGGAGCTCAATATTCTGGTTGATGAGCTTGAGGCAGATATCGTCATCTTTAATGACGAACTATCACCAAGCCAAAAAAGAAATCTTTCAACCGAACTAAATGCCCGGGTAATCGACAGAACCCAGCTCATCTTAGATATCTTTGCTCAAAGGGCGCGCTCTAAAGAAGGGAAATTACAGGTTGAACTTGCCCAAATGCAATACATGCTTCCTCGTCTTGCCGGTCAGGGAATCGCATTATCTCGTCTCGGTGGGGGGATAGGAACTAGAGGACCAGGTGAAACGAAGTTAGAATCAGACCGCAGGCATATCCGTCGCAGAATCGATGAAATTAAAACTCAACTTTCTGTTATCGTTCAGCACAGGGAGAGGTACAGAGAAAGAAGAAAGAAAAATAAAACCTTTCAGGTCGCGATTGTCGGCTATACCAATGCCGGTAAATCAACACTTTTTAATCGATTATCCGAAGCGGAGTCCTATGAGGAAAATCAATTGTTCGCAACCCTAGACCCGATGACACGTAAATTGATTTTACCAAGTGGCTTCCTCGCATTGATTACAGATACAGTTGGGTTTATTCAAGATTTACCGACCGCACTAATCGCTGCCTTTCGCTCCACGCTTGAAGAAGTCAAGGAGGCGGACCTTCTTCTCCATGTGGTCGATATGTCCAACGCGGATTATTTTCATCATGAAAAAACAGTGAAAAAGCTGCTCGAAGACTTGGAAGTGAAAGATATTCCACAAATAACCGTTTATAATAAAAAAGATATTCAGCATTCAGATTTTGTCCCTACTGCGGATACACCGACTGCATTTATTAGTGCCTTTGATGAAGGTGATCGTCTAGCCTTAAAGCTGCAAATGGAGAAAGTGGTCATGGGAATGATGGATTCATATGACGTACAGGTACCTTCCACAGAAGGAAAGCTGCTTTCTTTATTAAAAAATGAGACAATCTTAAGAGAACTGGTATTTGATGAAGAGGAGCAATTCTATCGCTGCAAAGGATATACGTTAAAGGATCATCAAATTACAGGTCAATTACTGAAATTCACACTATAGATAGGAGTTACAACATGTTTCAACAGTTAAAAAATGGGGAAAAGCTTCAGCCGCTTGTAGAAGCAGTCGAACAACAAATCACAAAAGTACATAAAGAAATAGACAGTAGAATTGAAACCAATCAATTTCGGGTCTTAAAGAGCTATCAAAAACATCGTGTCAGTGATTCACATTTTTTCCCCTCGACCGGCTATGGCTATGACGATATTGGCAGAGATACATTGGAATTAATCTATGCAGACGTTTTTGGAGGAGAAGCAGGACTTGTTCGGCCGCAAATCATTTCCGGCACACATGCTATATCGATCGCTTTATTTGGCGTTCTTCGCCCAGGGGATGAACTTCTATATATTACGGGAAAACCCTATGATACGCTTGAAGAAATCGTCGGACTTCGCGGAAACGGTGTCGGCTCTTTAAAGGAATTTGGAATTTCGTATGATAGTGTCGCGCTGACTCATGAGGGCAGAATAAACTGGGATTCGGTTGCAGAGAAAATAAAACCGAACACGAAAATGATTGGGATTCAACGCTCCAAAGGTTATGCGACGAGGCCATCCTTTACGATTGCGGAAATAGCTGAAATGATTGCATTTGTAAAAGAAATAAAACAGGATGTCGTCGTTTTTGTTGATAATTGTTACGGGGAATTTGTTGAGGAGACCGAGCCTTGTCATGTAGGTGCGGACTTAATGGCAGGGTCACTGATCAAAAACCCGGGCGGCGGGCTGGTGAAAACTGGCGGCTATATCGTTGGGAAAAAACAATGGGTAGAAGCATGTTCCTACCGAATGACATCACCGGGGATTGGAGCGGAAGCGGGAGCATCCTTGTATAGTCTTCAAGAAATGTATCAGGGTTTCTTCTTAGCACCTCATGTGGTCGGTCAGGCACTAAAAGGGGCAGTATTCACAGCGGCTATGTTGGAGAAATTAGGCATGAATTCTTCACCAAAATGGGATGCGAAACGGACCGACTTAATTCAGTCAGTCCAGTTTGATGACCGAGAAAAAATGATTGCTTTCTGTCAGGCTATTCAATTTGCTTCCCCGATTAATTCATATGTCACCCCTCATGCCAGCTATATGCCTGGGTATGAGGACGATGTTATTATGGCAGCAGGGACCTTTATACAGGGAGCAAGCATTGAGCTGACGGCAGATGGGCCGATTAGACCGCCCTATGTTGCGTATGTACAGGGTGGTTTAACATACGCGCACGTTAAGATGGCTGTTTGCCTTGCCATTGATCACTTAACGGATAAAAGATTAATTGAACTGTTTTAAAAAATAATACCCAAATGGACAGCGATTTTAAGTTGTCCAATTTTTTTAAAAATTTCATGTAAGAAAACCTAACATATCATTGACAACTTTTCTAACACGAAATATAATAACAATATAAATAACCCAAGGGGAGGAGGAATTAAGTGAGTGGAAAGGAAATTCGCCGTTCGATGCCACTGTTTCCAATTGGAACAGTCATGCAGCTAACCGAACTTACAGCCAGGCAAATTCGATACTACGAAGAACACCAATTGATTTCTCCTGCAAGAACCGAGGGGAATAGACGTCTATATTGTCTGAATGATATTGATAGGCTTCTAGAAATTAAGGATTTAATCGATCAAGGTGTCAATATGGCTGGCATTAAACAATTGTTCCTAGTGAAAGAACAGCAATCAATCATTCTTGAGCAACAATCAATTAAGACAAAACGTGAATTAACAGATGAACAGCTTAGAAAGCTACTTCGAAACGAAATGATGCATTCAGGTCGAAATAATCGATCCTCATTACGTCAAGGAGATATTTCAAGATTCTTCCATTAGTAGTGGGACTTCTTTTTAAAAAATAGGGGGTAAGAAAATGACAAAGTATTCAAGAGATGATATTAAAAGATTAGCAGTTGAAGAAAACGTGAAATTTATTCGTTTACAATTCACAGATATCCTTGGAACAATTAAAAACGTGGAAATTCCTATTAGCCAATTAGAAAAAGCACTTGATAACAAAATGATGTTTGACGGTTCTTCCATTGAAGGTTTCGTACGAATTGAAGAATCTGATATGTTACTATATCCTGACCTTAATACATGGGTGGTATTCCCGTGGACAGCAGAAAAAGGGAAAGTTGCCCGTTTAATTTGTGATATTTACACTCCAGAAGGAAAACCATTTGAAGGTGATCCTCGTAACAACTTAAGAAGAGTATTAAGAGAAATGGAAGAGTTAGGTTTCACTAACTTTAACTTAGGACCTGAGCCTGAATTCTTCTTATTTAAATTAGATGAAAAAGGTGAACCAAGTCTAGAATTGAATGACCAAGGTGGTTATTTTGACTTAGCACCAACAGATTTAGGTGAAAACTGCCGTCGTGATATCGTTCTTGAGTTAGAAGAAATGGGCTTTGAAATTGAAGCTTCTCACCATGAAGTAGCGCCAGGTCAGCATGAAATTGATTTTAAATATGCGGATGCATTAACAGCATGTGACCAAATCCAAACGTTTAAATTAGTTGTTAAAACAATTGCACGTAAACATGGCTTGCACGCAACCTTTATGCCAAAACCATTATACGGAGTAAACGGATCTGGAATGCACATGAACCTTTCATTATTTAAAAATGGCGAAAATGCATTCTATGAGCCAGGTGGCGACTTAGACATGAGCGAAACTTCACGTCAATTCATCGCTGGAATTCTAAAGCATGCTCCAGCCTTTACAGCTGTAACAAATCCAACTGTAAACTCTTATAAGCGACTTGTTCCTGGCTATGAAGCACCATGTTATGTAGCTTGGTCATCTAGAAACCGTTCACCATTAGTTCGTATCCCGGCATCACGTGGATTGAGTACTCGTGTTGAGGTTCGTAGCGTTGACCCTGCAGCAAACCCATACTTAGCAATGGCTGTGCTTCTAAAAGCAGGATTAGACGGAATTAAAAACAAATTAACTCCTCCAGCACCAGTTGACAGAAACATCTATGTAATGAGCAAGGAAGAAAGAATTGAAGAAGGAATCATCGATCTTCCTGCCACACTTGATCAAGCATTAGATCAACTAAAAGCTGACGAAGTAATTGTTTCAGGTCTTGGCGATCACATTATGGAACACTTTGTTGAAGCAAAAGAAATCGAGTGGGATATGTTTAGAACAGTCGTTCACCAATGGGAACGCGATCAATATATGAGCATGTATTAATATCACCAAAGCCCTGGCGCCTAGCGTCAGGGCTTTTCTATGTCTCGCTCTTTTTCAAACTAATCCTCCCCAATCATTCTAAATAAAAGTTAAAGGAATAGAGTATTATTAAAGAGTTGTTGATGTTCTTTAAAAATTCACAATTCTTACCGTTCCTTTAATCCTAAATAATATATGCTTAAGTTGAAAACATTTGGGAGGTGCTCTAATTGTATAAATTGCAAATTTGTAATGCTCTAACCCAAGAAATACTACGAGTAAAGACGTATAAGAAGCCTGACCTTATTTTAAGTTTGATAGAATCAGGCGCAAAAGGTCAGGAATGTTTTCTATTTGATGAACAATGTAGAACCTTTAAAGGAGTGTATGTCTCACATACCACCTTTATTGAAGAGGGTACAATCGTTTATAATGTATTGTTTAAGGTGAGATTATCTGAAATACAAGCGAGAATAGCAAAATAAGGTGATTTGAGGAGTGGCTTTCTGGCTACTCCTTTTTAATTATTCGCTCTATCCGAATTCATATTAATTGATTTCTTTGGTGATAGGAACACGAACCAAAAAAAGAGCCGGCATCAAAAATGCCAACTCTCTTAAACTTAATGTAAATGCCGGTAAACACCAATGACTTTCCCTAAAATGGATACATTCCTCAATATTATCGGGTCCATTGTAGAATTTTCCGGCTGCAGGCGTATGTAATCTTTTTCTTTGAAAAATCTCTTACAGGTGGCTTCGTCTTCCTCGGTCATCGCTACAACAATATCCCCGTTATTTGCGGTTGGCTGCTGCTTAACAATAACATAATCACCGTTTAGTATCCCGGCCTCTATCATACTCTCACCCATGATTTCCAGCATGAAAACTTGCTCATCAGCAGGTGCAAGTCTTTCTGGAAGCGGGAAAAATTCTTCTACATTTTCAATAGCGGTAATTGGCAGTCCTGCAGTTACTTTACCGACCACCGGAACATTGACTACAGCATTCCTTGGTATATGCGCAGCCACATCTGCCTCTAATATTTCAATTGCTCTTGGTTTAGTTGGATCTCGCCGAATTAGTCCTTTGCTTTCCAATCTTGCTAGATGACCGTGAACAGTAGAACTGGATGCAAGTCCAACCGCTTCTCCAATTTCCCTTACTGAAGGGGGATATCCTTTACTCTTAACCTCACTTTTAATGAAATCTAAGATATCCTGCTGCCGCTTTGATATTTTAGCCATGATAAAATCCACCTCGCCTAGTTTATGTTTACTTTATTATAACATGTTCGCTTTTTTTATACAAACATAAGTTCGAAAAAATAATTGACAACAAACGAATGTTCGGTTTATAATAAAAATATAAAACGAACGTACATTCCTATTCGAGGTGTTTATTATGAAAAAATTATGGAACAAATACTCCTATGCTATTACTCTTATAATATTAAGCTGTTCACTTTCATTCATATTATCAATTCAACATCATTCAAACGATCAGATTGAGTATTTAAAAGTTACTATCGCAGAGGGAGATTCGCTTTGGGAAATATCTGATCAGTTTTCAAATCAGCATTCTTTGTCAAACAAGGAATTTGTTGCTTGGATAAAAAAGCATAATGAAATTGACGAAGATAAAATTTTTCCTGGAGAAGAAATCATCATTCCTGTCAGTAAAGAAGCCTCATCTACAAAAGAATTAGCTAGTGCGCTTGAAGAATAGAAAGGGATTTTTATGAAAGCAATCATTTACTGCCGTGTCAGTACCAAAAAAGAAACCCAAGAAACATCATTAAAGCGCCAGGAAGAGGAATTAATCCAATTAGCCAACACCTATCACTTTGAGATTGATCGGGTAATTAAAGAAAAGGCAAGTGGCTATGATTTCGACCGGGAAGGGATTTTTCAATTATTAGAACGTATTAAAGAAAAGCAAGTACAAGCTATCTTAATACAGGATGAAACACGTCTCGGACGAGGAAATGCAAAAATTGCCCTCTTGCATTGTATATTAAAAGAAAATATAAAACTTTATAGTATCTCCCATAGTGGGGAATTACAGCTTTCAGAATCTGATTCCATGGTTTTGAATATCGTAAGTATGGTAGAAGAGTACCAACGAAAACTACATAATGCCAAAATTAAGCGTGGAATGAAGCGAGCAGTCCAGAAAGGGTATAAACCAGAAAAAAATTTAAAAAACCTCGGTGAAGCTTCCGGACGGGAGAAAATTGAAGTACCAATTGAAGAAATTGTCCGGTTAAGAAAAAATGGTTTAATATTTTCGGAAATAGCCGCAACCCTTAGAGGGTTTGGGTTTAATATTTCTAAAGCCACGGTTCATAGAAGGTATCAGGAATATATTGAATCACAAGAAGAGAAAGCCTAATGCCTTGTCATTAGGTTTTTTTTTTAGTAAAATCAGGTGTCATGTAAATAGTTGAAAGGAAGGTCCTTGAATGCTTTCAAAAGAAAAGATGGCTAGAATAAATGAACTGGCGCGTAAAGCAAAGGCAACGGGATTGACTGAAATAGAAGCTAAAGAGCAATCGAGACTTAGAAGTGAATATTTAGCTACTTTCCGTTCGAATATGCTAGATACTCTTACCAACACCAAGTTTATTGATCCCGAAGGAAACGATGTAACACCAGAAAAAATTAAAGCTAGGAAAAAAAATACACTTCATTAAAAGTTCAGGAATACATTTTTTTGTATTCCTTTATTACATATTGTGACTATTTCTGTGTCAAAATAAGAAGCAAAGTGATATTTGTTTCTTATTTTATGCTATTTGTTGAATAAATAACGGTAGCAATATAAAATTGAAATGTATTTAGTAACCTAGTGATTAGGAAAGGATGTAATTCATGTTTAATACTATTGATGATTTATCTGTAACTTCAATTCGAACACTTGCGATTGATGCGATTGAGAAAGCAAACTCAGGACATCCAGGGATGCCGATGGGTGCGGCGCCAATGGCTTATACTTTATGGACGAGGTTCTTAAACCAAAATCCCAAAAATCCTCACTGGTTTAACCGTGACCGTTTTGTCTTATCGGCTGGCCATGGTTCAGCATTGTTATACAGCATGCTTCATTTGTCCGGTTTCAACTTAACAATGGATGATCTAAAACAATTTCGTCAATGGGGCTCAAAAACGCCTGGTCACCCGGAATATGGCCACACAGAGGGTGTTGAAGCAACCACTGGTCCACTAGGTCAGGGGATTGCGATGGCAGTTGGAATGGCAATGGCAGAACGCCATGTGGCAAGTGTTTATAATAAAGATAAATATGAACTTGTGAACCATTTTACATACAGCATCTGTGGAGATGGAGATTTAATGGAGGGTGTATCTGCTGAGGCAGCTTCATTAGCAGGACACTTGAAACTTGGTCGATTGGTAGTCCTATATGATTCAAATGATATCTCTCTTGATGGAGACTTAAATAAGTCATTTTCAGAAAGTGTCAAAGATCGCTTCCTATCCTATGGCTGGCAATATGTTCGAGTCGAAGATGGCAACAATCTTGAAGAAATTGCAAAAGCTCTTGAAGAAGCGAGAAATGATTTAGACAGACCAACAATGATTGAAGTAAGAACAGTCATTGGATACGGCTCACCAAACCGTGCTGGAACTTCAGGTGTACATGGTTCACCACTGGGAGCAAATGAACTAAAGCTTACAAAAGAGGCCTATAAATGGACCTTTGAAGAAGATTTCCATGTGCCGCAAGAGGTTTATGATAACTTCCAGAAGCTAATCGTTGAAAATGGTGAGAAAAAGGAAAAAGAGTGGAATGATCTTTTCGCTCAATATAAAAAAGAGTATCCTGAACTCGCTACACAGCTAGAACAAGCATTAAATAATGAACTTCCTGAAGGTTGGGACAAAGATATTCCGGTTTATGCTGAAGGAAAAAGCTTGGCAAGCCGTGCTTCTTCAGGTGAAGTCTTAAATGGAATTGCTAAGAATTTACCAATTTTTATTGGTGGATCAGCGGACCTTGCCGGCTCGAATAAAACGATGATTAAGGGTACAACTGATTTTATGCCTGGTTCCTATGAAGGCCGCAATATCTGGTTTGGCGTTCGTGAATTTGGAATGGGAGCAGCTATGAACGGTATAGCTCTTCATGGCGGGGTGAAAGTATTTGGCGGAACCTTCTTTGTTTTCTCTGACTACTTACGTCCTGCAATTCGTCTAGCAGCGTTAATGGGCTTACCTGTTACGTATGTATTCACCCATGACAGTATTGCTGTCGGGGAAGACGGACCAACACATGAGCCAGTTGAACAGCTTGCAGCATTACGTGCGATGTCAGGATTATCAATTATTCGTCCTGCCGATGGCAATGAAACAGCCGCCGCTTGGAAACTTGCAGTTGAGTCAACAAACAAACCAACAGCACTTGTTTTGACTCGTCAAGATTTGCCAACGTTAAAAGGAACAGATACAAATGCATATGAGGGTGTTTCAAAAGGAGCATATGTTGTTTCACCATCAGAAAGGGATACTCCGGATGCATTAATACTGGCAACTGGTTCAGAAGTAAGCCTTGCAGTTGAAGCTCAAAAAGCTCTAGCGGGCGAGGGTGTCCATGTTTCAGTTGTAAGTATGCCTTCATGGGATCGCTTCGAGCAGCAATCCAAAGAATACAAAGAGTCTGTGCTACCAAGAAATGTGAAAAAGCGTCTTGGAATTGAAGTGGGAGCATCCTTTGGCTGGCACAAATATACTGGTGACGAAGGCGATGTATTAGCAATCGATCATTTCGGAGCTTCAGCGCCTGGAGAAAAGATTATGGAAGAGTTTGGCTTTACGGTAAGCAATGTGGTAGCTCGTGTGAAAGTACTTTTGCAACAATAGTTAATATTGAAGTATTAGGGAGAACGGATAATTCCGTTCTTCTTTTTTTACGCTTAATTTTTTTACAATTTTTTGAACAATGCCATTTATTAAAAGGAAAATTCAATAAATCTACCGAATTTATAAAAGAATTGCTTAGAATCCTGCTAATCGACAAAAATAGTGAAAGTTTTTGCCGCCGAAAGACAAAAGTTACGTTTGACTTTTTTTATAATAGTAAAAAGGGTAATCAACGAAGGAGAGAACAGTGGTGAGAAAATATCAGCTATATTTAATAGAAGATGAATTTGCGACCCATTACTTCGGAAGAGAGCGATTGTTTTTTCAGCTTTTTCATGAGCACCAAAAAGCAAACGGCGAGCTTAAATTTATTACACAAAAACAAATTTCCTATATAACCAAAAAAGTAGAGGTACTTAAAATTCATCAGCTCATTCAAAAGCAGCTTGGGAAAATTAAGGGATTTAAAGCAGAGCATGGTGCATATTCAATTGAATTAAGTGGAAAACTAAGTACGGCAAAGTTAGAAGTATTCCAAGACTTAATTACAATTGATGCCCAGGGCAGTTATGAAGCAGAGACGGCTTTTTTTGAAGTATTAAGAAAGTGTGAGTCTTCTTTTTTGGCGTTAGACCTCAAACATCAACGTTACGGCTGGTTAAAGCCAATAAAGGAAAGAAAATTTATCTAATCGCAGATATTGTCTAATCGTGTATAATTTAGTACACTGTAAGATAGACAACACGAAGGAGGAAGTTGAATATGTTATATTACATTCTAGTTGGTATACTAGCATTAGCAGCTGGTGTAGCACTAGGATTTTTCATTGCTCGTAAATATATGATGAGCTATTTAAAGAAAAATCCACCAATCAATGAACAAATGTTAAAAATGATGATGATGCAAATGGGTCAAAAACCATCACAAAAGAAAATCAACCAAATGATGGCTGCTATGAACAAGCAACAATCAAAATAATACGGACAAGCACTCATATAATGAGTGCTTTTTTCGTGGCGTATTTTAAATTCTAAATCTTTATCATTTTATAAAAATTTGGTAAAATGAAACCTCAGTCAGTTGGATTAATTTTCCGGTGCACAATTTTAGGAGAACGATTTTCTTTTGTCTTGGGGGCGTTTGAATGAAAGTATTTTTAGAATTAGGCTGGTATTTTAAACAAGAGAAAAAAGCGTATCTTTCAGGGATATTCATCTTAATGATTGTAGCGATATTACAGCTGGTGCCGCCAAAAATAATTGGGGTCATTGCCGACCATATTAACGATGGCTCGATGACTATTGGATTACTTGGTCAGTGGATGGGTGTGCTCGTCGTTGTAGCTTTGGCCATGTATTTCCTTCGCTACTATTGGAGGATTATGATTTTCGGTTCATCGGTAAAGCTTAGTAAATTGCTTCGAAATCGTCTCTATCAGCATTTTACTAATATGTCACCAGCCTTCTACCAAAAACGTCGGATTGGAGACCTGATGGCACATGCTACCAATGATCTGCAGGCAATTCAGCAGACAGCAGGTGTTGGCGTGTTAACGTTCGTTGATTCTCTTTCAACTGGCGGGTTTGTCATTGCTGCGATGGCTTTTACAATAAGTTGGAAATTAACATTAATCTGTTTAATTCCGATGCCCCTTATGGTAATCCTTACGAGCTGGTTTGGAACGATGCTTCATCGAACCTTTTATCAAGCACAAGAAGCATTTTCATCTTTAAATGATAAGACTCAGGAAAGTATCACCGGGATTAAAGTAATTAAAACCTTTGGTCAAGAAAAGGAAGACATTGAGGATTTTCGTAAGCAATCCGAGGACGTTGTCCAAAAAAATATTACAGTTGCAAAAATTGATTCTCTTTTCGATCCGACGATTTCGATTATTGTGGGAATTTCCTTCTTTTTATCGATTGTGTTTGGAGCGAAGTACGTCCTAAATGGGGAATTAACGATTGGGCAATTACTATCGTTTACTACTTATTTAGGGTTACTCGTCTGGCCAATGCTTGCTTTTGGTTGGCTATTTAACATTGTTGAGCGGGGGAGTGCTTCATATGACCGGGTTTCCTTGCTCTTTCAAGAAAAAGTAGACATCTCCGATGACGAGAAAGCTTTAAATGTCGTGCCGGAAGGTGATATCGAATACAAGCTTGCGGATTTTACTTATCCCGGGGAAACAATACCGGTTTTAAAAGATATTAATTTCATATTACATACAGGGGAAACACTTGGGATTGTTGGGAAAACAGGTGCTGGAAAAACAACTCTCTTAAAGCTCCTTATACGTGAATTTGATCGCTATGATGGTGAGATTATGTTTGGTGGAAAAGCTCTGAAAGAATATAAACTCGAAAAACTACGCGAAGCTATCGGGTATGTTCCACAAGATCATTTCTTGTTTTCAGCCTCTGTCGGTGAAAACATTGCCTTTACTAACCCAAATGCATCAACGAAAGAAATCGAGAATGCTGCTAGGCTTGCTAATATTCATGAGGACATCCTTCAATTTATAGATGGTTACCATACGATTGTTGGAGAACGGGGTGTGTCTTTATCGGGAGGGCAGAAACAAAGGATTTCGATTGCACGGGCTTTGTTGATGAATCCGGAAGTCCTGGTCCTCGACGATTCATTATCTGCTGTTGATGCGAAAACGGAAGAAGCCATTCTTTCTTCTTTAAGAGAGAACAGAGAAGGGAAAACCACCATTATTACCTCACACCGATTAAGCGCCATTCAACATGCAGATCTTATTCTTGTTCTTGAGGATGGTAAGATTGTTGAAAGAGGTATCCATGAAGATTTGATGGAATCAGATGGATGGTATAAGGAAATGTATTTACGCCAGCAATTGGAAGAGCTGGTCGAGCATGGGGGACATTAAGGTGGAAGAAAACACACAGCTCACCGAACGTGAACAAAGAAAGATTTTATTCCGGCTTCTGTCCTATACAAGCCCACATAAAAAACTCCTTGTATTGGCATTTATCTTCTTACTATTAACAACCGTCGGAGATATTGTATTGCCAATTATCGTGAAAATATTTATTGATGATTATTTAACCCCTGGAAAGCTTGCGTTTCAGCCGCTTTTAATTCTAGGCTCCACCTATATGGCCATTCAAATCATCAAAGCGATCCTGATGTTTTTTCAATTTGTTAAATTCCAAGAGCTTGCTTTAAAAATTATCCAACAGCTACGCATTGATGTTTTTTCTAAAGTCCAGTCACTGGGCTTAAAGTACTTTGATAAAACACCTGCAGGAAGTATTGTTTCAAGGGTAACCAATGATACCGAAGCCATTAAAGATATGTTTGTTACCGTTATTGCTACGTTTATCCAAGGTGGATTTTTATTAATTGGTATTTTTATTGCGATGTTTATTCTGAATATCAAACTAGGATTATTATGTGTCGTCATTCTGCCGTTATTAATGTTTGTCATGAACCTTTATAGAAAATTAAGTTCACGATTTTACCTCGATATGCGTGAACGACTAAGCCAGTTAAATGCCAAGCTCAGTGAATCATTATCAGGTATGGGAATTGTTCAAGTGTTTCGTCAGGAAAAACGGCTCCGGGCTGAATTTGGAGCTATTAATGACCAACACTACCAGGCAGGAATGAAAAATATCAAAATTGATGGTCTATTGTTAAGACCAGCGATTGATCTAATCTATATTTTGGGTTTAATCATTGTATTAAGTTATTTTGGGATTACTTCTTTGAACAATGTAGTGGAAATCGGTGTGGTTTATGCCTTCATTAATTACTTGGATCGCTTTTTCGAACCGGTCAATCAGATGATGATGAGGCTTTCCTTGTACCAACAAGCGATTGTGGCAGGTTCGCGTGTCTTCAAACTGTTGGATGAGGACGAATTAGCACCACTGCAAAGGGAAGAGAAGACCATTTCAATTGAACAAGGAAAGATTGAATTTAAGAATTTAAGTTTTTCCTATAATGGGAAACAGGATGTGCTAAAATCGATTACCTTCACCGCCAATCCAGGTGAAACCGTTGCACTCGTTGGCCATACCGGCAGTGGAAAAAGCTCGATTATTAATTTATTGATGAGGTTCTATGAATATGAACGAGGGGACATTTTCATTGATGGTCAATCGATTCGTGATTTTACAAAAGCAGAACTTAGGGAGAAAATGGGGCTAGTCCTACAGGATCCCTTTTTATTCTACGGGACAATCAAGGAGAATATCCGCCTTCACCAGGAAACCATGTCGGATGCGCAAGTAGAAGAGGCAGCAAGGTTTGTCCAGGCCCATACATTCATCGAAAAACTAGATGACGGGTTTGACCACAAAGTAGTCGAGCGTGGTACCACATTTTCAAGCGGTCAAAGGCAATTAATTGCTTTTGCGCGAACGATTGCGGCGAATCCCAAAATTTTGGTATTGGATGAGGCAACTGCCAATATTGATACAGAAACAGAAGAAGCGATTCAAACCGCCCTATCGAAAATGCGCAAAGGGAGAACAACGATCGCTATTGCTCATCGACTCTCAACCATTCAGGATGCGGATTTAATTTTAGTATTACATCAAGGAGAAATCGTTGAACGAGGAAATCATCAGGAGCTGCTTGCCCAAGGTGGTTTGTATCATAAGATGTTTCTTTTACAGAACGGTTCTGTGGAACGTCTTAGGGATGTTGTGAATTAATAACGTGAGGCGTAAAGCAAGAGCGAAGGACACTAGTTGTTAGATGATGAAAAAAGCCTGGCGGTTCAGCCAGGCTTTTACTAGTTCTTAAAATTTATTTCTATTTGACTTTTACTGTTAACAAGCTGAAGATGGAATCTTTTTTATATATACTCTATGATATTCATTTAAAAGATGATCGAGTTCCTGGCTGTAACGAATGGCAACGGAGGATGTCAAGCCGTTAGTAATGGCGACTTGAATTAATTCAGCTCGTTTTTTTTCAATTAATGTCACTAAATCATTTTTTGTCACGGCTGATGTCCTTTCCGAATAACTCCTAAATTATGGTATGAATAGAATTCGAATATATCAAATTGGGACTGGTTTTACTAGTATAACCTATGATGTAAATTTTTTCAAAGACATTTGTAAATAAATATCCAATATACATTAATAAGGGGATTTTTTTAGGGATTCAGAAAAACAGGCGACGACACAAAATATTCAAGTTAACCATTATCTTTTATATCAAACATTTGTTAGAATATAAACGTATCGACTATAGTGGGAGTGTTAATATGTCAGATGTAAATATATTTTTAGCATTAGGAGCAGGATTTTTAAGTTTTATATCACCTTGTTGTTTACCGCTTTATCCTGCATTTCTCTCGTACATTACTGGTATGTCGGTTGGGGAACTGAAAAGCGAAAATGCCATGCTTCAAAAGCGGAGTCTACTCCACACATTATTTTTCCTATTAGGCTTTTCGATTATTTTTATTGCTATTGGTTTTGGAACTTCGTTTCTAGGAAGTTTCTTCTTACAGTATAAAGACCTTATTCGTCAACTAGGCGGGATTTTTATTGTTTTCTTTGGATTAGTTATCGTTGGAATTTTAAACCCGCAATTTATGATGAAGGATCGCCGCATTGAATTTAAAAATCGTCCTTCAGGATATTTTGGCTCGGTATTAATTGGAATGGCTTTTGCAGCGGGCTGGACGCCTTGTACTGGTCCAATTCTCTCGTTTGTTATCTCCCTTGCAGCGACAAATCCAGGTTCAGGTATGATGTATATGATCGCTTATACACTAGGATTTGCGATACCATTCTTTATCCTTTCCTTCTTCCTTGGTCGCATGAATTGGATTAAGAAGAACAGCTCTAAAATTGTCAAAATCGGTGGTTACATAATGATTATCATGGGGATTGTCCTCTTCTTTGACTGGATGACAAAAATTATTATATTCTTCTCAGAAATGTTTGGAGGGTTTACAGGGTTTTAATTTATCTGAATAAGATAGAAAAGGTTATTATATTAAAATATAAATTTCTATTATTGGAAAATTCCTAAAAGGACTTTTTCCTTTTTACTAGCAATTGCCAGTACCGTTAAAAATGGGAAGTGTTTATCAAGGGTTTAACTTTTTCAAATGTATTCATTTGATATATAATGGGTTAGAAAATATATTAGATAAGGAATGAATCTAATGAACTTGGTTGTTGCTTCTTCAATTGGAGCAGTTTTTATGGGCACGCTCGCCTTGGTTGTCCGTATGAAAGCTGCAAAGAAACCCACGAATGCACTGAAGATAATCCTCCCGCCACTTTTCATGTCAAGTGGGGCATTAATGTATATTGAACCGCAATTTAGACTAAGTGGAGCAGAAATGATCGAGGCAGCAATAGTTGGGATGCTTTTCTCAATCTTACTAATCAAAACCTCAAAGTTTGAGATCCGCGATAATGATATTTATCTAAAGCGTTCCAAAGCATTTATTTTTATCTTAATTGGGTTATTAGTTGTTCGCCTCATTATGAAATCTGTCCTAAGTTCAACCATTGATTTTGGAGAACTAAGCGGAATGTTCTTTTTCCTCGCCTATTGTATGATTGTGCCATGGCGGATAGCGATGTATCTGGACTACAAAAAACTCTTTAAACAGCTTCATAGTGGTAAACAGGTTTAGGTTTATGTGGGAGACTGGTCCTTTTTTGGATCAGTTTTTTCTTTTTAAGGTTTAATAAAAACCGTCTATTAGCTAGACGGTTAAAATAGGTGCTCAAAAGGAGCAACATCAATTCGATTTTCAAACAGCTTTTTACGTAGAAACTTATGATCCCTTTTTGGAGTTGCTTGTATATAGCCGCGAATGACGAGGTCTTGAGTAATTTTTGAAGCATTTTCTTTAATGGCAATTTCGCCAATTTTACCGGCAATTTTATGTCTAGCAACATCACGGAAAAGCTCGGGAACAGGACTGACTAAATCCTCAAGGAGAACTTTCTCCTCAGGCCCCCATAAGTGACGAGACTCATTTACATAATGTTCTTCCCAATCCATAACTGACCTGCCGTCTTCTTTCGGCATCTTTTTTAAAAACTTGCGGAACATAAAAAATCCACCGATGGCAAATGATCCGACAAGGAAAAATACCCAGAACAGGATAAACCATAGAAACCAACCATGAAGCATTCTATTCACCTACAAAATACTATATTTTCTTCTTATTATAGTCTGTTTTTATGAACAAAGACAAGTATTGGACATAATTGACTACAATTATACGAAAGAACTTTAGCTAGAATCAAATTATTGTGAATCCTTGGATTAGGTAATTATCCCCAATTTGACTGATAAAAAGCTTGTCGAAAAATTGACAAATACTCTGAATCTATTGATTACCACCATATTAAATAGTAATATGATAACAAATGATAGAGAAGTAAAAAGACTGTGTTACTATAGTCCATACATCTTGATAAAATTACAACCATGGGGCTGAATGGGGTACTGGTGTCCTCCACAGTCTTCAAAACTGCTTGAGACCTGCGTGCCAGGTTTGCTGGGTTCGATTCCCAGGCGGTCCCGCCAACTCAATACTATCAAGGGTTCTGACGAATTCTTATTTTAAATAGACCAGAGGGCACTCGGTCTTTTTTTATTGTCGGGTGCCCAAAAGGTGCCATTTGTGATTTTGTGCCGTCGATGTTAATCAAAAAATTCATCTAAGGTGTTAACTGCCAATCTCTTATAGCGTTTAACTTTAGTTCTTTAGAATAATCTTTCCAGGTTGAGGACTCTATAAGACTTTCTGTGCCAAATTTTTCAAAATTATATTTCCAGTCAATAATTGTGGATTTGTTCACCTTGTAGATTTTAGTAATTTCGTTTAGCGAATACTTCCCCTCTAAATACGATGTCAAGATTGCAAACTTTTCCTCTGCAGAATAAGCACTTTTAGACATAATAAATACTCCCCTTAAAGTAGCCAGATTTTTTATTTTTTAATCTGTCTACCTTATGGGGAGCATATCATTACCGCTAGCTGTGCCTTTTTTAGCGCAAAATTTCCGATTGTCCCCTAAAAGAACCGTCCCAGTGGTTTTCCCGTGTTTTTTCCTATATCCCAATCACAAAGCAGACGGTTGTGGTTGCGCTTCCGCCGATGTTTAGTGTGGCGATATTTTTTGCGTCTTTTATTTGGTAGGTTCCTGCTGTGCCGGTGACTTGTTTGTAGGCGTCGAGGACCATGCGGATTCCGGTTGCGCCTACAGGGTGGCCTGAACCGATTAATCCACCGCTTGGATTGATGGGGATTCGGCCGTCAAAAGCGATATCGCCTGATTCGATCGCTTTCCAGTTTTCACCGGGTTCCGTTATCCCGAAATGGTCGATGGCCATATATTCGGTGATGGAAAAACAATCGTGTGTCTCAATCGCATCAATATCGTTCACGCCGCTAAGACCTGCTCGTACAAACATGTCCTCGATGGCTTGGCGGACATGTGGAAACACGTACCGTTGCTCCGCACTTTCCTTTAGCTTGTCTTCGAGCAGCATCGGCGCTGTCTTATGGCCCCATCCTTTAATGACAGGGATTGTTTCTAATGCCAGCTGATGGCGTGCGGCATATGCCTTTGCGTATTTTTCGGATGCGAGAAAGATTGTTGCTCCGCCGTCTGTGACCTGCCCGCAATCCTGGCGGCGGACACGACCTTCAATCACATGGTTATGCTCGTCATTTTCTATAAAGCTATATTCATTGAATTGCCAATTTCGGGTTTGCGCATTTGGGTTTCGCTTTGCATTTTCAAGATTGATTCTGGCAATTTCAGCCAAGTGTTCGTAGTGAATCCCGTAGCGCTCGTCATAGACATCGACTAACCGGTTAAACAAATAGGGCCAAGGATAGGTAGCGTCTTGTGCCTCTCGACCTGTCCAACAGGCAACCCCAAGGTTATTGGCCGTTTGTTCTCCCGATATATTGCGCAGCATTTCCACCCCAGTTACACAAGCCAAATCATAACGGCCAGACTCAAGATCGGCTGTTGCCGCCAGTATGGCGATACTGCCTGATGCACAAGCTGCTTCATGGCGACTTGCAGGAATGCCGGAAAATGCGGGATGAATCGACGCAAACAATCCGCCAAGCTGTCCTTGTTTACTCCCCAGCTCTCCAATAAAATTTCCGATATGGCAAACATCCACTTCACTCGGATCAATTTTTGTTGCCTGAAGTGCGCCCTCCACACTGGATTTTAATAGATCAAAAATGTCTTTTTCTTCTCGCGCCCAATTTTTTGAAAAATCGGTTTGGTATCCGCCAAGCACATAAACATTCGACGTATTCATGATTAACTGCCCCCTTATAAAAGAATTGATAAAATCGACTTCCTGTTTTTATAAGGATGCAATTTTTGTGCCACAGGCTATTTCAAACGCTGCAGCTTTTTTACAAGTGAGGATTGACTGATGCCCAGCACATCCGCTGTTTTACGAGTTGTCTTATATTCCTTTAAATTTTCTAAAATGATTTTTTTCTCCAGGTCTTGCAGAATCTTTTTCAAGGACCGCTGATGAGGGTTTCCTTTACTAGAATTAAGGAAAGGGAGATCAGTCCATTGAATATTATCATGATCAATGGTCACAGCTAACCGCTCAATTAAGTTTTCCATCTCGCGGATATTTCCGGGCCACTCGTAATCTTCAAATAAATGAATCGTATCATCAGCGAATCTCTTTGTTAAACCATATTTTTTATTCGTTTTTTGCATGAAGTGGAAGGCTAGCGGGGCAATATCCTCCAATCTTTCACGTAGCGGCGGAATCGTAATCGGAATGATATTCAAACGATAAAATAAATCTTGTCTGAAGCTCCCTTCATTTACGAGTTGTTCAAGGTTTTTATTCGTTGCAGAGACAACACGTACATTGATTTTGATGCTTTTCCTTCCGCCAATTCTCGTAATTTCAAATTCTTGTAGAACCCGTAAAAGCTTGACCTGCAAATCAAGAGGCATGTCTCCAATTTCATCTAGAAAGATGGTCCCCCCGTCTGCCTGTTCAAATAACCCTGGCTTCCCGCGGCTGTCAGCCCCTGTAAAGGCTCCCTTTTCGTATCCAAATAGCTCTGATTCAAGTAGATTTGGAGGAATAGCTGCACAATTCACCTTTATTAATGGTTGATTTTCTCGTTTGCTAAGCCGATGGATGTAATTTAATAGCACTTCTTTACCTGTTCCTGATTCGCCATGAATAAGGACAGTTGTATCCACTTGAGCAATTTTTGCACCTATAGCAAGGATTTTTCGAAATGCTGGGCTTTTGGCAACAATACCATCATAAACCGGGATCTCTTCATGAATTTTCATGTTGTCTCTGTCATGATGCTTCATTTTAAGAGCAATCGATAGGATTTGATCGACTTTGAGTTTGTTCAATTCTGCGATATCGCGAATGTTTAAAACCACGTGTGTAATTTGGCCTTTTTCATTTTTTATTGGGCTCCCAGTAAGTAACACATCCGTCCCCCTAATATTGACGACTTGTGTAGTGGGTTTTTTGTATTTTACGACTGCCTGGGAAACCGAGATGTTTATATCTCCCCTTTTTAAAGCATCTTTTACATTTGTACCGACAAACTCTGATTCAGTGTACGAACAAATTCTGCATCCAGCCTTATTGATTGCGATACCGTATCCGTCTGCATCGAAAATACATAGGCCGTCATAGGTCGAATCAAATACGTGTTTATAAAATTCTAGCAAATGAAAACACTCCCTTCATCAGATGTCCTTTGATAAAAAATTCATCACCTGATTCTATTATTCATCACTAACAAGCAAAATCCCTCTTTAATTTCAATAATATTCACAATATTCATTACTATTTATATGTTTCTACTATTGGCACAGTAATTGCATTGTTATATCATGAGGTTGTAACATGATAAAGCTGTTTCTGAAGTCATCATGGTTAGAAAAAGGGGAGAACACAAACACTGCAAAAATGTAAACGAATTCAACAAGTTGCAAATGTTATTATGTGTAAGTTTGGAGGGGAATTTATGGGTATGGAAATGTTTAAACAAACATTAGGGACTGAAGAAGAATCGGTTATCAAACATCTTGAAAAATGGGCAAGAGAAAAAGGAGACAAAACGTTTATCTATTACGGGGAAGACCATCGATCGATTACCTATAAGGTATTCAATGAACTGGCAAACAGTTTCGCACACAAATTAATCGACAATGGCATTCAAAAAGGTGATCGCATTTCACTATTTTTAAAAAATCCTTTCATTACATCAATTGCAATGTTTGGTATTTGGAAAGCGGGGGCTGTTTACTGTCCGATTAACTTTAATTATAAGGGCAACCTGCTTTCATATCAGATTAATGATACAGAGCCAAAAATGCTGATTACGGAAAGGCAAATGGTACCAATCATCAACGATATAAAAGATAGATTAACGTCTATACCAATCGTGCTCCATGATCCAAAAGAGTGGGAACATGATTATCAAGACGAAGTAAATATCAATCTTGATGGAAAGTTTCCTTGTCTGTTGTTTCAAGATTTTATAGTTGGGAATAATGACAATCCAAATATTGACCTCCATTATTACGATATAGCGAATATTATTTACACATCAGGTACAACAGGCCCTTCTAAAGGGGTTGCACAATCCTATCGTTGTCTTCACAGTTATACGTACCTTATCCGCTCTTTTAATAATCAAAAGGATGTCCTTTATAGTGACCTGCCGATGTATCATGTCGGAGCAGCATTTGCGAATGTTGTCAATGCCGCTTTTGTCGGGTGCACGGTTGCGATGTGGGATAAATTCAGTCCAAGTAATTTTTGGGAGCGAATTGAAATAAGCGGAGCGACAAATGCAATCCTTGTAGATGTGATGATTAATTGGTTAATGAAAGCCGCCCCAACTGAAAACGACCGTAATAATACATTGAAAAAAGTACAACTGCAGCCGCTGCCTGAATATCACAATGATTTCGCCAAACGATTTGGTATTCATTTTGTAGAAACAGAGTATGGGCAGACTGAGACCGGGGGCGGGTGTCATATAATTATTGATGAGCTTGGTGAGGAACAAGGCACTCCAATTGAACTGTATAAAGGATATACAAGGGAAGAAGTAGCCGAAATTGCCAAAAATTTAAATCTTTCTTTTCCAAAAGGTAACATAAAATTTCCAAAAGGTTTCGTAGGAGGTTCGACTCCATTTATGGAAGTAGCAATCCTAAATGAACATGATGAGGAATGTGACATTGGAGAGTCAGGACAATTTGCTTATCGCCCTCTTTTTCCGCATATCATGATGAAAGAATATTATAACAAGCCTGCAGCGACTGCAGAAGCCTTCCAAAATCTTTGGTTTCATTCAGGGGATGTAGGCTATAAGGATGAAAATGGATTCTATTATTTCGTTGACCGAATGAAAAGTTTGATAAGACATAAAGGGGAGAATATTTCATCCTATCAAGTTGAAAGTCTCATAAATCAGCATGAATTAGTTGATATATGTGCCGCTTTTCCAATTCCAGCCGAAGAGGGAGATGGGGATGATATTGTTGTCTACGTTGTTCCGAGAACAGATAAATTAAATGAAGAAACACTAAAAGAATGGGCGAGAAGAGAAATGCCTAAGTATATGTGGCCGAAGCACATTCGCATCGTTCCGGACTTGCCAAAAACCCCGACAAATAAAATTGAAAAATATAAATTAAGGGCTTTAATTTTAGAAGAGCTTCAAAAAGTTAAAATCTAAGAATTATGTTTGAAAGAGGTGGGATGATTGTTATCTACTGAAGAAACTTACGAAACGATTCTTTTTGAAAACAATAATGGGATCGCAAAAATTACGCTTAACCGTCCTGAGCAGCTGAATGCCCTAAATAATGCGATGTTACTAGATTTAGATAAGGCTGTTTCCCGGATTAAAAAGGATTCCACCATTCGGGTATTAACTATAACGGGGGCTGGGAAAGCGTTTAGTGCAGGTGGCGATGTTAAGGGGTTTGAAAACTATACCATAGGCGACATGAATCAACAAATGGAAGTTGGAAATCGAGTGATTGCGAATATTGCTAATTTAAAAATTCCAGTTATTTCAGCGATTAATGGGCATGCCGTTGGTCTTGGATTTAACTTCGCTTTAGCAGGAGATATTATCATCGCATCTGATAAGGCTAAATTCTCGCAAATTTTCATTAAAATTGGAGTCATCCCTGACGGCGGAGGTACATTTTTTCTGCCGCGACTTATTGGGTTAGCGAAAGCGAAAGAGCTGATGTTTACAGGAAGAATGATAGATGCGAAAGAAGCCTGTGATATTGGCATAGTAAGTAGGGTAGTAAATAGTGAAGGTTTTGAACAAGAAATAGAAAAGGTGGCTCATCAATTTAGCCAAGCTCCTACAAAAGCTATCGGGATTATGAAACAGTTATTGAACAAAAGTTATGATCATAATCTGCAGACAGCTCTAAGCTTTGAACAACTTGGACAAAACCTTGCTCTTGACTCAGATGATTTTAATGAAGGTGTCCAAGCTTTTATCAATAAAAGATCGCCTAAATTCTTAGGAAAATAAGAGAGGAGAATCAGTATGAATATAACGAATTCATCGAAAGTAACAAAGGTACCATATGTCGCAATTGCAGTCAAGGATCGTGACAAAGCAGCCGATTTTTTTACAAAGACGTTTGGCGGAGAGGTGCTTACTAGGTATTCAGGACCTGACTCCGACTTTTTAGGGTATAAGGATGCTTTGATTCGAATCGGGGATTTTCATCTATATTTAATGGAACCAATGGATGAAAACAGTGTTGTGGGCAAATTTATAAAAAAACGCGGGGAAGGGCTTCATCATATCGCTTTTTCCTTCCCGAATTTACAGGAAGCCGTTGAAGATTTAAGAGAAAGATCGTTAAAGGTTTTCGATTTAGGAGAAGCCACGGATGAGCTTGCTTTTCTTCATCCAAAAGATGCACATGGGGTGTTAATAGAGTTGACACCTGAGAATATTAAATACAGGAATGATTAATTTTATCTATTTTATTTGGATGAAAGAATTTTTAGGGAGAAACAATGTGGTGAAAGGTGGAGTTGAGAATGTCGAGTGTATATGAGTTCAAGACAATTTCTTTGGATGTGGAAGAAGGGATTGCTTGGATAACTTTAAACAGACCGGACAGTCTAAATGCATTAAATTTTGCTTTGATCAAGGAGTTGGATCAGGCTGTATCCTTTATTCAGGATAATAACAAAATTAGAGTTCTTGTCATTACCGGGGCTGGAAAAGCATTTTGCGCGGGTGGAGACGTGAAAGCAATGGAGACCATGACGCAGGAAGATAATCAGGAAGCGCTAAGACTAGCCAACCGTGCACTCTACAACATCGCAAATTTAGAAGTTCCTGTTATTTCTGCTGTTAATGGCTACGCCTTTGGTGCAGGTTTCAGTCTTGCTTTGGCAGGGGATGTTATTATTGCATCTGATCAGGCGAAATTTTCAGCAGCTTTTGTAAAAGTTGGTTTGGCCCCGGAAATGGGCGGATCCTATTTTCTCCCGCGTTTAATTGGATTAGCGAAAGCAAAAGAATTAGTATTCTCTGGTCGAACGCTTGATGCTCATGAGGCCTATAACTTAGGCCTTATTTCTAGAGTAGTAGGGTATGAGGAATTTAATAATGAGGTGGAAAAGGAAGTTAATAAGTTGTCTCAAGCTCCTACGAAAGCACTTGGAATTGCTAAAAAACTTCTTAATCACAGTTTAGAAAGAGATCTCAATACAACCTTAATCTATGAGCAAGTATACTGTCCGAGAGCAGCTCAAACAATGGATCATAAAGAAGCAGTTCGAGCGTTTAAAGAAAAAAGGTTACCGGTATTTACCGGTAATTAATAAAGGAGGGAAAAAATGAATACAAAAGTAACGAAAGTTCCTTACGTTGCCATTGCGGTTAAAGATATCCATAAAGCGGCCGATTTTTTTGCCAATACTTTCGGAGGGGAAATAGTAAGTAAAGGGACAGTTGAGGAAGAATTATATTTGGATTGTATGGTCAAAATTGGGGACTTCTGTCTTTACTTAATGGAGCCTATGTCGGAAGAAAGTGTAATTGGACGATACATTTCAAAAAACGGAGAAGGCCTTCATCATCTCTGTTTCACTTTTCAAGACCCTAAACTGGCTCTAGCCGAGTTAAGAGGAAAAGGGCTTCGCGTTAATAGTATCTATTTTGATGTAGATGACATCGAATTAGGTTTTATGCATCCCAAAGACTCTTTTGGAGTACTTCTTGAACTAACTCCAGAGACCGTTCCCTTACGTACAGATCTCTCATAGAATTTTTCCCTTTCTTGATAGTATTCTAGGTGAATGTATTCTTTTATTATTTAAACTCATTCAATATTTTTGTATGAATTTTTTACAAGACTATGTAGGAGCAGGTATGGCTACTAATATACGAGGAGGAAATAAATGAAGATCAAAAACAGGTTTTTTATGTTTGTAACTATATTGGTTTTAGGGGCAGTTCTATTTGGTTGTAGTGATAAAACTAGTGAAACTCCAAAAGGGAAATCCGGGGAAAATGGGGTAGTTAGTGGTGGGGAATTGAAAGTTGCCATCCCTACTCAGCCACCGACACTGGATGCACATATGACGACTGCATTAGTTACAAGAGATGTATCAAGACATATTTTTGAAACGTTAGTTGCTTTTAATGAAAACTTTGAACCGGTTCCAATGTTAGCGGAGTCGATAGATGTAAGTGATGACGGTAAAACGTATACATTTCACTTGAGAAAAGGTGTAAAGTTTCATAATGGAAAAGAAATGACTGCCGAAGATGTTTTGGTGTCAATGAATCGCTGGTTGGAAAAGTCAGGATCGGCACAAGCGGTTATTAAAGGGGCAAAATTTGAAGCTGGGGACGATGGAACGGTTTTACTTAAAGTGGAACAAGCTTCTTCATTAATCTTAAATGTGCTTGCAAGCACAAGCCAATTTGCTGCGATTATGCCGAAAGAAGTAATCGAGGCAGCTCCAGAGACAGGAGTTGAAGAGTATATTGGTACCGGACCGTTCAAATTTGTTGAATGGAAACATGATCAAAATATTCACTTAGCTAAATTCGACGGTTATCAACCAGTCGATTTACCAGCAAGTGGTTTAGCAGGTAAGAAAGAAGCTTTAGTTGATGATCTTTATTTCGAATTCGTGTCTGACAGCTCTACGAGACTAGCTGGAATTCAAACAGGTCAGTATAACATAACAGATGATATGTCAAGAGACGATTATCAACAGATGAATAGTAATCCGAATTTAAAGATGGTTACATCTTTTAGCGGATATTTATCATTGACTTTTAATAAAAATCAAGGACTTTTTACGGATATAAAAATGAGACAGGCGGTTAATGCAGCCTTGGATGTCGATAGTATATTGAAAGGAGCACTTATCGACGCTTATCGCGCGGATTCCAGTTATATGCTGAAAGAAAATGTGTTGTGGTTCAGTGAAGCAGGAAAAGAGCAATATAATCAGCATGATACTAAAAAGGCGAAACAATTACTTGAAGAAGCAGGTTATAACGGAGAAGAGATTACTATTTTGACTACCAAAGATTCCTTAGCCGCGAAAAATGCAACGATCATCGCTAAAGAACAGCTTGAGAAATTAGGAATGAAAATTAAATTGGAGATTTATGATTGGCCGACAACTGTAGCGCAGCGTGAACAGCCAGATAAATGGCAACTATTTATTAGCGGTTTCCCTCCAGTACCGACTCCTGCAGAGCTTTTATTTTTCGGTGAAAAATTTTATGGTGGGCCAGTTGATGAGAAAATTGCCGAAAAGTTGCATGCAATTAATACAGCAACTTCTATAGAGGAAGCTAAAAAAACGTGGGATGAACTTCAAGAATACTCTTGGGAATACTTACCGATTATTAAATTTGGAGACATTACTCAAGTGTTAGCTGTGGAAAAGAAGATAGATGGATTTAAATTTTTCAACGGTCCGGTTTTATGGAATACCAAAATAACAAAATAATTTGGCATTTCCTCGTCAACTATAGTTGGCGAGGAAAACTTATAAAGGAGGGGAAACGTTGAAGGCTTTTATTTTAAAGCGGGTGTTGGCGCTTCTACCCATTTTGTTTATTGTATCGATAGTCGTTTTCTTAGTTATTCATTTAACGCCTGGCGACCCTGCAACAGTGATGTTGGGAGACACAGCTACGGAGGAGCAGGTTAAAGCATTGCGCGAACAACTAGGATTAAATAATCCAATCCATGAACAATATGTTCATTGGATATCTGGTGTGTTTCAGGGGGACTTTGGCTATTCGTATTTTATGAAACAACCCGTTATGGATACAATTATTAGCCATCTTGGACCAACTGTATCGCTTGCGATTTTGGCAGAGATTATGGCAATTTTAATCGGGATTCCTTTAGGTATTATTGCTGCTACACGTAGAGGATCTGCTACAGATCAATCTTTAATGGGAGTGGCGCTGTTAGGGATTTCCGTTCCAAGCTTCTTGCTTGGACTATTTCTTGTCTTAGTGTTTGCAGTGCAACTAAGATGGTTGCCGGTTGGTGGTTACGAGCCTTTAAGTGAGGGCTTATTGCTTCATTTGAAATATTTAATTATGCCTGCAATTGCCTTGGGAAGCATGCAAATCGCTTTAACAGCTCGGATGACAAGATCTTCCTTGCTCGAAGTTCTAAATACCAATTTTATAAAAGCAGCCAGGTCAAAAGGTGTGAAAGAACGGCATGTGATTTACAGACATGCACTTCGCAATGCTTTTCTACCGATATTAACGGTTCTTGGTCAAACATTTGGAGTGTTAATTACTGGTGCTGCGGTAGTAGAAACGATTTTTAATATTCCTGGGATTGGTCAACTCATTATTAATTCAGTTGGAAGACGGGATTACTCCGTCATTCAAGGTGTTGTTTTATTTGTAACCTTTACGTACGTGTTTATTAACTTGGTGATTGATTTGTTATATGGGGTGATTGATCCACGGGTTAGGCTCGATCAGAAATAGAAAGGAGACGAGAGATGGAGGCGCTGGAAAAAAGAGAAGAACTCATTGTGATCAAGAGTAATTTGAAGAAACAACAACGACAGTTGTTTATCCGCCGTTTTTTTGCAAATAAATTAGCAGTCGTTGGTTTAGCTATTATTATATTCTTAATACTCCTTTCCATTTTGGGTCCGCTTGTTATTTCGCACGACCCTTATGGAATGAAGGTGGATGATAGATTGGGTGCTCCTAGCTCAATTCACCTTTTGGGGACAGATGAATTCGGGCGGGATTTGCTTAGCCGAATTATTTACGGAGCACAAGTATCGATGGGTGTTGGCTTTGCAGTAGCTGCTATCGCCTCTATCGTTGGTATGGCAGTAGGCTTATATGCTAGTTATTATCGCGTGTTAGATAATGTATTGATGAGAATTTGCGATGGGATTATGGCTTTCCCTGCGATTTTATTAGCGATTGCTCTTATGGCGGCTCTCGGAGCAAGTACAAATAATGTTATTTTATCGTTAAGTATCGTGTATATCCCATACATTGCCAGGGTTGTACGCTCGGCTGCGTTAGTCGTGCGGGAAGAAACGTATATAGAAGCAATGAAAGCACAAGGGGCCTCCTCATGGCGAATCATATGGCTTCACATTGCTCCAAACACACTATCTCCGCTTATTGTGCAGGCGACATTTATATTTGCTAATGCGATTATCGTTGAAGCGGCTTTAAGCTTTTTGGGGGCTGGTGTGCCAGCGCCTGATCCAAGCTGGGGGAACATTTTATACGATGGAAAAAAGGTGATTTTTACCGCATGGTGGATGGTTGTATATCCTGGGATATGCATTGTTCTTTCTGTATTAGGATTTAATTTATTTGGAGACGGTCTTCGCGATTTGTTGGATCCGCATACAAACCAAGCTAAGAAATAATCAGGCCAGAATATAAAGCGTTGAAAAAGGCTGTGATAAAGGAGGACTTCCATGCTTCAACAACCACTTTTAGAAATTAAAGAACTGAAAACGCATTTTAACACAGAAAGAGGGAGAGTAACAGCGGTAGATGGGATCAGCTTTCATCTAGAAGAAGGAGAGATTTTAGGTGTTGTCGGTGAATCGGGCTGTGGGAAAAGTGTCACATCACAATCGATTCTTAGGTTGTTTGATGAAAAATATACGGTAAAGTACGATGGCGAAATTCTATTAAATGGTTTGGACTTGTTAAAACTGCCTATGTCGAAAATGCAAAAGCTTAGGGGGAACGATGTTTCGATGATATTCCAAGATCCATTAAGTTCCTTGAATCCTGTCTATACGATAGGCTACCAAATCGCTGAATCGGTTATGCTCCATCAAAAGCTTTCCAAAAAAGCAGCATATGAAAGAGCAGTTGAAATGTTGAGGCTTACAGGTATACCTGCCCCTGAAAAGAGAGTGAACGATTATCCCCATCAATTATCAGGAGGCATGAGACAGCGCGTGATGATTGCAATGGCGCTGGCCTGCAAGCCAAAGCTGCTCATTGCTGATGAACCGACGACTGCCTTAGATGTCACGATTCAAGCGCAAATCTTGGATTTAATAATAGGTTTAAATAAAGAGTTCGGAATGAGTGTCATTTTTATCACTCACGATCTCGGAGTGGTTGCAGAAGTGTGCACGCGCGTTGTTGTGATGTATTTAGGTCAGGTCGTTGAAGAAGCGGATGTGGAGGAGCTTTTTGCCAGACCCTATCATCCATATACGAAAGGTTTAATGAAGTCCATCCCGCAAATGGATGGTGACCGGTCACAAAACTTACATGTCATTGAAGGAACGATGCCTTCGCTGCATGACATGCCCAAGGGATGTCGATTTGCCTCAAGATGTCCATACGCTGATGAACAATGCAAAGAACAAGCGCCTAAATTGGAAACCCTTCAATCGATGCATAAAGTCCGTTGTTGGCACTATGAAAAAATTGTAGAGATGGAGGAGTTGACATATGCTGATGCAAGTAGATAAAAAGCATAACACGATTCAGCCAATCATAGAACCTTCTAAGCCATTATTAGAGGTAAACGGGTTAAAGAAACACTTCTCTGTCCGAAATCCTTTGGGGCGGTTAGAAGCGACGGTAAAGGCGGTTAATAATGTCTCGTTTCAATTGCATGAAGGTCAAACATATGGCCTTGTCGGAGAATCAGGCTGCGGAAAAAGCACAACCGGCCGCACGCTATTAAGGTTAATCGAACCAACCGAGGGGGAGGCCATTTTTCAGGGCAGGGACATTTTTAAGTTAAGGAAAGACGAATTTCAGAAAATTAGACAAGATATGCAAATGGTATTTCAGGATCCATACTCCTCGCTGAATCCAAGAAAAAGGATTGGTCATACATTAGAGGAACCTCTTAAGATCCATGGGATTGGTAAAAAAAGCGAACGAGTTGATCTTGTGATGGATATTCTAGAAAAAGTGGGCTTGCGTATGGAGCATTTTTACAGATATCCACATGAATTTTCTGGTGGCCAGCGCCAGCGTATAGGGTTGGCTCGAGCTCTTATCGTTAATCCGAAGCTTGTTATTTGTGATGAGCCTGTATCAGCGCTTGATGTTTCCATTCAATCGCAAATTATTAATTTATTGCGCCGTTTGCAAGAAGAGTTAAAACTTACTTATTTATTTATTGCTCATGATATTAGCGTTGTTCGTCATATTTCTGATCGAATAGGAGTCATGTATTTGGGGCAGATGGTCGAAGATGCGCCGACCGACAGCCTGATTTCTAATCCGCTTCATCCTTACACGCAAGCGCTATTGTCAGCAGTTCCAATTGCAAAGCCTAATTTCCAAAGAGAGAGAATTATTTTAAAAGGAGAAATTCCATCACCGATGAATCCACCGTCAGGATGTATTTTTCATACAAGATGTCCAAAAGCTATGAAAATATGTAAAACGGATTTCCCGATAATAAAAGAAGTGGCTCCTGATCATTTCGTTGGCTGTCATTTATACTAAATCATTTGGGCGGTTTTTATATGAATTCCGCGGAGAGCATTATTACAAAGAAAGATGTGATGGAGAATGGGAAAATCGAACATTACTAAATGGATTGACGAGAATGAAGCTAAATTTACAGATGTGGCCAAACAAATTTGGGATTATCCTGAGGTAGGCTATAGTGAAATCTTTGCATCTACCTTGCAAATCAAAACGTTAGAAGAGGCAGGGTTTAAGGTTACTTCTGGGGTAGGTGATGTGCCAACCGCATTTGTTGCGGAATACGGAAAGGGAAAACCAATCATAGGTATTCTTGGTGAATTTGATGCTCTACCAGGATTATCTCAGCAGGCCACGCCAAATTATGCCCCTGCAGTTCCAAATGGACCAGGACATGGATGTGGACACAACTTGCTCGGAACAGCTGGGCTAGAAGCTGTGATTGCTCTTAAGGAAAGAATCGATGCGGAAAAACTGCCGGGAACGATACGATATTATGGCTGCCCAGCTGAAGAGCTGCTCTCAGGAAAAACATTTATGGCAAGGGCGGGCGTATTTGATGATTTGGATTGCGCGCTTACTTGGCATCCTGGAACGACCAATATGACAGTAAATTTCCGTACACAGGCATTAACTGCAATTGAATTTTACTTTTCCGGAAGAACGTCCCATGCCGGTGCAGCTCCACATCTAGGCCGAAGTGCACTAGACGCTGTTGAGTTAATGAATGTCGGTGCTAACTATTTACGTGAGCATGTGCCAGATGGTACCAGAATCCACTATCAGATTACGAATGGTGGGATGGCACCCAATATCGTGCCAGAACATGCTAGTGTTTATTATTTCTTGCGCGGAGCAGACCGTAAGCAAGTAAATGAATTGGAAGAAAGATTATTAAAAGTTGCCCAGGGAGCAGCTTTGATGACAGAGACCTCCGTACGCTGGGAAATTAAATCTGGATGCTACGATACATTGCCCAATGAAACTCTAAATGAGCTCATGTTTACGCAAGCGGAAGCAGCAGGACCAATGGATTTTACCAAAGAAGAAAAGAAATTCGCTGAAGAACTCCGCCAAACGGTCGATCCATCTGTGTTGGCCGCAGCTATGCACCAAGCCACAAGCGCGGATGCAAACAAAATACTCGATACGGACTTTTATCACAACAGGAAGCATTTCGGTATAACCATGGGTGGATCATCCGATGTAGGAGATGTATCTTGGATTGTTCCAATGGGGCAAATAATTACTACCTGTGTTCCGCTCGGAGTTCAATTTCATACCTGGCAGGCTACCGCCTCAGTTGGTACATCCATCGGCATGAAGGGAATGCATTATGCAGCGAAAATAATGGCATTATCTGCTTACGAATTGCTTTTGGATCAAGAAGGCATTCTTGAAAAAGCAAAAGCCGAATTCATAGCAAGTACCAAAGGGGTGAGATACAAACCAGGTGTTCCTGCTAAAGTCAAACCACCTGTATCAAAAGGAGACAAGGTTCCTGTTTCGGCAATCTGAAATACTAACTATTTATAGCTGAATAAAAGCTTCTTTCGCTCCAATCAACAGCCATTTTTAATAGATTCATATTCTAAATAGGTTCAGGCGGGGTACAAACTCTGTCTGAACTTTTTTCATTCTTTATAGCACCTTTGATAAAAAATTCATCAATTGATTCCGAAATTCATCAAAAAGAGAATAATTGATTAAATATTCATAATTTACCAGGTATTTATACTATTGGCACGGTACTTGCATTAATAAATAGTGTAGGTTGTAGTTTAATGCCACTGTGGCTGCAAAGTATGAATTAAAAGGAGAGATTGTCCATGAGTCGAAGATTGCCAAAATGGCTAACAGAAAACACAGCATTGCCAATTATTTCTGCACCGATGTTTTTAGTATCGGGACCGGAGCTTGTCTTAAGCTGCTGCAAAAATGGGGTTATTGGTTCTTTCCCTGCCCCAAATGCTCGGACCATCGATATTCTTGAGGAATGGATGACCCGACTGACAACGGAGTTAAAGGAGTACAAAGAAAGAAATCCAAACAAAAAAGTGGCTCCTTGGGCAGCAAATATCGTCGCGCATCGAAGCTATAAACGCCTCCAGGAGGAGCTTGCTCTACTGAAAAAATTTCAACCGCCGATCGTCATTACTGCACTTGGGAGTCCAATCCCTGTTATTGAAACTGTTCATTCCTACGGTGGGCTTGTGTTTGCGGATGTGAATTCAGTCAAATACGCCAAAAAAGCAGCTCAGGCTGGTGTGGATGGTTTAGTCTTAGTCAGCGCTGGGGCAGGTGGACATACCGGATCTATTACTGGCTTTGCCTTTGTAGATGCCGTTCGCGAATTTTGGGATGGTATCATTGTGTTGGCCGGAGGAATTTCTACGGGAAAAAGCATTTTAGCTGCCCAAACATTGGGAGCTGACCTCGTGTATTTGGGGACCAAGTTTATCGCAGCCAGTGAGAGTATGGCGAATGATCAATACAAGGAAATGCTCATCGAAGCAACACATGAGGATATCATTCTGACAAATGCATTTTCTGGTGTTCATGCCAATATGCTCCGGCAAAGTATTGAAAAAGCAGGCTATGATGTGAATAATCTATCGTCAAAAAAAGAAATAAACTTTGAAAATCCACATGGAGAAACAAAAGCATGGCGGGACATCTGGGCGGCCGGGCACGGCGTGGATGCGATTACAAAAACTCAACCGGCAAAAGAAATCATTCAAGAGCTTGAACAGCAATACAGGAAGGCCTATTCAGATCTTAAGCAGTCAAATGAGTGGATTCCAGCGAAACAAAAGGAAAAGGAGGAATTTATTCTATGATAGACACAAAAACCTATCAGAATCCCTATTTCCACGATGGTCTATACGCCCCGATTAAGGATGAAATGTATGTGGATGAATTAACGGTCCTTGAGGGGAAGGTTCCAACCGATTTTTACGGAGCCTATGTGCGAAACGGCCCAAACCCAAAACATGAACCTAAGGGCCGCTATCATTGGTTCGATGGGGATGGAATGCTTCATGCCGTTTATTTCGAAAGTGGAAAAGTCAGCTATCGTAATCGCTATATCCATACAAAGGCCTTCCAGCATGAAGCCATCGAAGGAAAAGCCATATGGGCAGGGTTAATGGAAGATAAAAGGCAAAATCCGTTTTTTGAAAAGGAAAAAAATACATCCAATACGGATGTTGTCTTTCATAACAATAATTTGCTGACACTTTGGTATCGGTCAGGCCAGCCCTACAAAGTTGATGCCAGAACATTGGAGACGATCGGAATAGAGGATTTTGGCGGCCGTCTGACGTGCAATATTTCGGCCCATTCGAAAGTGGATGAGGATACAGGCGAGTTTATTTTTTTCGATTATGGAAATGTGTATCCGTATATGATGTATGGCGTTGCTTCGGCAGCAGGAGAGCTAATGCATGTTGCACCGGTTGAGCTTCCGGGACCACGACTGCCGCATGATATGGCGATTACGAAAAATTACTCGATACTGATGGATTTGCCGTTATTTAATGACCCTGAATCCGCAAAATTGGGGAGATACAGTGTCAAGTTTTTCCGCGAATTGCCAAGCCGATTTGGCATTATACCGCGTTATGGCGGAGCCGAATCTATTCGCTGGTTTGAAGCAAGTCCCTGCTATATTTACCATGTGATTAATGCCTGGGAGGAAGGAGACGAGATCGTTTTAACAGGATGCCGGGTAAAAGAACCTGCTCCTCCTAGTACAAAAAAGGGCGGTCCGATTGAAAGAATGCTTGCCTTTCTTCGTGTGGATGCCCAGCTTCATTACTGGCGCTTTAATTTGAAAACAGGGCAAGTGAAAGAGGGCGAGCTATGTGACATGAACACAGAGTTTCCGGTGATTAACCTCGATTATATAGGGCAGAAATCTCGCTATTCCTATAATGTTCATATCGGTCCGGGTGAAACGGTAGAATTTGACGGGCTTGTCAAATATGACACATGGACGGGGCAATCGAAGAAGTATATGTTCGGAGAAGGCCGTTATGGTACGGAGGGGGCCTATGCACCGAAACTAAATGCCAAAGCTGAGGATGATGGTTATTTGGTGACATATGTTCATGATCAGCGAGAGAATCGATCGGAACTGATTATTATGGATGCTGCGGAATTTGAACTTGGCCCGATTGCCAGACTCCTTGTCCCGCAACATATCCCAATGGGCTTCCATGCGACGTGGATTAACGGTGAAAAGCTTTTCACGTAACAGGCTCAAGTTGGGCATAAAAGTTTGACCTGTTTTTTTAGAAAGGGCTTACTTTTGCTGACGAAAAGAAAAGTGAGCCTTCCAAAATTTACACCTCATGGCAGGGGGACGGTAGAAATATGATTCTTTCATCAGATGAACGAACTAAAGAGTATGTAGAAAAAGGCTGGTGGGGAACTGCGACCATAGAGGCGTATTTTCTTCAGCACGTTGAAGAATGGCCGGACAAGGAAGCAGTTATCGATCCGATTAACCGGGGGGCGTTATGTGGAGGTCTGACACAAAGGCTAACCTATAAAGAATTGGATCACAGGGTGAGCCGGTTAGCGGAAATTCTCCTTGAACACGGTATTGTGAAGAATGATATTGTGGCGATACATTTGCCTAATATCGTGGAACTTGTGATTTCTTATTTGGCGGTTTTGCGAGTGGGGGCGATTTCCAGTCCTTTTCCGGTCCAATATCGTGAATTTGAATGTTCCCAGCAATTGAAAATGTTAGGTGCAAAAGCAGTGATTACGATAGAGAAAATGAATCAACGTGAATATGCAGCCATGCATGTCAAAATACAAGAGCAAGTCCCATTGGTTCAACATGTTTTTGTATTTGGGGATGATGTTCCCAAAGGGGCGATTTCGATTCATACAGACGGGATGGATTCAGAGTTTACGAGATTGAAAGCCTATCGTGAAACGATTGAAATAACAGCGGATGATATATTCACCATTTGCTGGACATCTGGAACAGAGGGTAAACCAAAGGGGGTCCCAAGAAGCCATAATGAATGGTTTATCAGTGCTTATGGAACGGTAGATGCCGCTCAACTAACGGGAGATGACCACATTCTAAATACCTTTCCGATGGTGAATATGGCGGGTATCGGTGGGATGCTGATTCCTTGGTTATTATCAGGGGGAAAATTGGTGCTGCATCATCCCTTCGATTTACCCTCATTTCTTCAGCAGGTTGAACAGGAAACGATTACGTACACACTAATTCCACCTGCCTTACTAAATATGATGCTAAAAAATCAAGCCATGCTAAATGGAAAGGACATTACCTCACTGAGGGCTGTTGGAACAGGATCTGCTCCTTTGACCCCATGGATGATTGCTGGTTGGAAGGAAAAGTACGGCGTGGACATTATCAATTACTTTGGCTCAAATGAAGGGGCGGCATTTTTAAGTAGTCCGAATGATATCCCCGATCCAGAAATGCGATCAAAATATTTTCCGAGATTTGGAGTCAAAGGATTCAACTGGGACAACCGAATTTCTGAAAGGATTGAAAGTAAGATTGTAGATATAGAGACAGGGGAGGAAATTACAGAATCACTTCACCCTGGTGAGCTGCGGATTAGAGGGGCCAGTCTGTTTGCTGGATATTGGAAATCAGACGAAATAAATCAAACGTCATTTGATCAAGAGGGATACTTTTGTACAGGGGATTTATTTGAGATTGCTGGAGATCAAAATCAATATTATCGAGTTGTTGGACGAGTCAAGGATGTAATCAACCGCGGAGGATTAAAGATATCACCTGAGGAGCTGGAAGGATTGCTTCAAGGCCATCCAATGGTGGAAGATGTGGCTGTCGTCTCTTATCCGGATCCAATTATGGGTGAAAATGTATGCGCTTGCGTCGTTCCAAGAGAGTCTGTTGAAATCAAGCTGGAGGAACTTGTTGCATTTTTACGGGAGAAACAGATTGCTTCTTATAAATTGCCGGAGCGATTGGTCCTTTTGGAGCAGTTGCCGCGAAATCCGGTAGGGAAAATCTTGAAGAATCAGCTCCGGGAGATGGTGAAGGGTGAACGAGTAAATTAAGTAGTTTTATTTTTAAGAAAGGAGTGTGAGAAAGATGGAGGCTTATATTTATGATACGATCCGTACACCGCGCGGGGCAGCGAAGAAAAATGGTTCATTGCTTGAAGTGAATCCCATCCATTACGTTTCACAACTGTTTCATGCGCTTGAATCCAGGAACGAACTGCGCTTATCAGAAGTGAACGATATTGTTTTAGGCTGTGTAACACAGGTTCGCGACCAAGGGTCTAATATTGCTAAGGTGGCAGCTCTGTTTGCTGGATTGCCCAATACCATTCCCGGCATGACGGTCAATCGCTATTGTGCGTCAGGTTTAGATGCCGTTCTGATTGCTGCTGCAAAAGTGAAGGGAGAAATGGATGAGCTTGTCATTGCAGGGGGCGTGGAGTCTTCCTCGAGAGTTCCCATGTTTTCTGATGAAGGATCGTGGTTTTCTGCTCCCGAAGTGATGGATAAAACAAATTATGTCCATATGGGGGTATCCGCTGATATTATGGCATCGTTATCGGGATTTACTCGTGAAGAGCTTGACCAATATGCTTATGAATCGCATGAACGCGCCGAGAATGCGTATCAGCAAGGCTATTTCAACCGTTCTTTACTCCCTGTCTATGATCAACAACATCAAGAATTTTTAGAAAAGGACGAGCTCGTTCGTCCTGATATTTCAATGGAAAAATTAACGGCTTTAAAGCCATCGTTTTCCGAAAAACATATAAGTGGAATGGAGAGTCGGATTAAACTGCAATTCCCTCAATTGAAGGAATTCTCCCATGTCCATCATGCCGGGAATTCTCCTTCCTTAGCCGACGGAGCTTCTTTGATTCTCATTGGTTCGGAAGAAAAAGGGAAAAAGCTGGGCTTAACACCGCGAGCCAGAATTGTGGCTTCCGCTAGCGTTGCGGATGACCCTTTCTTATTAGGCGGCGGGCAAAAGGCAGCTGAAGTGGTTCTCAAGAAATCAGGATTAACAATCGGGGATATTGATTTGTTTGAATTTAATGAAGCTTTTGCGGCGACGGTACTAAAGTTCCAACGTGATTTTGGTCTTGACCGGGATCAGCTGAACCCGAACGGCGGTGTGATTGCGATGGGGCATGCACTTGGGGCAACGGGAGGTATGCTCATTTGTACGCTGTTGGACGAATTGGATAGACGCAATCAGAAGCGCGGACTTGTGGCCATAAGCGGAGCAGCAGGAATAGGCACAGCGCTGATCATTGAAAGAGTATAATTTTAAAAAGTGAAGTGAAGCAAGGGAGGCGTTTATCTTGTTATTTTTAATCAAAGCTGCAGTTATTCAAAAGGATCTCTCTATGGATGAGTTATGGGAGAAATGGGAGGCTGAAGCGAAACTTTGTCTTAAAGCAGTTGAGCGAAAGAAAATCATCGGGGCCTATAAGATTTCTGGACAAAGAAAAGTCGTGCTCATTTATAATGCTTCCTCTCATGATGAACTGGATCGAACCTTTATGGCTGGGCTCCCATTATCAGAGTATGTTGAAATTGAGGAAATGCTTCCTATTCGTCCCTATGAGGATTTTGCAATAGATGTCGGCAACCGTTGGAAATAGGAATATCATTGGCTTTCAATGCATTTAAAAGAATCAAAGATTCGGATTTAATGGACAGAGTTTGTGCTTCAGAATAGGAGAGTTTATATGGCAAGAGCCAATTATATTAAGCCAAGCCTGGATGAGTGGTTGAAGCGATTTCATTTTAAAACAGAAATTAAAGTCCGTGTTTGTGAAACCGATCTGTTAGGTCATGTTAATAGTACAAGTTATTTTATGTATTTCGAACAGGCGAGATCAGAATACTTAAATAGTCTGGGTTTTCATCTGGAAAATCTAGGAGCCGTAACTGCTGACATAGCATGCCATTATCATAGTGAAGCATACTTTCCATCTACACTGGCAGTGGGGGTACGAGCAGCAAAGCTAGGTCAGAAATCCATTGATTTAGAGTATTACATTGCAGATAATCACCGATTCGTTGCATCAGGATGTGGAACAATAGTAATAACGGATATGAACGAGAAACAAAGCATTATCATTCCGGATCATATTCGCAAAAAAATTGAAAAAAGAGAAAAACTCAATCTCGATCCTCCAAGGGTGGCTGCGGGGGTCAGACCCAATGTCCTCAACTTAAGATTCTATAAAATGTAATGGCACAATAAGTGTCATAGAATCGTAAGGAACCATCACAAAACCCCTTGACTTTCAAAATCGCCACCGTAATCGTCTTGAAAAATTGAGAAATATAAATTAAGGGCTTTGATTTTAGAAAAGCTTCAAAAGGTTAAAGTCTAAGGATTATGAGGGACCAGGGGGGACGGTTCGAGGCCCCTGAAAAAGTCCCCCTTTTTTCGGATAAAAATCTCTAATCCTACTGCCAAAGTTGTGTTAAAATTCATCGGGCTGATGTTCAATGGTCCATCAAGTCTAGTTCAAACTTCACCATGAGATGTGTGGATCAACAGGATGGCAAACGACATGCCAATGAATGAGATAAGCCGATTTGTCGGAGAACAGGATACCCAATAATGGCGTATCCTTCACTATTATGGTGGCATCTTGCACTTGAAGCACAGGATTTATCCGATGTCACGATAATTAGCTTATCAGTATGGCACCAAATTGAATAAGATTCATGGAATACTAGAAAAGGATGGTGAAAATATGCAGTTATTTAACCTGAAAAATAAAGTTGCAGTAGTAACTGGCGGTAACCGCGGATTAGGTAGAGCAATTGTGTTAGCTCTAGCTGACGCTGGTGCGGACATTGCGGTTGTTGGTAGAGATGAGGAAAAAAATCTACAAGTAGTTTCAGAAGTACAAGAAAAAGGTCGAAAGGCACTTAGCTTTTCTACTGACCTACGGGATATTGATGCAATAGGAGAAATGGTATCGCAAGTAGTTGAACATTTCGGAAAGCTTGATATTTTTGTTAACAATGCAGGGGTTTCACATACCCAGAGTGCTTTTAAAGTTACGGAAAAAGACTGGGATATGGTGATGGACTTAAACGTTAAATCACTCTTTTTCTGCTGTCAGGCTGCAGCGAAGATAATGAAGGAACAAGGATCTGGAAAAATCATCAATGTTGCTTCTGTCGCAGGTGCTGTCGGTGATCTCGGAATAAGTCCTTATACTGCCAGTAAGGCTGCAGTCATCAATCTAACTAGATCGCTTGCCCTCGAATGGGTTAGGTATGGAATCCATGTCAATGCGATTGGTCCTTCTTATATCGAAACTGAAATGAATACGGTTGAACTAAGCAATCCGAAAGTACGAGAAAAAATCGTTGGTAAAACACCAATGAATAGATTAGGTGTGGCTGATGAATTGGGAGGAGTAGCTATTTTACTAGCTTCAAATGCTAGTAATTATATGACAGGGCAAACTGTTTTTGTTGATGGAGGATGGCTTGCTCAATAAGAGCTTGAAGCATGCCTAAAGTTTTATATTTTTTTCAAAAATGAATGAAAAATTTTAATTAGAGATTGTGTATTCTTTCACCTAGTAATAATATTTATCTCTCGATTTTCAACTTTACTATTATTTTGAAATTTATCGTAATTCCAATAGGAGTGATTAATAGTGTTTAATTTTACTGAAAGTGAAGAGCAAAAAAGGATGATTGAGCAAGCAACGGAAATTATGAATAAATATGTGTATCCAAATGAAAAATACATGGTCCCACACCGTGGGTTGCCAGAGGAAATATTAAAGTCATTGCAACAAATCGTTAAGGAGAAAGGATTATGGGCAGGCCACTTACCTAAAGAACTAGGTGGTATGGGTATGGGTTTCGTGTCATTAGGTTTGCTTTCTGAAGTCATTGGCCAAAGTCCAATCGGTCCATATGTTTTTGGTTCGATGGCTCCTGATGCGGGTAATGGAGAAATATTAGTCCATGCAGCGAATGAAGAGCAAAAGGAAAAATATTTAAAGCCATTGGCAAATTACGATGTTCGCTCCTGTTTTGCGATGACAGAGCCGGGGGTTTCTGGCTCAGATCCAAGAACGCTGCTTGGAACTGCAGTAAAGGATGGAGATGAGTGGGTAATCAATGCACATAAGTGGTATACCACAGGTGCCGAGGGAGCTGCTTTTACCATTGCGATGGTTGTAACCGATCCGGATGCTGACCCTCACCATCGAACAAGCCTGTTTATTGTCGAAACAGATAATCCAGGTTTTGAAATCGTTCGCGAGGTACCTGTCATGGGTGACCATTATCCAGGCGGACACTGTGAAGTCCGTTTTAATAATTGCCGAATTCCAGCAAAAAATTTGCTTGGCAAACGAGGCGAAGGATTTAAACTGGCACAATTGCGATTAGGCCCAGGCAGAATCACCCATGCCATGCGCTGGCTCGGTGTCGCTCGTCGTTCATTGAATGAAATGATTGCTTATTCGTTAACAAAAAAGGATGGCGAGAAAACTCTTGCTGACTCACAAACCATTCAAAATTATATCGCCGATTCAGAAGCTGAAATTCAAGCTTCTAGATTATTAACCCTTCAGGCAGCTTGGAAAATGGATCAGGGTGATCAGGCTCGTAAGGAAGTTTCGCTCATCAAACTATACGGTGCTCATATGTTAAACAACGTCCTTGATCGTGCGATTCAAACTTTAGGTATGTATGGGGTAAGTTCGAACACACCACTTGAGGGTCTGCTTCGGGAAGCAAGGGCAGCAAGAATCTACGATGGTGCTGATGAAGTGCACCGGATGGTTGTAGCACGTCAAGTCTTAAAAGAGTTCCAGTTAAAGGAGAGATTGCATGAGCCAACAACAATTACCCAAAAAAGTTAATGATATTAACTGGTTAACCATTAAGGAATATATTCTTCAGCAAATATCCGGACTAACAGATGAGTCACTACAGGTAAAGCAATTTTCTGCAGGTTACTCAAATTTAACTTACTTTATCTCGATTGGGGATTGGCAAGCGGTTTTAAGGCGACCTCCGTTTGGTCCCATACCACCAAAGGCACATGACATGAAAAGAGAATGTGAGATATTAGAAAAGATTAATCGGGTATTCCCACTGGCACCTAAGCCTTTTTTTTACTGTGAGGATCCAAGCGTTATGGACCGACACTTCTATGTGATGGAGAAAAAAGAAGGTGTCGTTCTCGACGATTCACTACCTAAGGAGTTTGAAAATCGGGCAGATACGGGGGTTCTTGTTTCAAATGCTGTGATAGATACGTTAGTCAAATTACATTCGATTGATTATGAAGCTGCAGGTTTAAATGATTTCGGATATCCGGACGGATATTTAAGCAGACAGGTACATGGATGGATTAAAAGGTTCCATATTGCAAAAACAAATGATATCCTCTGGGTTGAATCATTAGAGAAATGGCTCATTGACAATATCCCCCCATCACCGGCACCAACGATTGTTCATAATGATTTCAAGCTGAATAACATGATGTTTTCGGCTACAAATCCAAGCGAGGTAATCGGTGTTTTTGATTGGGAATTAAGTACGATTGGTGATCCCTTAACCGATCTGGGGGCTACATTAGCCTATTGGACGGAACCGGGGGAAGAAGAAACAGGATTTACGTCGGTAACGACAAAACCTGGTTTTGTTTCAAGAAAAGAACTACTAGAAATGTACGCGAAGAAAAGCGGTCAAGATGTATCGCATATTGATTACTACCTCACCTTTGCTTTTTATAAAATCGCTGTCATTCTCCAGCAAATCTATTATCGTTGGAAAATTGGCGAAACAACGGATATTCGATTTAGTAAGTTAGATGTTGGAATCAAGAACCTGCTTGAACAAGCTGCTAAGGCACAGAGAAAAGAGATTTTAAAATAGGTCTCATTTGGAGGGATAATAATGTCTGAATTGTTGGTAGATAAAGAGTTACAACTATTAAAAAAAACTGTACAGTCGTTGATTAAAGAGAGTGTAGCACCTGCAGAGTTATCGCCAGGTGAATATGTAAAAAAATTGCCAGAAGAAGTAGTTAGCCGACTGCAAACAGAAGCAAAGAGTTCGGGTTTACAAGCATTAGGAGCGAAAAAGGAATGGGGCGGTGCTGGCTTATCTGTACTAGCAAGAGCAATTTTGCTTGAAGAAGCCTCACAGCATCGTCTAGGACTATACCATCCAGCTGTAGATGCCTTTGGAGGAGAATTCCCTCGTTTCTTAGAGGAATGTACTAATGAGCAAATCGAATGGTTAGTTAAACCTGCTATTAAAGAAGGAAAGGGTTGTTTTATTGCTCTTTGGGAGGAACATGAGGATAACTATCTTGAGAAACTGACCAGCTCAGCGGTCAGAAGTGGTAATGAATGGATACTCAATGGAAAAAAGACATACATCCAAAACCTTGAACAGTCCGCTTTTGGAGTCGTTCTTGTAAATTGTATATTAGAAAATGGAGAAAATCAACCGACACTTTTCCTTTTAGAATTGGATGACCAATTAGAGAAAGAGGAAACGGTATTGATCGATGTTCAAACAACACATAGTATTTCATTAAAAAACTATCGAGTGAATGACAATCAACGAATTGGTGCAGTAGGTGAAGGTACTGACTTAATGAAGCAGTGGTTGGCAGAAGCACAAATCCTACTTGGTGCAAAATCTATTGGTGTAGCTGCTAAAGCCATTGAGTATGGAAAGCAATTCGCCAAAATGAGAATTACAAGAGGTAAACCTCTCGCAGAATTCCCGTCCATTCGCTCCATGCTTGGAAAAGCGGTTATTAATCTCCAGTCCGCAAGATTAATGGTTCAAGATGCTGCAAGAAAATCAGATACCCAAGAATCCGATTTCGAGCTTGCGGCGCAAATGGCGAAGCTTCATGCAACGGAAACGACTGCAAAAATTATCGATGATGTGTTACAAATTCATGGTGGTACAGGGTATGCAGGGGACCTGCCAATTGAACGATGGTTCAAGGAATTACGAATTGCAAGGGTTAACCTGCAAAAAGCAGAAACCATTATTGAGAATGTTGCAAGAACCATTTTAGGATAATTCAGAAAAGGTACATCAAGATGAAGAAACTCGGCACAAATACTAAATCAAAATCACCAACAAGTTATTTATATACCCGTCGAAATAGCCAATGAAGGTCAAATCAAACAAATGGTTAAGGTAGAGTTTCAGAATTCGGAAGACGGATAAGTTATTTGAAAAATTTGCCGATAGATAGTATTAAAATTGATAAGTCTTTTGTAAATGATATTGTTTTGTTTCAATTCTTTAAGGAAGGGAGCAACAATTCTCGTTCTAGGATGTTTCAATATTCATAATCATTGTTAATCAAAGGCTTATCGATTTGGCATGATACTTGCAATTTAGCTTTTACAAAGAAAGGAGAGATACAACATGTTTTCGTTTGAACATGTTTTAGTAGAACAAGTTGAAAAATCAATTGTCATACTTAGAGCAAATCGACCATATGCAAAAAACGCATTAAATGGAAAAATGGTTGAAGAAATTATATCTTTCATTGATTATTTCACCATTACTGAAGATTTAAAAGTATTAATTCTTACGGGGAATGAAGAGGACTTTATTGCAGGAGCAGACATCCGGGAGATGATGGGTATATCTGTATCTGATGCATTGAAAATTGCAAAGAGAATGAAGTTACTCCATGAAAAATTAACGAAAGTTCAAAAGCCCATCATAGCAGCAATTGAGGGTTATTGTCTTGGCGGAGGATTTGAACTGGCTCTTGCCTGTGACATTAAAATCGCGGGAAATTCAGCTAAATTTGGGCTTCCCGAAGTAAAACTTGGAATTATTCCAGGTGGAGGAGGAACCCAAAGACTACTAAATATGGTTGGTCCATCAGTTACAAATAAACTGGTATTAACTGGAGAAATCATTTCAGCTAAAAGGGCTTACGAACTGAAAATCGTTAGTGATCTTGTAGATAATCCCTTAGAAAAGTCAATCGAAGTAGCCCAAATTTTATCAAAAGGAAGTTCATGTGCAATTGCCACAGCTAAACAACTTATTACAGGTTTATTTGAAAATCGGGTTGAGCCAGGACTACAGGAAGAACTAAATCAATTTTCTATTTTATTTGACTATCCAGATTCAGTTGAGGGATTAAGCGCTTTTATTGAAAAAAGAAAACCACAATTCAGATAGATTTGGAGGAATATTTATGAATGAAGTTTATATTGTTGCCGCTTGTAGAACAGCTATTGGAAGTTTTGGAGGAAGTTTAAAAGATTTCTCTTCTTCTGAACTTGGAGCACTTGTCATTAAGGAAGCAATGAATCGATCAGGAGTTCCATCCCATAGGATTGATGAGGTTATCTTAGGTAATGTCTTCAAAGCTGGAGGAAAAGGAAATCCTGCACGTCAGGCCAGTATAAAAGCCGGTATCCATGTTTCAGTTCCTTCATTAACAATTGATAAACAATGTGCTTCTGGTCTTCGTTCCATAATTATGGGATATCACCAGGTAGCGCTTGGAGAAGCATCACTAATTGTTGCAGGTGGAACAGAAAACATGAGTCGTGTCCCCCACCTCATATTGGATGGCCGTTGGGGAAAAGCAATGGGGAATCTAACTACGGTTGATGGCTTATATTATGATGGCCTCCATTGTGCAATAGAAGGTTATCATATGGGGATTACAGCTGAAAATCTAGTAGAAAAATATAGGATTTCTAGAGAAGAACAAGACGAATTTGCACTCGCAAGTCAAAAGAAAGCTGCTTCTGCTATACAGAATGGTAAATTCGAAAAGGAAATAGTTGGTATAGAAGTTCAACGTAAAAAGGAATCATTTATTTTCTATAAAGATGAACACCCAAGAGGAACAAGCTTAGATAAACTTATGAACCTCAAGCCTGCATTTAAAAAAGACGGGACCGTTACTGCGGGAAATACATCTGGTTTAAACGATGGAGCAGCTGCGGTATTGTTGGCTTCAAAAGAAATGGTACAAGAATTTGATTTACAACCATTAGCAAAAATTAAAGCAGCAGCCAGTGCAGGTGTTGAACCATCTGTAATGGGATTAGGTCCTATCCCTGCTACCATAAAAGCACTAGAAAAAGCCCATATGAGCATTGAGGATCTTGATTTAGTGGAACTTAATGAAGCATTTGCGGCGCAATGCATCGCAGTAAATCGGGAGTTAAAGATTCGTGAAGATATTATTAACGTTAATGGTGGTGCTATTGCTCTTGGACACCCTGTTGGATGTTCAGGTGCCAGGATCATTGTAACATTAGTTCATGAGCTGCAAAGACAAAAGAAAGAAATTGGATTAGCGTCATTATGCGTAGGAGGTGGCCAGGGTGTATCCGTTATCATCGAAGCAATGTAATGAGATTTTAGTTGTTGGGGCAGGGTTAATGGGAGCAGGAATCGCTCAAGTTTTTGCTCAGGCAAATATTAGGGTTGTCCTTGTAGATAGAACGGAGAATGATTTATCCCGGGGGAAAAATCAAATTGAGAAGTGGCTTCTATCTCTGAGTAAGAAAGGAGATATAGAAGCGTTAAGAATTCAGGATATACGTGAACGTATAACATTCACTACGAATTTAGAAGAGGCAAAAGATGTTTCTTTAGTCATTGAGGCTATTCCTGAGAAACTTGAACTGAAAAAAGAAATGTTTAAGCAATTAGATAAAGTCATCAATCCTAATGCTATTCTGGCAACCAATACATCTTCATTATCAGTAGCGGCTATTGGATCTGTTACAAACCGGCCCGAAAAGGTGATTGGAATGCATTTTTTCAGTCCCGTTCCAATTATGAAACTACTAGAACTAGTTGTATCAATCAATACTGATAATGAAACGATTCAATTCGCTCGAGAAATTGGGGAAAGAATCGGAAAAAATACAATTATAGCAAAAGATTTCCCAGGGTTTACAGTTAACCGGGTTTTAGTCCCCATGTTAAATGAAGCTGCGTTCCTTGTTATGGAGGGAAATGATCCGGAAGAAATAGATCAAGGAATGCTACTAGGAGCCAATCATCCGGTAGGACCATTACGTCTTTCCGATTACGTAGGAATTGATGTTCTCTTATTTACATTAGAAAGTTTATATGAAGGATTCAATGATTCAAAATTTAGGCCTTGTCCACTGCTAAAGAGAATGGTAGAGGCAGGGCATTTAGGTAAAAAAACGGGTAAAGGTTTCTATTCTTATTAAATGAGGAGGATGTTTGTTTATGTTATTAACAACAGAACAGGAAATGATTCAAAAAGTAGCCCGCGCAATTGCAAAAGATCATATTGAACCACGTGCAAAAGAAGTAGACGAAAAAGGTGAAACGCCTTGGGAAAATATTTGTATCATGGCTGAAAATGGACTTTTTGGGGTCCACGTTCCTGAAGAGTATGGAGGTGTTGGCAGTGATATGGTTACACACGCAGCCGTTGTTGAAGAAATTGCTTCAGCATGTGCCTCAACTTCTGTTGCTCTCTCTACCCAAGCATTAGCCATTGCACCTTTTTTAATAGCAGGAACAGAAGAACAAAAAAAACGATACGTTACTCCAATGGCTCAAGGTAAGGTTCTAGGGTCATTCGGCATTACTGAACCGAATGCGGGATCGGATGTAGCTAGCATTCGTACCACAGCAAAAAAAGATGGCAATGGTTATATTTTAAATGGACATAAGGTATTTATTACGAACGCAGGCGAATCAGAAATTTATGTGTTTGTAACTAGAACTTCAGAAGATCGAACGAAGGGAATATCGCTTTTCATTGTTGATAAAGGGACACCTGGTTTAAGTTTTGGCAAAAAAGAAGACAAAATGGGAATCCGAGGTTCGGTTACCAGGGAAGTATTTCTTGAGAATGTAAGGGTACCAAAGGAAAATATGCTGGGCGGAGAAGGAGAAGGTTTCAAAATTTTAATGAATGTGTTTAATGAAACACGTCCAATCGTTGGAGCCCAAGCATTGGGTATTGCAAGAGGAGCATATGAATACGCCATTAATTATATAAAAGAAAGAAGACAATTCGGGAAACCACTGTCCAACTTCCAAATAATCCAAAGCATGATAGCCGATATGGCTATTCAAATAGAAACAGCTAAATTACTTGTCAATCAAGCTGCCAGAAAAATAGATGAAGGCAATCCAAACGCTCCTCTATATTCTTCTATGGCCAAATGCCATGCTTCTGATACTGCTATGAAAGTAACGACAGATGCTGTTCAATTACTAGGCGGATATGGATACATTAAGGATTATCCAGTTGAAAGAATGATGAGAGATGCAAAGATTACTCAAATCTATGAAGGTACTAATCAAATTCAAAGAATCATTATTTCAAATCATATTTTAAAAGATTAAGAGGTGATAAATGAATCTGCTTGATATCGAAAATAGAGTAGCGTTGGTAACAGGCGGGAATCGGGGCTTAGGGCAGATCAATAGGTAACGGAAAAATTATAAATCGCTTCTGTGGTAGGAGCAGTAGGGGATGTTGGAATTGCTCCATAAAATCTCATATACATCCGCGATTTTCTTGGCCATGTTGACTTAAAAACTACAGAAATCTATGCCAGAACTGATACTGAGACAAAAAGGAAGGCGGTTGAAAATGTATATCCTGATCTAATTGATTGCAATCTTCCAGACTGGAGTAAGGATGATGAATTGCTTACTTGGCTATCCGAATTAAAATAGATTAGAAATTATGCAAAGTAAATGGAATGAAAATCTTGAATTAATAGGCCTTTGGCTGTTTACTTTGCATAAGGTGGAGTAATATCTCCGATATTAGCCAATGTATACCTCCATTATGTCCTCGACCTGTGGTTTGAGAAAAGGGTTAGGAAACAGTGCAAGGGACAAGCATACATAGTGAGATATGCTGATGATTATGTTTGTTGTTTTCAATATAAAAGTGAAGCATAGCAATTCTTCCATTCATTAAAGTTGAGATTAAAGAAATTTAATTTAGAAATAGCTGAGGCAAAACTAAAATTATTCCCTTCACGCGGTTTGCGGAGCAAAATGCAAATCAACAGGGGAGAAGTAAACCAGCAACTTTTGATTTCCTTGGGTTTACACACTATTGTGGGAAAAGTAAACAAGGGAAATTTCGAGTAAAACGGAAATCAAGCAGGAAGAAAGTACAAGGTAAACTAAAAGAAACGAAAGAATGGCTGAAGAGTAATAGAAGTAAAGATATTCATATGATTATGGGATAGATTTAAACGCTCCCTAATAGGTTATTACAACTATTATTGCATCACTGATAATACCCAAAATGTTAACAACTTCAAAGACAAAATCGAAAAGTTATTGTTTAAATGGCTCAATAGAAGAAGCCAAAGGAAATCCTTTACATGGGATAAATTCAGTCTATTTCTTAAAAAATATCCACTTCCATCACCAAGAATTAAAGTTAATATATATGATTTAAGAAAAGAGAACATATAACAATTACTCTTAGTCGCCTATAAATATTCATAGGGGGCTATTTTTATGCAAAAAACTCTTCGTAAGTTTAAGAGTGGAGAGAGTGTTGGAAGAAGTTCAAAAAGGATTTTAAACACACTAAAACTGGATGAAATGTATGATAAGTTTATGACCTTTAAGAAAACTGAGGCATTAGCACCAAGAACTATCCGAGAGTACTATATACTTTTTGATTATTTGAAAGGATTTCTTGGTGATGATCCGATCAGTGAAAATGTTACATTAGAAGACTTTCGTGTTTATATTCCTTACATATGACGGACACCTTATGAATCATGCTACAGTTAGAATAAATTTAAGGGATTATGGTGCGAGTGCATCTATCTCTGACTCTAACTTGGATAGATGTTCTTTGTATTGAAGAATAATGTTTATATACATACCAAGACTCAAAATATGACTCTGATACAAAGTCTTTTCAAAAGGATTTCGGTTTGCGTCAGCTTTGCCAGTACCACTAATTCCTCCTTGCGGTGTTATAGCTTCGCTTATTATACAAGATTTAAATCCCAACCAGCCTCAATCATGTTTCTACAAGTAGGGGGCGAACCGTTTAGCTGACGGGGTTGAATGCCCCAGGAGTAGTTACATTCTACCATGGCTACTGTTATAATAAAAAAAATGGTCCTAGACTCTTATTTAACAATCGGAACAGATTGTCGAGGTTGTAGTTTAGAATTAATAGTCAACTTTGCGACTTGTCGTTAATTTTGATAATGAATTTGAAAGAATGATAAATCTGGTAAAAAATATATCAAATCTAAAGGAGCAAAGGTTTCAGTGGATTTTATCCATTAATCGCATTGCTTCTCTCAGAGTTCTTACACATTGTGAGTCTCTAATTCTTATACAATATTAACGGTAATATTGTATAAGATTTAAGGTAAATGTATAAATATTTACCTTATAACCCAAATAAATATTGTAAAATAATTCTAATTCAATTATAAAAAGAGGTGCAATATGCAACAAAAATGGTATCAAAAATCATGGGGGATTATTTTATTACTCCTTTCACTACTAATTTTATTTACTAGTTGTTCACAACAAAAAAATACAGAAATCAAAATAAATAAAACTCAAGAAGTAAGCAAAAAAAAAGCAGCCACTGTTGAAAGGGTAGTCGGTCCAAGCGTTCCTGCCACTAGTACACCAACCACAACAAGTGTTAATGGTGACTTTGACTACAGTAAATATACGTTAATCGAAGTAGATGGCGGAGATATATCAGGATATAGAAAGCCGAATGTCAGAGTTGATGTCGGGTTTGGCGACAGGGAATATTGGGCTTTTACAAATGAATACGGACAACTAATTCGTGTTGAGGCAAAAAATATAACACTCCAAAATCCGAATACTGAACATGTTTCATCTTCTGGGAGATACTATTCTGATGAAGCGAAGGTTCCCGGCACAGAGAGTCCAACGTTAGATGAAGGGCATGTAATTGCTGATTCACTTGGGGGAGTATCTAACGCATATAACATTACACCTCAAGACAGCATTCTCAATAGACACGGTGATCAAGCTTATATGGAAAAAGTGATTCGAGATGCAGGAGGTTGTACTGATTTCGTAGCATTGATTCAATATCCAAATACTCAGACGCAAATTCCGAACCATTATAAATTCACATACAAAATTCAGGGCAGATCCATTACAGATGAATTTGACAATGTAAACCCAGATGAAGTGAACAAAAATTTAGGGAAAACGACAGGTACGAGCAGTACGCCACCGAAAACAGACAATGTACCAGCAAACGAAACGGTAAGTAGTAATGAAGATGTTAGTAAGGTGGATACCAATCATAATGGAAGTGTTACGATCGCTGAAGCCAAAGCTGCTGGCTTTAAAATGCCAATTACGCGCGATTCATGGCTCTATAAATATATGGACGATCGAGATGGTGATGGACTAGTAGGTGAGTAAACAAATCGTATATTTATACACATGTAACACAAAAATGAAACAAAATCGTCAAAAATAGGTGCTCTGGGTGTCTTAAACCTTGATCAAATAATTGAGTTTCTAGCATTACATGAAAAAAGGCATATTGAACAAATAAAGGATATCATTAAAGCTTTTATGTAAACAGAAGGGATAAGCCTTCTGTTTGTAAAGGACGAACGGAAACTGTTACGGTGATTCGCATAAAACTGTGTAAGGCGTTGATTGAAAGTTGAGGTTGACGCAATTTCAACGGAATGATTGAGAGGATTATATAGCACAGTCTTCGAAACTGCCTGAGACCTGCGTGCCAGGTCTGGTGGGTTCGATTCCCACGCAGTCCCGCCAATACTGACTTTCTTGTCAAACGAACAATTTCAAACACACGCAGTCTTTTGGTAATTATTATTGAGTCTGTGTGAGTCCGAGAATACAAAACTGTGTGAGATCAGAACCTTCAAATACTACTTATTTGGAGGTTTTTTTGACGTGAGAAAAGGAACAAGAAAACATGGTCGTGTTACATCTACTAAAAAATTCACTTAGTCGTTTACAATGGTTGAAACGTTCGAGCGGTTCATGTGGTTCAAGAACTCTGAAGGTCTAGCTCCAAGAACTGTTGAAGAATACGAGATACATTTCAAGTGGCGATGTGATTACTTTGGTAAGGACTTATCACGAGAAGAAATGACAACGGAAGCGTTTCTTGGTTAGACTGATTTTATGAACCACGAGAAACAACTCAAGCCGAACACGGTCAACATAAGAGTTAGAACAATGAGAGCTTTCCTCCGTTTTTGCTTCATGGAGAATATGATTTTCTTGGGATGCTTGTTTCTCCTTACTATTATTTTTGTTTTCTTCACTTACTGGTATTCTTATTGTTACTGCAACTAATTGTGAGGACTGAGGTATAGCATCTGGGTCTTGAAACTTTCGATAATTTATAGAGGAGGATTTTGTTTAAAGTGTTTGTCCTCCTAACATTTTATTATTATTAGAAAATATTTAAAGCAAACTTGGAAATCAGCGATAAAATGAGCCTTTTTAAGAAGTATTTCCCCCTATTATATATCAAATTGAATGGGCGGCATGATGTAATCCTTTCTATTGATTTTTGACCACCTTTTTTCCACGAAACATGTAGAACGATGTTTAATCCAATTTTCAATTCACCTAAAAGTGCTTTAGATATGATTGTATTTGAAAAAGAGCGATGATTCCTAGTTAGTGTCTGGCCTTCTTGCAATGTGGACTGGCTTTTTTCGTATGAACGGTTGTAATTTTTTCTCAAGTTTCACAGCTTTTCTACATGCTGAATAAACTAGTTTAATGGAAGCTTATTTAAATAGGCATGGTGGAGGGAAAGAGCTTGAAGATATACCGAGTGAAAGGGTCGCCAGATAGTGTAATGGAATTGTTGGAAATCGCAGCAAATGGGAAAGTGAAGGTTAGGGATATCAACAATGATGAGGTCATTGAAATAACAATGCAAGCCTTTGAAATGGCATTTGAACCATCATCCGATTATTCCTTTATTGAGAAACAACAAGCAAAGGCACTAATGATAAATCATAGTGTACCAGCCGTTATCAATGAAATGATCGAAAAATCTCAGGTTAAGGTTGTTAAGGCTTTTGGAAGATGCACTATGGTTGCGGTCCAGTTGCCCAATGGGTTTATCATCACCGAATCGATAACCAGTGTAGATGAGGCATCTTATAACAAAGAAACAAACACCCAGATTTGTTTGGAACGGATTAAACATAAAATTAGTGAGCTTGAAGCTTACAAAACTCAAAGTGTAGCGATACAGTCAAGAAATAGGAATCAGGGAAAATAAAATTGCTGAGCTGAAAAAGGAAAATAAGAAATTTCTAAAGTAGTCAGCGAAAGAAGTAATAGAAAAAGTTGATCATGATGTAGCGGTTAATGAAAATAGAAATGTAATAAAAAAGCTACAATCAGAAATTCTTGAAAAGAAGGATATGTTAAAACGATACACAAAAAGTACAGAGATGGTTGAAAAGTCCAAAATGAACTAAAGAAGCTTATAAATATAAATGATATAACCCCGGAGTTACTTCATAAGCTTATTCATAAAATTGAGCTGAAGGGAAACAAGCATCATATTATGCACTACGGTTTTTCTAACCCTTTTCTGGTCAATGGAAGTAGTGACCAGTTTACGACACATGTGTATATAGAAACAATGTCGGCAAGTTGGTGGCAAACTCCAACATTCCGCCATCAACTCCATCTTATTAAACCATTTATGGATGAAATAAATCCTTTTAAATCAACGTTTTCATAACTAAACTGTTATAATCAGATTCACTTAACTTCCTTGGCAGGGTTGTGGTCACAAGTTCACTCTTCATAGAACATAGTTATTAAGACCCTGATATTATCAGGGCCTTTTTTTATTTTGTTGCTAAAAACTCCTGCGATGATTATTGTTAGTAGGATTTTTACAATACCCCAAATGATAAAGGCATTTTTTAAGGATTCCTCAAGTTTTGATTGATGTACTTCCTAATAACTAGTTTTATTTCAGGTCATATAGGTCCTTGTTGACCTACATGACCTAAAAGATATCAATAAAACAGCAGATTTTTTTTCTTCGTGATTCTAGTTTACTTTTGTTTTTTGCCGACAGAAGTCCAACTATATTGCGGACATGATTTTCTGATCTTTCTACTATCATCTGCCGCTCAGTAATTGGCTGGCAGTGCAGAAAAAAATAGGTAGGTGCTTTTGGTGCCATGATAGGTGCCCAAATTTTTAAAATTAGAAATCACAAGGAAACATTAGAAAACAAGAAACCTTGATTTATCAGTACTTGCGGGTATAAAAAGGTACTAGAAAAACAGGTGCCAGCAAACTTCAAAACTGCTTGAGACCTGCGTGCCAGGCCTGGTGGGTTCGATTCCCACGCAGTCCCGCCAAACATATATTAATTTAATTGTACTGGAAATATTTACTATGCGGTTTTTGTGTTTCCTATAGTTTGGTCCAATAAATAATGAGCAACTTTAAATATGGTATAATTATATTCCTTGGCAGGGGCAACAAAAAAAGAAGCATAAGTCACCCTAAATGACACATGCTTCTTTTTTATTTAATTTTAATCCATACTTTACGGATAGGAATTATAGGTTTATAATGAATTTAATCAAATAAACGAATTTAAAAGTTGTTGTATTCAGATGAAAGTTTTTGTAAAACTAAAGGAGTGTTTCTGATGAGAAATAATGATGAAAAAAAGAGACAAAAACTTATCAATAAATTAATTTTTTTAAACGTATATAACAAAGAAGATCATAAGCTTTATGAGTTGCCACTATCGAAATTAGAATATGAGTATAGAAGATTTAAATTACAAAACCATCCGCATGGTGAGTTTGGGTCTATTCAGTGGGTATAAAATAGGCATGATTCCAACGTAGATGACACAAAGCGCAAGTGGTCGAATTTCTCCACTTGCGCTTTTGCTTACTTTAATATTCTCCTTTAATTACAAAATACGAGCCCCGAATGGTTCCAGCTAGTTTAGACTTCTGCCTGGCAAACTTAAACTTCCCTTCTAACTCCTTTGGTATCTCCATCCCCTCAGAAAGCTTAAAACCAACTGCCCGCTTTGGCTTGGGGTCATCAACCGTATACATGACGTTGATCGAAAGACCGTCCTCATAAAAGACGTAGGCAATTTTGATATTTTCCACTTGAAAACGCGACGTTTCTAAAGGTTTGGCCGCAAACTCAATATCACGTTCTTCTTTCAAAATTCGGTTCACATAATCAAGGGTCTCCTGGCTTTCACTGGCAGGTACAACCGTAAATTCATGCTTATATTTGTTCATAAAGTAACGGGCTTCATTCGCTCGTAAACCAGCAAGCGCTTCTGCTACAGGTGAAGATCCTAATCCAACGGTAGACACAATTTTAAAATCAACGATATAAGACATTTACATCTCCCTTTTCTCTCATTAATTTCAAGTTGTTTCTTTTGAGAATACAAATTTTGGCAAAATGTAGAACCAAGTATATAGACAACCTTCAAATTAATCTCTTATCTACTCTATATTATATCAAAAATGATTTAAGAGAAAATTTTGATTGTTAAATGATGTTCAAGTAGACTAGTATTAACAACCACGTCTTTAATATTCAACGTGGTTGCATCAAACCCTTCATTTCGAGGAATTGAACCATATCAAATAATTATCAAGATATTTTGTTGCAACACCTTTAAATCGGTCAATCTAATGACTTTTCTAGGAGGAATAACTATGTCAAAAACAAATCAAATAATTGTCCCACATTTATGGTTTGACAAGGAAGCAAAAGAAGCAGCCGAGTTTTACTCTTCCATATTTCCAGACTCAAAAATTACGGGTGTAACTACAATCCACAATACACCCTCAGGAGACTCTGATATCGTCTCTTTTGAGCTATGGGGGCAAAAATTCATGGCAATTAGCGCAGGACCTTTTTTCAAGATAAATCCCTCTATTTCTTTCACAGTTAATTTCGACCCATCGAGGGAAAAGGACGCGAGAGAGAAAATAAATGAAGTATGGAAAAACTTGTCCGAAGGTGGCACAGTGTTAATGCCACTTGATAAGTATCCGTTCAGTGAGAGGTTTGGTTGGATTCAGGACAAATATGGTATGTCCTGGCAGTTAATCCTAACCAATCCAGAAGGCGAAGAGCGACCTGCAATAGTTCCATCTTTCTTGTTTGTCGGCGATAAATGCGGTCGCGCAGAAGAGGCGATTCGTTTTTATTTATCAGTATTTAAGAACTCAAAGCAGGGACTTATTGTCCGGTACCCTAAAGGCATGGAACCTGACAAAGAAGGAACAATCATGTTCTCTGATTTCATGATTGAAAATCAGTGGTTTACCGCAATGGATAGCGCACACGAGCATAAATTCAGTTTTAATGAGGCGATCTCATTTATTGTGTACTGCGACACACAAGCAGATATTGATTATTACTGGGAAAAACTCTCTGCGGTTCATGAAGCAGAGCAATGTGGCTGGTTAAAAGATCAGTTTGGTGTATCCTGGCAGATTGTGCCAAGTGAGATGGACGAGATGATGAGCAAGAGTACACCTGAGCAACTTGCACGCGTAACGAAAGCATTTCTAAAAATGAAGAAGTTTGATCTTGTGGAATTACAGAAAGCATACAAGGGATAATCAGAATACAGCCTGCAGTCAATGTCCGTCTTGATGTTGTTATGAGTAACTCCCGAGAAGCGCTCCCATAGTTCAATATGAATAACAAAAACCATTCTATATTATATGGAATGGTTTTTATCAGTATCATTATTAGGTGATGGACTAGAATGTGTTAGTATCCTATCTAAAACCTTTTTAGTAAATGGCATGAAGTAATACCAAGGGTTAAAATTAAAATTCCCAATACAAAAACAACATATTTGGCTTTACTCACCCGCATTATCATTTTTGAGTAGATAATTCTTTGAGCATGAGAATATGTGGGATACCATCTTCCATAAAGATATTGGATGAAGTCCTAAACCCTAGTTTTTTATAAAAACCTTCTGCCTGTGTTTGTCCATGTAATTTAACCTGTGAGGCTCCCCGTTCTTCCGCAATTTCTTCTAACGCTTTGATAATGATTTTTCCAATCCCAAATTTACGGTAAGGTTCTAGGATGCAGATTCTTTCCAATTTACCTACTCCATTAATAAACCTTATCCTACCAGTTCCGACTGGTTGTTCATTGTAATGGACTAGTATGTGTTCGCAAATTCCATCCAGTGTATCAAATTTATCAAATTCATCTTCTAGTGGTACGCCTTGTTCCTTCACAAATACTTGTTTCCTTATTGCAAAAGCTACCTTTAATTCGTCATCTATTGTTATTCTTTTTGCATACATTTCTTTCAGTCCTTTTAGGTTAATATGACTATGATAATTTTATTGCAAATGCAATAAAATTAGGTTAAATTAAATTTATATCACTTTTGTAGTAAATGCAACAAAAAAAGTTAGTTAAGGAGATAATCATGAAAGAAATTCTTCGTGAAATTGGAATGATAGCAAGGTCATTAGATTCGATAAGTAATATAGAATTTAAAGAATATGACCTTACAAAAGGGCAGTATTTGTACCTTGTGCGAATATGTGAAAACCCAGGAATCATTCAAGAAAAGTTAGCTGAGATGATAAAAGTGGATCGAACATCGGCAGCTCGTGCAATACAAAAACTTGAAATGAATGGCTTTATTGAAAAGAAAGAGGATCTACATAACAAAAAAATTAAAAAACTTTTTCCAACAGAGAAAGGGAAACATGTTTATCCTTTCATTAGAAGAGAAAATGATTATTCCAATATGGTCGCATTAGAGGGATTTTCTGAAATAGAAATAGATACCATTTTTAATCTTCTTCAACGAGTTAGAAAAAATATTGAAATAGACTGGGAATTTGTCAAAAAGGGAAATAAGAGAAATTATTGAATATATAAAGGAGCGATATATGTAAATGACTTTAATGATTAAAAAGTGTATCCTTGAGGATTCACGCAAACTTCAAGAAATTAGTTATCAAACATTTAATGAGACATTTAAGGATCAAAATTCACTCGAAAATATGAATGCCTATTTGGAAAGGGCATTTAACTTAAAACAATTAGAAAAAGAATTATCCAATATTTCGTCGAAATTCTTTTTTGTTTATTTTAATAATGAAGTCGTTGGATATTTAAAGGTCAATACAAACGATGCTCAGTCTGAAGAAATGGGCGATGAATCACTTGAAATCGAGAGGATTTATATAAAGAACAAATTTCAAAAACATGGGCTTGGTAAATATCTGCTAAATAAAGCGATGGAAATTGCGCTTGAACGTAATAAAAAGAAAATCTGGCTAGGCGTATGGGAAAAAAATAAAAATGCGATTGCTTTTTATAAGAAAATGGGGTTTGTTCAAACTGGAGCTCACTCGTTTTATATGGGGGATGAAGAACAAACGGACTTAATAATGATCAAAACACTCAAATAACTTTTTTTGAAAGGTGGAATGATTTTGTATATACCTAAACATTTTAAAATCGAAGATGAAAATATTATTTATGACTTTATCGATCGGTACGGCTTTGCAACTTTATTCTCTCAGCATAACGGGGAACCGTACGCAACACATCTTCCACTGATATTAAATAAATCTGATAATGCCTTATATGGTCATTTTGCTCGTCCTAACGAACAATGGAAGGACACTGAAAACCAACAAGTTCTTGTTGTTTTCCAAGGTCCACATTGTTATATTTCACCTTCTTGGTACGAAACAATGAAAGCAGTTCCTACTTGGAATTATGTGTCCATTCATTTATATGGGAAGATGGAGATTATCGAAGATGAAGAGGTGATATTCAATTCTTTAAATGACTTAGTAAATAAATATGAAAGTCCAGATAGTCCATACAATTTAAATGGTGTAGAACCGAGCTTTATTGAAGGAATGAGTAAAGGAATTGTAGCGTTCAGAATAAAAATCACAAAGATTGAAGCAAAAGCTAAATTAAGCCAAAATCACCCTGTGGAACGCCAAGAGTTAATTATTAAGAACCTAGAAAACACTTCTAAACAGGATAACATACAAGTGGCATCTCTTATGAGGAGAAATCTAGTTTGAATCCCACGCAGTTCCATTATGGATTAACAAAATGAATGGGGTTCACCAATTTTTATCAGCTGCATAAAAAAGACGGTTCCTGCTATCTTTAGAGTAGGAGAATCGCATTTATTTTTCCATTCTATTCTATTAATTTATTAATCAGCCAGTATTACTAATTTTACATATAAAGAGCATTCTCACCAGGTGTATGCAATAGGATAACACCTTGCGTGGTATCCCACAATATAACCTGGATAGCAGTTTACAATTATCCTATCAAAATGGTGTTATGCTATTTAATCCAGAACAGGCATATGACGGTATTGCACATGATCATGAAGCATTATTAATATCTATACTGTATAAAAATTTCAGGAGGAGATTTGTATGCCATTAAAAGTAGGAGATAATATTACGTTTGAACGGACTTTTACCGTAAGGGATGTTGAATTATTTACAGAGATTTCAGGTGATGAAGGGATTCATCATCTAACCCCGGATGAACAAGGAAGACTTGTAATTCAAGGACTATTAACGGCAACTCTGCCAACAAAAGTAGGCGGAGACCATAACGTACTGGCTCGTACTATGAATTTTGAGTTTTTAAAACCTGTGTTTACGGGAGATACAATAATTTGTGAAGTTAAAATTGAGGAATTCGAAAGGAAAGAAAATAATAGAACAGCTATTAAAGCCTCCTTTTTATGTAAAAATCAGAATGAAAAAGAGGTACTAAAAGGGGGGTTTTCAGGGATAATACTGTAAATTCTTTATACTTTCTTCGAATAATGGGGCAATAGCAAGCGGGGGTTGTATTATGATTTCGATTAATGAAGCAAAACAAATGCTTATTGAACTAGAATCTAAAAGTACTTTTGTAAAAATATAAACAAAAGCTCTAATTCCTTTATGGAATAGAGCTTTTTTAGCATGCACTTTGCAGTATTAAGTAGAATTTTTAAATTACGGAACAATTTCAAAAACAGTACCTTGGTTAAAATCAGTCACTTTCATCGAACCATAAACCCCTAAATAGAGTTTGGTTTGATCTAGATTCGTTCCCAAACTAACATAATAAGCTGATTGAGCGCCAAAATTATAATCGGTTTCAATCACACTATAATCATTTAGTTTACCATCTGTTCTGACTGGGGAATATGCTAAAACTCCCTTAACCTGAGGTTGAGAATCCCTCCGCGCAAGGTCGGTAAACACTACACTTCCCGTTAAATCGGGGATTGCATTCCCCATATACGCTTGCACTCCTGTAAGTGCCGTTCCACCAAACTTATCGGGTCTGGAATCTTTATGAAAATAACTAGTTAGAGGCGGAAGACGCTCCACTGAAGTCTTTATAGTTTCATCGTAATAAGCAATTGTTTTCTCATTCAAAGCCGGATTTGCAGAGCAGTTTCTTATAATTGAAGTAGGGAAAGCACCTTCCCACCCTCGCCAGCCAAAGTTAATAAAGCCATCTTGGTCAGGTTCAGGCTTCAATAAGGAAGCTTGAACAAGCTGAGGAACAGGTATTGGTTTATAATGAAGGAATGAAAAAATGGACTCTACCAGATCCTGTCCGACATTTCCCACATGTTTGAAGTACTGATTATAATACCTTTGAAATGAAATGCCCGGTATATTACGGACCCCTTTGGCCATAATCGTAAGTGTTTCCTGAATAGGTAGCGGTAGTTCATTAAAACGTGTGACTACAGGTGGATTAGAGATAGAGGTATTCTTAACTACGTCGATTTCAATGATTTTACCGGCTATTTCCATATTATCCTGGCTTAAACTTAATGGATCATAACCTGATCCGCCATCTCCAGTTGTTAGAACAAGTTTCCCAGTTTCAGGTGAAAAGTTTAAGCTATTGACACCATTATGATTAAGAAATGGTCTCCTTAAGTTAAGTAATGTCCGTCGTTTTTGAGATTGCCCATTTGATTGAAAAATCCATTCCTCAACTGTATCAATATGATTATATTGAGTTTCTCTATTTATCCACTTTTGATTTAAGGTAATGGGATCACACGGATTAGGCTCAAAGGATTTAGAAAGAGCACCTGGCCCTTGTGTTCCAGCCACCGAGTAATGAAGATAAAATAGACCGTTATAATTAAATTGGGGATGGAACGCCAACCCTAGCAATCCCCGTTCATCATAACCACCTCTAGGTCCACCTAATTTTAGAATTCGCGGGCGAATATCTAAAAAAGTCCGTAAACTTTCGTTTCCTATGTAAAAGATCTCTCCTACCTGGGTAGCAATAAATAATCTTTCAACTGAGTCTCCTGGAAGGATTGTTGTCTTCAAAACAGTGGGTAAATTAATGTTTCTAACCATTGGCCGTAAACTAACCCTAACTTTTTTCACCTAACTTAACACTCCTACTCATTGATTTCTTTTATAAGAGTATGATTAGAATGGTTCTATTAGTACAAAGGCAAGGCTGAGGAACCTGATAAGTCATAGTAAATGAACGGTGAAGTAAGAAGGAGTCTTGCCAATTTATTTAGAGTACTTTTAACTTTTTAATATATAAGGAAAAACAGAGCACATTAAATAGTGGCCTATAAATATATCCCTTTGAAAAAAGGAAGCACAGCTATTTAACTAGAATATGTTAATTTAACTATAAACAGACAGGAGGAAAAAAGGATTGAAATCTACACAAAAGGCATTTCCGGAGGGTTTTTTATGGGGAGGTGCTACTGCTGCTAACCAGATAGAAGGTGGATTTAATGAGGGGAATAAGGGCTTAAATATTGCCGATGTTCTACCGGGCGGGAAGGAACGCCTGAAAATACTAATGACACCTGGATATAACTTTGAAGTCAATCGCGAAAAATACACTTACCCAAATCATGAAGCGATTGATTTTTATCATCGTTACAAAGAGGATATCGCTCTATTTGCCGAAATGGGCTTTAAAGTGTTTCGGATGTCGATTGCATGGACAAGGATTTTTCCAAATGGTGATGAGTTGGAACCTAATGAAGAGGGTTTGGCTTTTTACGACCGGGTTCTCGTTGAATTACTAAAGCATGGAATTGAACCTGTCGTAACTATTTCTCACTATGAAATGCCTCTACACTTAGTGAAAGAGTATGGAGGCTGGAGAAGTCGCCATGTTGTTACCTTCTTTGAAAAATATGCCAATGTCATTCTAGAGCGTTATAAGGAAAAAGTGAAATATTGGATGACCTTTAACGAAATCAACGGTGCCTTGAAGATGCCGATTATGAGTATGGGCTTTTCTCCCCAAAAAGAAGAAAATCGTTATCAGGAGACTTTCCAAGCATTCCATCATCAATTTGTTGCCAGTGCACTTGCAGTTAAAGCATGTAAACGAATAATTCCTGATGCAAAAATTGGCTGCATGATCCTTTTTGCGCCTGTTTATTCTTACGATTGCAAGCCGGAGAATGTTCTGTACGCCTTAAAAGAAGAGGAATTGTTTAATTATTTCTGTGCTGATGTCCAGGTGCGCGGGGAGTATCCAGCCTTCATTAAACGCTTTTTTAAGAAGAAAAACATCGAATTAGAGATGCAGGATGGTGACTTGGACATAATCAAAGAAGGTACAGTCGATTATATTGGCTTAAGTTATTACATGTCCCGTACGGATAAAAAAGAGAAGACAGAAGAGGAAAAAGCACAAGGAAATATTGTTGGTGGTGTTAAAAACCCATTCCTTAAGGCAAGTGATTGGGGCTGGGAAATAGATCCGGTTGGGTTACGTATCAGCTTAAACAAGCTTTATGGAAGATATCAGGTACCGCTTTTTGTTGTCGAAAATGGCTTAGGGGCGTACGACCAGACGGAGGAAGATGGTTCGATCAATGATGACTATAGAATGAATTATTTACGCGAGCATATAGCAGCCATGGGCGAGGCGATTGAAGATGGTGTGGAACTGATGGGTTATACAAGCTGGGGGTGTATTGACTTAGTTAGTATGTCAACCGGTGAAATGTCCAAGCGCTATGGGTTTATTTACGTCGATAAGAACGATGATGGAAGTGGAACATTGGAACGAAGGAGGAAAAAATCATTCCATTGGTATAAAAATGTGATTGAAAGCAATGGGGAGGTTCTTTGAGAACACAGGAGTATAACTGTTAAATTCGGCAAAACTGTTTACTAATTTGTAGATAAGGCAGTTTTGCCTTTTTTTATTTCAAAAAAACGACCTTAAAAATTCAAAATATTGACAAAGTTGAGAATGGTTTTGTCACTTTAATGGTCATATAATTGACATAAAGAAGGGAGGGCAAAGTTTCTAATAATTCAAATGAACTTATGAAAGAAGGTGATGGAAAAATGTCACTCGCTCACTTTGATGATATTTATCAAATCTGTTGTGGAATGGAAGAGGAAGAAACACTAAGGAAGGCAAAGCTTGCGAATGAACGGTTAAAACTCATGGAAAATCGTAATTCAGATGACTCTCGATGGTGGGAAGAGGCAGTTAGAGAGAGTTTAAACGAAAAAGAAAGAGAGGTATTTTATGTCTAAGAGGAAAAAGAATACATGGTGATTATCCCCCGTTTGTTCCGAATCAAGGAATGATGGGGGATTATTTTTCTGTGTTGTAGGCATTTTGAAGTGCATTTTCTCGGACAATTAAGAAGGCTAGGGTTGCGTGATTTATTGCTTCTTCAAGGGGTGCACCCGTGCATGCTTGAAGATTTAATGGGATCATTGTGAGAATGATTATCGAAGCTATAGCTACAGTTCTTTTTTTTTACAATAACTTTACAATGAAACTCCTTGAATCCAAACGATAATTGTTTTAACATATAAGTAAATAGTTATATTTTAATTTGTATTTAAGCCTGTGGAAATCCATGAATAGATTTCTTGGATACAATAGAAAATTATAGAAATGTAAATTAAATGGATTCTATATAAGTAAATAATTATTTGATTATACATATAGGAGGTGTTCGTTATGTTAAAGTCCAAAGTTGACTTGGAGAGGGCTGCTAACGTTTTAAAATTATTAGGTGATAAAACCCGCTTGACCATTATAGCTATTTTAAAACAACGTGAATGTTGTGTATGTGAAATACTTGAAGTGTTTGATATGAGTCAGCCATCTATCAGCCAGCATCTTCGAAAATTAAAAGATGCAGGTATGGTTAAAGAGGAAAGAAGAGGGCAGTGGATTTATTATTCACTAAATCAACAAAGTGAGCTTTATGGAATTATAGAAGATATCCTGGAACATGTACCCGAACAGACAGATAAAATTAAATTGATTGAAAAAGCAAATCCTACGCTTCAATGTGGATGTTAGCTTTATTATAAATAGGGAGTGAAAACATGAGTAATACAGAAAAGAAACGTCTATCATTTCTGGATCGTTACCTAACGCTTTGGATTTTTCTTGCTATGGCAATAGGGATTGGATTAGGATTTATCTCTCCTGGATTTGTAGACAGTATGAACAGCCTGCAGATTGGAACGACATCGATTCCACTTGCGATTGGCCTAATTTTAATGATGTATCCTCCATTAGCAAAAGTTCGTTATGAGGAGATTGGCCGTGTATTTAAAGATGTAAAAGTCTTAGCTTTATCGCTTGTACAAAACTGGATCATTGGACCCATTCTAATGTTTTTGTTAGCCATTATCTTTCTTCCTGATAAACCAGAGTATATGGTTGGTTTAATTATGATTGGTTTAGCTCGTTGTATTGCGATGGTCATCGTCTGGAATGACCTTGCAAAAGGAGATACGGAATACGCTGCTGGTTTAGTTGCATTCAATTCTATTTTCCAAATGTTATTCTTCTCCGTTTATGCATATGTGTTCGTAACCATCATCCCTGAATGGATCGGGATCCAAGGGGCAGTTGTAAATATAACAATGATAGAAGTAGCTAAATCAGTTTTCATCTATCTTGGAATCCCTTTTATAGCGGGTATGATTACTCGCTTTACGTTGGTAAAGGCTAAAGGGAGACAATGGTATGAAAAAGTGTTTATTCCTAAAATCAGTCCGATTACCTTAATTGCTTTACTATTTACGATAATCCTTATGTTCTCATTAAAAGGGGACGCTATTGTAAGTTTGCCATTAGATGTAGTACGTATAGCCATTCCTTTATTAATTTACTTTGTCATCATGTTCTTTGTTTCCTTTTTTATGGGAAGGAAAATTGGAGCGAACTACCCTGTAACAACAACACTTGCTTTTACAGCTGGAAGTAATAACTTTGAGTTAGCGATTGCAGTAGCTGTTGGCGTATTTGGAATCCATTCCGGTGCTGCATTTGCAGCCGTTATTGGCCCACTGGTAGAAGTACCTGTCATGATTGCATTGGTCAACGTGGCTCTATGGTTTAAACGGAAATATTTTAAAGAGCATGCAGCCTAAATCTTATATTAAAGGTGGAATTCAACATGGAAAACAAAAAGAAACTTTACTTTTTATGTACAGGAAATTCTTGCAGAAGCCAAATGGCAGAGGGATGGGCTTTAAAACATTTAGGATACGAATGGGAAGTACGCAGTGCCGGTATTGAAGCTCACGGATTAAACCCTAATGCTGTAAAAGCGATGAAAGAAGCTGGAATTGATATTTCAACTCATACTTCTGATATTATCGATCCAGAGTATTTGAACAATGCTGATTTAGTTGTCACTTTATGTGGTGACGCTGCTGATAAATGTCCAGTTACACCACCAAGTGTAAAACGGGTTCATTGGGGATTTGATGATCCAGCCAAAGCACAAGGGACAGACGAAGAGAAATGGGCATTCTTCCAACGTGTCCGTGATGAAATCGGAGTGCGTATTCAGCGTTTTGCGGAAACGGGAGAGTAAGCAATAACTAGGAAAAATGAGCTTGATAAAAAGGTTAATAGGTAAAAACGATTTACAGTCTTCAGGTTGTTGTGGTGTAGAAATCAAGGAGGTTCAAAATACTCAAGCGGAGTCCAGATATGGCACTTCGGAAGGTAACACTTGTGATACAACAAATGAACAGCACTTTTCTTAAAATACGTGCCAAAATGACTGCCGTATTGGCATCGTTATTGGTATATAAAAAAGTAAAACTCGCCATAGCTATTGCGAGTTTTTTTATTAAGAGTACAAAACCTTTTTATAAAACCTTACTTGTAAGAGGGTTCACCTTTATGCACCAAAATGAGGTACTATTAGGTTTTTGAGAAAAAACCCACTCTCTTTTAGTTAAGATGTCTTGTCCTTAATCGAGTAACCAGCAAAAGTAAAATAAGCGGAGATTTTCCGCTTAAATGCAGAATGGAGCTCGTTTCGGGGTAAATAAGCGGAGGTTTTCCGCTTAATCAAAGAAAAATCACCCATTTTCGAATTTTTCGAATCAATAAGCGGAATCTCTTCGTCTATTTAAGCCTTTTTTAATAATAATTACGAATTAAGCGGAATTTTTCCGCCTATTTATCAGCTCAGGTGCTTAACCTGATCCCCCAACCGATAAGTACGGACCCTATTGAACCGAGAGACGGGAATCAGCAGCTTTTTATCGACCAGCTAAAGCTTGATAAATAAAGAAAAAGACGTATGCCTATTCATATGTCAATTCTTGTGTCTTTTAATAAGAATGCACCCGAAAACGGAACCCTTTAGATTCCTTCACTCGTGCGGTTTTATTCTTGCATTTATCTTCATTGGGAACACATTTATGAAGATATTTATCAGAAAATTCGAATGTAAGGACATCTCGTTTAATAAAGTAAAAGTAATCGGCTTAAAAAAGCATTTAAGCTGGAAACAGGGAGGGGTTAAATGCTGCATATTGTAGTCTGTATCAAGCAAGTGCCTGACACCAAAATTATTAAGATGAATCCAAAAACAAACACAATGGACCGGAGGACTGCGCCTGCGATCTTGAATCCGTATGATACTCATGCTGTTGAAGAGGCGGTTCGTCTAAAGGAAAGGTACGGGGGGATTGTATCAGTCGTAACGATGGGGCCGCCTCCAGCGGTTAACGCGATAAAAACGTGCATTGAAATTGGCGCCGATGAGGGCTATTTAATCACGGACCGCCGGTTTGCGGGTGCAGATACATTGGCAACGAGTTATGCCGTAACAAAGGCGATTGAAAAAATAGCAAAAACGAAGCCAATAGATTTGATTATTTGCGGAAAAATGTCCATCGATGGAGATACCGGGCAAGTCGGACCCGGAATAGCAAGAAGGATCGATATTCCACCGCTGACTTCTGTAAACAAAGTTGTGGAAATCAATCAAGAAGAAGGATATGCCATTGTCCATCGCAAGTTGGAGGACGGATATGAAGTCGTCCGGTCCACATTGCCGTGTTTATTTTCCGTTGAAAAAACAATCAATGAAGTGCCATATTCTCCGCTTCCCAACATGATAAAAGCTGCCAGATATAAACCAATTATTTGGTCTGTTGATGACCTGGAAGGTGTAGATATAAAGCAGCTTGGTTTGAAAGGATCCCCTACGATTGTCTCCAAAGTATGGGCTCCGCAAAAACCGGCTGGGGGAACGTTCTTTGAAGGCAACCCTGAGGCACAAGTAGATCAATTGCTCTCTATTTTGCTTGGAAAGAAAGAACTGTTTGAAACGAAGGAGGGCGTGTAATTGGATTTCCAAGATTATAAAGGCGTTTGGGTATTCATTGAACAAAAGGATGATGTGGTTGCCTCCGTTTCACTAGAACTTTTAGGTGCCGGAAGAAAGTTAGCAGACAAACGGGGAGTGGAATTGGCGGGTATTCTCATCGGTGAAAATGTTAAACATTTAACAAAGACTGTTTTTGAATATGGAGCAGATACAGTCTACGTTTATGATCAACCCATCTTTAAACATTATCGGACTGAAACCTATATGAAGGCACTATTGGAGTGCTCTGATAAATATAAACCGGAAATTATCGTTTATGGTGCCACCTCAACAGGAAAAGACCTGGCAAGTGCAGTAGCCACCGATTTGCCGACAGGTTTGACGGCAGATACGACGGAGTTGGATGTTGAAGAGGAAACGGGGTTACTATTGGCGAGCAGGCCGGCTTTTGGTGGAAATATTATGGCGACTATTTTATGTAAAAAATACCGGCCTCAAATGGCGACAGTACGTGCCAAGGTGATGAAGGCGCTAACCCCGGAGTCCGGGAGAACAGGAAAGAAAATTGAAGAATCAATATCCCTAAAGGAAGAAGATATTCGTACAAAAGTCTTAGAAATTGTAAAGGAAACGGTAAAGAAGGTAAGAATCGATGAGGCGGATATCATTGTTGCTGGCGGTAAAGGATTAGGGAGTTTCGAAGGATTTCAAATTATACACCAATTGGCGGAAACTCTTGGAGGAGCGGTTGGTGCTAGCAGGGATGTGGTGGAAGCGGGCTGGATCGATCACGCCCATCAAGTAGGGCAAACCGGTGTGACAGTAACGCCAAAAATTTATTTTGCAATTGGAATCTCCGGTGCGATTCAACATATTGTGGGAATGAAAAATTCCAGTTTAATTATTGCTATTAATAAGGACAAAGAAGCCCCCATTTTTCAGAACTGTCATTATGGAATTGTTGGTGATGCCTTTGAAATTGTTCCTATTTTAATTGAACAGTTTAAAAAGGCTTTATCTAGAGAAAAGGTCAGCAATACAAGCAATGGTTGATGTGATGATGCTGGGGCGACAAAAAGGTAGAAGTCTTAAGTTCCAAAAATGAATTAATTGATACTGTCGATGTCTCTATTTTAAAGCCTCACGGTGAATTTTCACCATGAGGTTTTTTCCATATATAACATTTATATTACAAATAGGAATTTTCAATATAACCCCTAACACAAAACTATTATTCTATAGGGTGTGGTTTGGGCGGGGATACTTTTTGTGGAAGGTCCATAAATAACAATTAGATCTCGGTTCACAGGTGTTCTTGAAAAGAGCTGCCCATTGGTTAAAACTATTTGAGTATATGGAGAAATATTTAATCGTAATCGACCATCACTACTCTCTAGCTCACTATTAAAATAATCTACTTTTACATTATGATATGGGCTTTTCTTTACCATGACAAGTGCTTGATATTGCGGAGGGTAAATAAGAAGGGCAGGTGCGTTTCCGTCATAATATCCAGTCACGCGATCTCCTACTGCCATCATTACATGGTCTACAAAGTAAGTTGTGGGAGACACCACGAAATTTACTATTGCACCCATTCCGTTTTCTACAGATATTAACTTCCTACAGCCATCTCCTTCCCCATTTTGTCCTAAAAGATCAGTAATCATCGTGATGGTCCCATGAAACGAAAAAAAGTTTGTCATCATTATACCTCCAATACTTGTACCTCTGCATCCGAATAATCTTTAGAATTCCTGGACAAATGTCCCCCTCCAAAATACATGTAATTGCTTTGTGTACAATATGTAGGTCAATACCTATTTGACTGTGTGGCTGCCCATATTAGATAAGAATATGTTCTGTAGATTAATAGGAAAGGGATATAAAGGTGCTAAGAAAATACTGTGTTATAGGTAAATGCACATTTGTGAGGGTACAAGTTAATAGGTCTATGACTAATGAATATGATGTTGTGAGATTAAAAATATGAGGAGTGAATTTTATGTACCCTAGTCAAGGCCCTTTGTATTATTCCTATCCAAATAGTCAGGATGCTTATATCTATTCGTTTCCATACCAAGAAATGGATTATTACCACTCAGCACTTGATGGAAGACAATTTGGTGGGCATCAACCTCCGTCTGCACCTCCTGGTCAAGAGCTGGAGCCTGGACCGCCAACATCACCACCACCATCTATTGTTCCTCAGCAGACGCAACAAGTAGGAGCGTTTGCTGTAGACCCAGGTAGTATGATTAGGTGTTTACACAGATTCACGTATGTATGGCTTAGAGGTCGTGAACAATTCTGGTTTTATCCAACATTTATCGGTAGACACTCTGTCTCAGGGTTTCGCTGGACTGGACGTAGATGGGTCCGTTTCGGAATAAGCCTTAGACAAATTCAATCGTTTACTTGCGTTTAATAAGGAAGGATTTTGCAATCTGGAATCGTCAAAAAGTATATCCATCATTGGGAACACTGGTTCATTAATACCATTCTCCCATATGTTTACAAATCCAAGAAGAGGAGGTTTATATAAACCTCCCTAAATACTTGTTTAATTTTTATAGCCTGTGTATTTATCACACACCTGCAGGAGGGGACACGTCATATGATACATAAGCCTTTGAATTCAAGGTGATTCAATCGCTACCATCATATAGAACATAATTATTGAGGGAGATGCTTTTTTCAAAAAAGGAACTTCAGGAGGGACATTTTGAAAACTTTATTATTGGAGAACATTTTAACTGCCATGAGTATTCAGCCTAATGAAAAGCAAAAAGGTATACGAATCAAGAACGTCACTTATGACAGATCTGAAATTAGAAGTCAAACGTTATTCTTTCGTTGGAACAATAGAGCGGTGCCTGTTGAATCGATAAAGAAATACAAAAATGTATTCATCGTTACAGATTCACCCTTTTCTCAGATGGAAAGTTTAAATCCGAATCAAATCATTATGGTAAAGGATCTAAAAGACAGTTTCTTTAAATTCACTTCGTACTATAGGCATCTGTTTAACCTTCCTGTAGTCGCCATAACGGGTACATGTGGAAAGTCTACAACGAAAGAAATGCTAAAACATATTTTAGAAGAAACACACAATGTCCAAGCAACAATCTCCAGCAAAAATGCCAGTTATTACAACCTTCCTTATTTAATGGGCATTGATGAAGATACGGATGTGGCAGTGTTTGAAACAGCTGTATCTTCAAAAGGTGATATGACGGAGTCCTGTAGGTATTTTTACCCGACAATTGGGATTATGACAATGATTGATGTGGATCATACGGATAAAATTCAATCATTTGATCGTTATCTAGCAGAAAAGGCAAAAATTATAGAAGGGATGAATAATGAGGGAATTCTCATCCTAAATTCGGATGACCATTATCTATCCTCCATCGATACTTCTAAATTTAAGGGAGAGATTATAACGTTCGGAAAAAACAAGAATGCTATTTTTAGGATTAAGAAATATCAATATCATTCATCCGGTATGACTTTTTGGATGGAATATAAGCAAAGGGGATTTAAAGGATATATACCAGGTCTTGGTGAGCATAGTGTATATAATGCAGTCGCTTCAATAGCAGCTGCTGCAATCTTAGGAGTGGATATTCACTATGCTTTAAAGAGATTATCTTCTTATCATCACATGAGATCCCATTTTCAAATAATTGAAGGACGAAATCAATTTACGTTGGTAGATGATACGTGGAAGTCAAATCCTGCTTCCTTAAGAAAAGGCTTAGAAACATTAAGCCGAATATCATTGCCATCCCAAAGGAAGATTGTTGTTCTAGGAAGAATGGCATCACTGGGAAAATATGCAGATGAAGAATACGAAAAGGCAGGACGTCAAATCGCTGCTTCGGGGGTCGATATTCTCATCACCAAAGGGTCGATTGCAAAAGATTTTCAGAAGCCAGCTATCGAGGCAGGAGTAAATCCAGATCATGTTTATCATTTTTCAGAAGCAGATGAAATGAAGAGGTTTTTTGATTCATTTTTACTCCCAAATGACATTGTTTATTTTAAAACGGGCGGGAATGACTCTGACTTCGATGATGTCATCGACTATTTAAGAAGTTAAAATGGTAGAAACTTTAATCATAAAAAAGCAGCTTTCCTTTAATGGAATGCAACCCAATTGTTTACAATTGGAGGAGCAGTTCATGAGAGGAAGGCTGCCTTTTTTGGGAATGTATTTAGTGTTTATTTTATTTCCTGTTAATGTTAATTTTTATCAGCTAAATATTTAGCATACAAAATCGTATTTTTGGCTACATCTAATTCAACATTATATATATTAGGTGGACCTGGTCTCCAGTTCACCTCAAAAAGCCATAGTTTTTGGTTTGCATCAATGCCGACGTCAATTCCTAATTCATCCAATTCATTATCATATAAAGAATCAAAATGATTTGAAAAGCTGATCGCAAACTGTTCAAGGTACTTTTTAATATCATACCAGGAGTCACCAAACTCTGTTTTTAAAAAAATATCCAAGTAAGTACTATAACCACCACTCCCCATATTAGATGTTATCGTTCCTAAACGCCCAATCCTTGGATATATAGAAGTAATCACCCATTTTCCTTCGCCATTTTTTTGTACATGCAACCGGAAATCGAAAACATGACCAGATTTTGTTTGACTTGTAATAAACTGTTGAACTACGTACTCCTGTTCTTGTATTTTAGGGGTTAACCAATCTACCAATTGTTTTTCATTCATAGATGATTCTACTCCGGCATCATTTATTTTATAATGATTTGATCCATATTTTTCAATAAAAACAACGCCGCCTCCTTGATGCCCAGATAGCGGTTTGATAATAACCTTTTGATAACGTTTGATCATGTCAAAAAAAATCTGAACGTTAGTTAATTCATAGAAAGGAATAAGGTAATGTTTAAATTTATTTGCGTTTTTAATCCTGTTATATACCGTTAATTTGTCCCCAATCGAATGGCTTGTAAACGGAATTCTATCAAACAAATAATCAAAAATATGTCTAGTGTTCTCACCTGCAAGATAACTTGCATTATAAATGACATCAGGGAATGGAAATTCTTTTTCAATCCATCGTCCATTTTCATAGGCTTTTCCTAAAATTTTTTGCTGTTTTATATTCACCTTCCCTAGGGTAAAGTAAAAAAAACTTACTCCTTCTGCTTTTGCTACAGCGGCATAAGCATATACTTTCTTTACATTAATTGGATCTCTACGATGATGAAGCATGCCAATTAGCGTCATTTTTCTTCTTTTCCACCTCTCCACATTCTTTTTCTGATAATAAGACTAGAATTTTTGTTCAATATTTGTCACTCGCAAAATTCTATAATGGGTCAACGTAGAAACGTATATTGCTAGCTGCTCGAATGGCAATTCTTTTCGCTTCCATTTTATATTCCGAGGATGCCAAAATGTATCCGCAACGATCACCCATTGATAATGGCGGACGTACGATCTGGCCTCGTCGAGGTTTTATATACACCTCTTCTACACCAGGATATTGTGAGCTGTGTTCTTTCCCCGTTACCTTATTTAATGTTCCTTTAGAATCAACTGTTAAATAATGTGCATATACATACTTCCTGTGTTTTTTTGTAAGGCGAGGCGCATTTCCTAACATTAATTGAATGGTTTCCTCTACTAAATTAATTCCATATCCGACTTCAATGATTCGATTCATCGCTCCACCTGAGATCCTTGGATTAATTTCAATTAATTTCCATACCCCATTTACTAAACGCATTTCAAGGTGACAGGCACCATTTTTCATTTCAAAAGCCTTTAAGAGGGAACTTATTGTATCAAGGATACTATCGTACATTCTTTGGTTGATATATGGTAGTAAACAATATCCGGTTACGATAAATCGATGTAAAAGAGTAATCTCTTGTTCGATGATCGCGACAATATGCACTTTTCCATTGTGGACTAATACTTCAATTAAATATTGGGGGCCTTTTAGATACTCTTCCAGTAAAATCTGTTCATTTCTTTTTTGTAACTCTTGTATTGCCAGTTTTAACTGGTTCTCGTTTTTTGCCAAGATAACATCTTTTGATCCGGCGGATGTAGGAGACTTTACAATAAGAGGTAAATAGTCCTTGGCTTGATCAATAAAATACTCTAAGGAATAATCATCAGGATTATAAAGGGCATAATAGGGGGAATTTGGGTGTCCTTTGAGAAGCTCACGTGTTAATACTTTATTTTCCATTATAAAAATGGAATCAGTAGAGACTATACTTTTACAAAATTCTTCTGCTAAGACGGCTGCTAGGTGAACGTAAGAATGGACAAAACTAAAAATGCCTTTAATTTGTTTGCCTTGTTGTTGTAGTTTGGTGAGGCATTTTTTTATTTCAGCATCATTCGATAATTCCACTAAAATCATTTGATGGACTTCGGGAAATTCTGTTCTTTGCTGTATGAATTTTTGTCTATTGGTGAATAACACCGTAAAAAAGCCGAGTCGTTCGGCAGCTTTAATTGCTTCTCTGCTGGATCCAGATTTGTTTGTTTCTATAAATACAATGGTTCGCATAAGCTTAGTCATCCTATCTTTACTGGTATTTTTAATGAAGGATTCACTTAACCAGTTTTATTTTAAATTACCTGATACGTACAATTTATTATATTGTCATAAGACAAGAGTGGTCTGGACAAACATCATAATTCTTAAGACAATTTAATTAAAGAATTTGTAAAAATGAAAAGTGTGATCACTATATATGTAAAATAATCTTGATTACAGATCAGGTTTCACAAATACTGTCAGAACTGATTAACTAGGACGAAAAAATCTAATAACCTTACTGTATAATTATATATCTTTAATTCGAGATATTTTACTTGACGATAATTTATTCAGGGTATATCATTGGTTACATAAAGTAACTAAAGTTATTTAAAGTTCCTTGGTGCGTGAATGTTGTTCTAGAGAATGATATTGAAAAATGAATAGGAGTGAACCAAATGATAGAAGTAACTGTGAAATTAAATTATAAAGGAAAATATTATTTAACTAATGTAATTGTTAAAAAGGACACACCTGAAGAACAAATTTTGCATTTCGCACAAGAACAGATTAAGAAACAATGGATAAATTAAAAAATGAATCTCCAGATCTTTAAGTGAAAGAGGCAAATGAAAATAAACGAACATGGGGGAAGAATGATGGAATCAATGACCTTTGTCTTATTTGGAGCAACAGGAGATTTAGCAAAGAGAAAAATTTTCCCTGCTCTATACAATTTGTATGTGGATCAGAAATTACCGCAGTCCATATCCATTATTGGGCTCGGAAGAAGGGATCTTTCTCATTCAGATTTTCAAGAAAAAGTGAAAGACTCTATTTTGGACTTTTCTCGACGCCTAGAACACGAGGCTGCTAATATGGGGGAATTTTTAGATTACTTCCGCTATAGTACATTGGATGTAAACCGTGAAGAAGATTATCAATCATTACTAGAGTTAGTGAGACAGCGTGAAAAGGAACTTCATTTGGAAGAAAATCGCATGTTTTATCTCTCGGTTGCACCAGAATTTTTTGAAACGATTGCCTTAAACATAAAAAATAGTGGTCTTGGACAGACAAACGGCTGGAAACGGTTGATCATTGAAAAGCCATTTGGACATGATCTTCAATCGGCACGGGAACTAAATGAAAAACTAAGTCGTGCCTTTGAAGAAGAGGAAATTTATCGGATTGACCACTACTTAGGCAAACCGATGGTTCAGAACCTAGAAGCCTTATCTTTTGCAAACCCGATTCTACAGTCCTTGTGGAATAAAGAACATATTGCAAATGTTCAAATTACCGCGAGTGAAACAGTTGGGGTAGAAAAAAGAGCTGGATACTATGATCAGGCTGGAGCAATACGTGATATGGTTCAAAACCATATGTTGCAGATGCTGATGATGACTGCTATGGATACTCCTAAAAAAATAAACGCAGCAGAAATTAGAAGAGAGAAACGGAAGGTCATGGTGTCACTTCGTTCCATAAATAAAGAAGATGTTCATTACGATATTGTTCGCGGGCAATACATTTCAGGTGAGGTAAACAGTCAAAAAGTTCCAAGCTATATACAAGAGCCAGGGGTAAATCCTTATTCCAAGACAGATACATTTGTTGCTGCCCGTTTGTGGATTGATCACACTTCTTGGTCTGGTGTTCCTTTTTACATCCGTACAGGAAAAAGAATGAAGGAAAAATCCACACGAATTGTAATTGAATTTAAAAATCAGAAAAACCTCTCATATAAAAATAATCAAATGAACCCTAACTTATTAATCATTGAAATCAATCCAGATGAAAATATTTCTTTCCAATTAAATAGCAAAAACCCATTGAATAATGGAAAGGTTGAACCTGTAAGGATTAATTTGTCGAATGATCAAATAAGCTTGGGAGTCCCTGAAGCTTATGAAAGACTTATTTATGATGCTATTAACGGGGATTCTACCTTCTTTGCTCATTGGAAGGAAGTTGAATTGTCATGGGAATGGGTCCAGCCAATTCTAGACGCCTTTGAGGAAAACCTAATACCACTCAATGAATATAAGTCAGGTTCCTACGGTCCTGATGCGGCTGATTTATTACTTTTAGAAAATGGCTTTAAATGGTGGCTGGATGAAGAAGTTCAAGAAAGCAAGGAAATGGTACTACACAACTAAGAATATCTAGGAGGAAATAAAAACGATGTCACAAAACATTGAAAACCTATCTGTTTCTACTATTCGAACATTATCTATTGATGCCATTAATGCGGCAAATTCAGGTCATCCTGGTCTCCCGATGGGGGCAGCGCCGATGACATATGCATTATGGGCGAAACATCTGAATCATAATCCTGAAAACCCAAAATGGTTTAACCGCGACAGATTTGTTTTATCTGCGGGACATGGATCAAGTTTGCTGTATAGCATGCTGCATTTAGCTGGCTACAATGTCACGATTGATGATTTGAAAAATTTTCGTAAGTTAAATAGCAGAACTCCGGGGCATCCAGAATTCGGTCATACAGCTGGCGTGGAGGCAACTACAGGCCCATTAGGGCAAGGGATTGCAAATGCTGTTGGAATGGCGATGGCAGAAGCTCATTTAGCAGCCAAGTTCAATAAAGAAGGTCACCAGGTAATTGATCACTACACCTACGCGTTAGTCGGGGACGGTGACTTAATGGAAGGTATTTCCTATGAAGCCATGTCAATGGCAGGTCATATGAAACTTGGCAAGCTAGTTGTTTTATATGATTCAAATGATATCTCACTAGATGGAGATTTAAATGCCTCATTCTCAGAAAATATCGAGAAAAGGGCAGAATCAGCAAACTGGCACTATTTGAGAGTAGAAGATGGAAATGATCTTGAAGCCATTTCTAATGCAATCGAAGCAGCCAAACAAAAAACAGACCAACCAAGTTTGATTGAAATCAGAACGATTATTGGATATGGCAGTCCAAAGGTAGCAGGAACCAATAAAGCACATGGTGCACCACTGGGAGCTGAAGAAGGAAAAGCGACAAAACAAGCCTATAACTGGCTTTATGAAGAAGATTTCTACGTTCCAGAGGAAGTAAAAGGACACTTTGCGCAATTAAGGAATAAAGGGATCGACGCTGAGCAAAGCTGGATGAGCTTATTCGAATCATATAAGCAAGCATATCCAGAATTAGCCGATCAATTAACAAATGCTATAGATGGAAAAGTACTGATTGATACAAAAGATATATTAACCTTTGATACAGGGAAAGCTGTTTCAACAAGGGTTGCCAGCGGAGATGCAATCAACCATTATGTGAAATCTGTGCCAGCAATTTTTGGCGGAAGTGCAGACCTTTCCCATTCTACAATGACAGAAATTAAAGGTGAACAAATGTACGCGGTAGAATCATACGGTGCACGTAATGTTTACTTTGGTGTCCGTGAACACGCAATGGGAGCAGCTGCTAATGGTATGGCCTATCACGGTGGTGTGAAACCTTTTGTAAGTACATTCTTTGTTTTTAATGATTATCTGCGACCATCGATCCGTCTTGCTGCATTATCTAAACTTCCAGTGATTTATGTGTTTACACATGATTCAATAGCAGTTGGTGAGGATGGTCCAACACATGAACCGGTTGAACATTTGGCTGCACTTCGATCCATACCTGGATTAACGGTGATAAGACCAACTGATGCAAATGAAACAGCTAGTGCTTGGGCGTATGCTCTTCAGCAAACTGATGGTCCGGTTGCCTTGATCCTAAGCCGTCAAAACTTACCAGTGTTTAATGAAACAAAAGCAAATCTAGAGAACCTTTCTAAAGGTGGCTATGTTTTGGAAGAGACCAATTCAAATCCAGATGTCATTTTAATGGCTACCGGTTCTGAAGTATCCTTGGCTGTGAATGCAAAGACCGAACTTGAAAAAGAAAATATATCGGTCCGTATCGTTTCTATGCCAAGTTGGGAATTGTTTAGTCGGCAATCAGCAGAATATAAAGAAGAGATACTACCTTCTTCTCAATCTAAACGTGTTGCTATTGAAATGGGGATCTCACTTGGATGGGAACGATTTGTTGGATTTGAAGGGAAAATCTTATCCATCGAAACATTTGGAGCTTCAGGTGATGGAGCTGCAGTCATGAAGGAATTTGGATTTACAACTGATAATGTAGTACGAATCACGAAAAGTGTTTTAAATCCTTCTTAAGAAGGTTAATTAACAAAATAAATATCAAATTGTTGGAGGGAAACAGAATGAAGGTTGGATTGATTGGTTTAGGAAAAATGGGATTAAATTTAGGACAAAATTTATTGGATCACCATCATGAAGTTGTCGCATTTGATGTGAATCCAAGTGCAGTCGAAAATATGAAGCAATATGGAGCATCAGGTGTTGCAAGTTATAAAGAACTCATCCAGTCCTTGGAAAAGCCAAGAATTGTATGGATTATGGTCCCACATGCAGTGGTTGATTCGGTTATCGGTGAAATTTCACCCTATTTGGAAAAAGGAGATATTGTCGTTGAAGCAGGCAATTCTCACTATAAGGAATCGATTCAACGCTACAATGAATTAAAGGAAATAGGCGTGAGATTTATGGATGCGGGAACTTCAGGTGGTATGGAAGGGGCTCGAAATGGAGCTTGTTATATGATCGGCGGGGATCCTGAAGCTTGGGAAGTGGTCCAACCCCTTTTCAAAGATACAGCGGTAGAGAATGGTTTCTTATATGCCGGCAAAGCAGGCAGCGGGCATTTCTTAAAGATGGTTCATAATGGAATCGAATATGCCATGATGGCTGCTATTGGAGAAGGCTTCGAAGTTCTTGAGAAAAGCGATTTTGATTTTGATTACGATCAGGTCGCAAGAGTGTGGAATAATGGATCCGTCATTCGTTCATGGCTGATGGAATTAACAGAAAATGCCTTCTCAAAATATCCGAATTTGGATGAAATTAAAGGGATTATGCATTCCTCAGGTGAAGGGAAATGGACGGTAGAGGCAGCTCTAGACCTTAAAACAGCAACACCAGTCATTGCCATGTCATTATTAATGCGTTATCGCTCTCTGGAAGATGATACCTTTACAGGAAAAGTTGTAGCCGCACTAAGAAATGAATTTGGTGGACATACGGTCGAAAAAAACTAAAAATATTATTTAATAAAAAATGGGGGAATAAAATATGAAATTTTTTATCGATACTGCAAACCTAGAGGAAATCAAAAAAGCTTATAAGATTGGCGTGTTATCAGGTGTTACAACTAACCCATCACTCGTTGCCAAAGAAGGCGTGAAATTTGAGGATCGTATCGCAGAAATCCTAAATGCCGTTCCAGAGGTTGAGTCAGTTTCTGCCGAAGTAACACCCAATGCTTTAACGGCTGAGCAAATGATTGCAGAAGCAAACGAGCTCATTAAAATAAATGGCGGCGATAAGAATATTACAATTAAAGTTCCCATGACACTAGATGGACTAGAGACTTGCCGCTATTTAACTAAAAAAGGTGTTAAAACCAATGTTACCTTAATTTTCAGTGTCAATCAGGCATTGCTTGCTGCACGTGCAGGAGCTACTTATGTTTCGCCATTCTTAGGACGTTTGGATGATATTAATGAAGATGGTGTAGAACTTGTCGCAAAAATTGCGGAGATGTTCCGTGTTCAAAATCTAGATTCACAAATCATTGCGGCATCTGTTCGTCATCCTGACCATGTAACCCGTGTAGCGATGGCTGGAGCTCATATTGCAACGATTCCATTTAAGGTCATTGAGCAATTATCAAAACATCCTTTAACAGATCAAGGACTTGAAAAATTTGCTGCTGACTGGAAAACAGTCTAATAAAAAAAGGGCGTTATCTATTTTCCTTGCTAGACGAGGAAATAACGCCCTTGCACATTATTTAAATTAAAAAAAGAGGAGAACCAATAATGGCTATTACTTTTGATTATTCTAATGCATTATCTTTCATGCAGCAGCATGAAGTCGATTATTTAAGTGAATTTGTGAAAACTGCACATGATATGCTCCACGAGAAAAAAGGACCGGGATCTGACTATCTTGGATGGGTCGATTTACCACATAACTACGATAAAGAAGAATTTGCAAGAATCAAAGCGGCTTCTGAAAGAATTAAGAGTAATTCAGATGCATTAATCGTAATCGGAATCGGGGGCTCTTATCTTGGCGCTAGAGCTGCCATTGAAGCACTATCTCATACATTCCATAACCAGATGGGTGACAAGACAGAAATTTATTTCGCTGGACAGAATATCAGTGCTACATATCTTTCTCATTTATTTGATGTGATTAAGGATAAGGATATTTCCGTCAATGTGATTTCAAAGTCTGGTACAACAACAGAACCTGCTATAGCGTTCCGTATTTTCCGGGATTATTTGGAGAAAAAGTACGGTAAAGAAGAAGCGAAAAAACGTATTTATGCCACTACGGATCGTGCTAAAGGAGCATTAAAAACACTTGCCGATGAGGAAGGGTACGAAACATTTGTCATTCCTGATGATGTCGGCGGTAGATATTCTGTGTTAACAGCAGTTGGTTTATTACCGATTGCAACCGCAGGCTTAGATATTGATAAAATGATGGCAGGTGCTGCTTCTGCTGCGGATAAATATAGTAATCCAAACTTGGCAGAAAATCAAAGTTATCAATATGCTGCAGTTAGAAATGCTCTTTACAGAAAAGGAAAAGCGATTGAGCTTCTAGTGAATTTTGAACCATCCCTTCATTATGTTTCAGAATGGTGGAAACAGTTATTCGGTGAGAGTGAAGGGAAAGACCAAAAAGGTCTTTATCCAGCTTCTGTCGATTTCACCACGGATCTTCATTCGATGGGACAATATGTCCAAGAAGGGCGCCGGGACCTTATTGAAACCGTGGTAGCTGTAAAAGAACCGAAACTAGACATCACCCTTGGCGAAGAGGCTTCTGATCTGGATGGATTGAATTATTTAGCTGGGAAGACCATGGACTATGTCAATAAGAATGCCGCACAAGGTACGGTTTTAGCCCATGTGGATGGTGGAGTACCAAACCTATCGGTCGAACTGGATCAATTAAATGAGTATACGTTTGGCGAAATGGTTTATTTCTTTGAAAAAGCATGTGGAATCAGCGGCTTACTCATGGGAGTAAATCCATTTGATCAACCAGGTGTAGAGGCTTATAAGAAAAACATGTTTGCACTACTTGGTAAACCAGGATATGAAGCAGAAAGAGAAGAATTACAAAAACGTATATCTAAATAATAGTAAATGAAAGCACTCTTGTCTTAGATTAACGGGTTCTGTTATCGAGTACTAAACATTAAATAACACACTAAAAAGCAGTCCGAATCGGACTGCTTTTAATTTTGAACGGATGAAAGTGTTCCGTCTGTTGACGAATAAAGTAAAACAATATATTCTTAATTCGAGATATTTTAATTAAATATTAATTAATTGAGGTTTTTTTGCTAGCGATTATGTTAACAAACGAACTTGCTGTCCAACTTAATGTAAAGACCGGGGAGAGTTTATAGATGGAAAACTGGTTTGTAGATCAAGCACATTCCACAGTAGGGTTTGAAGTGAAACATATGATGGTATCAAAGGTAAGGGGGCAATTTGATTCCTTTCAAGCCGATGTAGAGGCTAAAGATTTAACGGATTTAACAACTGCAAAAATTGTATTCAAGTTGGATGGGGATAGTATAAACACTCGTAACCTAGAACGCGATAAACACTTAAAATCAGTTGACTTCTTTGATATTCAAAATTACCCAACGATCGATTTCAAATCTACTAAGATTACAAAAAATCGTGATCGTTATAAAGTTACTGGTGATATAACGATAAAAGGTATAACAAAACCAGTAACATTTGATGTTGAGTTCGGCGGTAAAGGGACAAACCCATTGGGAGTGGAAGTTTACGGTTATGAAGCAGAAGCAACTATTAACCGTGAAGAATTTGGTCTCACCTGGAATGCAGCACTGGAAACTGGCGGAATACTGGTTGGGAAAGCGATTAAAATTAAAGTCGAATTAGAATTAAATCACCAATATAGTGCTTTTTCGAAAACTTCCAGTCAAGAGATGAAATCTCTAATTGAAAAAAAGCAATTGAAGCAAAAAACAACAAGCAATGAAATTCACAGGATAATAGCCGAAAACATAATCGATATGGTGTTGATTATTGATAGGAATGGCGCCATTCACTATGTTTCTCCATCACTTAAAACAGTGTTAAACTATGACCTTCCTTTACTAGAAATGAGTAACTTTTTTGAAAAAATCCAACAGGATGACCAGGATAGGGTTAGAAATGAAATATTATCTTATTGTAGCAGAACCATAAAAAGGGAATTGAAAAGCGAATTCCGTCTCCGTCATGAAGAAGGATATTATATCGACGTCGAGGCAAATATCGTAAGTATTACCGACCCTTCTTTTTCAAAAAATGATAATGATTTTATATTAGTCGTTATGCGTGATATAAGTGAACGAAAAGAAGTAGAAAAAGCGATTTACCGATTAGCATTCCATGATTCCTTGACAAATCTTCCAAATCGACGCTCGTTTATGAATCAGCTTCGCAATGAAGTCATGGACCGAAAATTATCCAAGTCTAAACTGTCCGTCTTTTTTATTGATCTGGATAATTTTAAACAAATTAATGACCAATGGGGTCATGATGCAGGAGACCTTGTGCTTAAAGAAGCCGCTAAAAGGATTCAATCTGTTATTCGATCAACAGATATAGCAGCTAGAATTGGCGGAGATGAATTTGTCGTCATGTTAAAAGATGTCGAGGATGAACAGTATGTATTAACAATTGTTGAAAGAATGTTAAATCAGTTTCAAAATCCTATAAAGGAGGCTGGACAAGATTTTATGCTCACCTGCAGTATTGGTGTGGCACACTATCCTGCTCACGGAGAATCTCCTGAAGATCTGATCAAGAATGCGGACACTGCACTTTATTTTGTGAAAGAACGCGGTAAAAATGACTTTATGATATTCAATCAACTCATGGAACATCAATCTTTAGAGCGGCGTTTACTTGAAAATGCATTAAGACAAGGGATCAATGAGCAACAATTCTACTTGGAATATCAACCGAAAATTAACATGTCTACCAATGAGTTAATCGGAATGGAAGCATTGGTCAGATGGAAGCACCCTGATTTAGGAATTATTCCTCCGGGAAAATTTATTCCACTAGCAGAAGAAACGGGATTAATTGTCCCTTTCGGAGAATGGATACTTAGAGAAAGCTGCCGGCAATCATCCGCATGGCAAGACCAAGGTTATCCACCTTTACACTTATCTGTGAATGTTTCGGTTAGTCAGTTGGAGGACATATATTTTGTTGATAAGGTTAAAACGATTTTGCATGAAACAGGATTAGATCCAAAATGGCTTGAATTTGAGATAACTGAAAGTGTCTTGGCAAGTGTCAAAAGCACGGTATCCATTTTAAAAGAAATTCGAAATCTAGGCATCCAAATTTCTGTCGATGATTTTGGTACAGGGTATAGTTCACTAAGTTATATTAAAGACCTTCCAATTGATACATTAAAAGTCGACCAATCGTTTGTAAAAGATATTCATACGAATAAAGAAAGTAAGGAAATTGCAAAGGCTATCATAAACTTAGCAAAATCCATCGGATTAAATGTCATTGCAGAGGGAATTGAACTAAAGGAACATGTTGATGAACTTAGCAAAGATGGTTATATACTTGGACAAGGTTACTTCTTCAGCAGGCCATTGAAAGTGGGAGCATTTGAGGATTTTATGACCACTAATCATGCAGCATCATAAAGCTTGAAATGGAATTGGTTCATTAAGAGACCAAAATAAGATAATCTCAACAAGGGTGTAATATTTAAGTCATTAATGTTAAATATTTTGCCATTGTACTACATATAAGGGCATTTTAGTTCTATAAAATAAAAGGTTATTGACAAAAAAGTTTATAAGTATTATTATCTCATATTCAAGATAATTTAAGTAAAGAAGGTTCATTCCACTTATTTGAAGTAGGGGAAGGCGGAAATGGTGCCTCTGTCATTGTAGAATATAATGCGGTTCTTCCTGAAGCCCGACAAGGATTTGGTTCGGTTCACCATGCAGCATTACATGTAGAGGATCGCGCTGTTTTAGATGAATGGATTGAACGAATGAATGGTTTTGGATTCCATACATCCGGTTATGGAAATCGTCACTTTTTTGAGTCTTTATATGTAAGAGTTGCACCACAAATTTTATTTGAGTTCGCTACAGATGGTTCTGGCTTTATGGGAGATGAATCCTATGAAACGCTTGGGGAAAAATTATCTTTACCGCCATTCTTAGAGCCGAAACGTGCAGAAATCGAAGAATTAGTTCGCCCCATTGATACAGTAAGAAGTACAAAGGAACGCATCAAAGAGTAAAAGGAAAGGCTGTGTTACTACCAATTGTTGATTTTAGAGTAGGTATGAGAATTCATAGGCGGAGAATTTCCTGCTAATGTATATATAGGAAGCTTATGAAGCAGATATAAGCGGAGATATTCCGATTAACTGCTCTAAATAAGACAAAATCTATAGATTTGGGTAATATAGACGGAAAAACTTCCCTTATTTTTAAGGAAATATGGGTATTCCCCAACTTAGCCGGAATTTTACCGTTTATTTTTCAAACACAGTGAAATCAACATTCAGTTATAACAGTGCTAAAGGAAATATAGGAAACTTATTCAACCACAACACGGTGACTTTTAAAGGAGAGAGGTAGAAATGAATAGCAAAATCATGAAAATACAAAAATTAGGTTTTCCATGGGAGACCGAAGATCCGTTCCTTATGACAGTCCATCATAAAGATGCGTATCCTTCAGGAAACGACCAGCAGGGTCCAAACGTTTCATTGGAAGGCAGAAATCTTGGCGAGGATTTTACGCTGCGTGATGGTTTTAGAATGTATCATGGTACCACAGTTCCGGGATTTCCTGTACATCCCCACAGAGGCTTTGAAACGGTAACCGTCGTTCTTGAAGGTCTTATTGATCATTTTGATTCATATGGGTCCGTAGGACGATTTGGGAATGGAGATGTTCAGTGGATGACAGCAGGAAAGGGCGCACAGCATACTGAAATGTTTCCTCTCGTCCATCAGGACAAAGCTAACCCGCTTGAATTCTTTCAGATATGGCTGAATCTACCTGCAAAAGATAAATTCGCTGATCCTGAATATAAAATGTTATGGGCTGAGGAGATCCCTGATGTACAATTGGATGCTGCTAATGGACAGAAAACGACCATAAGACTGGTTGCCGGAAGTGTGAAGGGGAAGTCTAGTTTAGAACCAAACTCAGCTTCTTGGGCAAACGATAAAAATCATCATGTGGGGATTTACATTATTCATATGGAGCCGGATGCAGTCTTCACCCTGCCGTCGGTTTCAGCGACAATGACGAGAAATATTTACTATTATCAGGGAGATAAACTAAATATAGACGAAACAGCGATTGAAACGTACCATCGTGTAAAGCTTGCTGGTGATCAGGAAATCACGATTACAAATGGAGCTTCTGAGAGTTATATGCTACTCCTAGAGGGTGAGCCGATACAGGAACCTGTCGTATCCTATGGACCGTTTGTATTGAATACTGAGCAGGAAATTCGCGATGCATTCAAGGATTATCAAACTACACAATTTGGAGGTTGGCCGTGGGACCGTCCAGATCCTGTAAATAAGCGTGAGTCAGGAAGATTCGCACGCCATGCGGATGGAAGAGTTGAAAAAAGGTAATCACTATTCATTAAATGTAAGGTAAGGAGGAATCGCAAATCAGTTAAAGCAACTCAATATATATTGGGTTGTTTTTTGACAAAAAGGTATTCCCTAAAATAAGGATAATTCGAATACTATGTAAAAATAGTGTTTGATATTCGATTTTTTATTTACCAAAAATAAATCGGGAAAGCCCATGCTTTTAAAGGAATTCATTAATGGTGTTTCTTTTATGCAGTAAGAACTATTTCAATTAAAAAAGGAGAAAAGCCAGTTAAAATGAGGCTTTTCTCCTTTTTATAAAACTAAGCTATATTTTCCAGTCTAATCATGAATTTTATATCTTCATTACTAACGTTTAATAATCTTTCTAGCACAGCCAGCTTAATGTTAGCTTCCTTGACTTCAAATACATTAACAACATTTTCTCTTTTTATGTTACTTATCATTTCTGATACCACTTGTTTAAAAGTTTGTGAATCAACTAATAAATAATGAATTAATTCAATGGCTGCTTCTTTTTCCTGTTTATTTTTGATGGCAAAAACACTTTGAACATCAGGCTCTATTATAAAAAGAGATTGTAAATCTTCTGAAATTCTTATATTAACGTAACTTGTTTTATTTCCATAATACTCATTATTCCTTATTCGAATTAGATCAAGCCCTACCATAAATTCATAAAAAGAAGTGTTCTTATCAAGAGTATGAAACCCGTTAATTTCAATGTTTGATTTTTCTTCTATAAATATTTCTTTTTCAAATCTAGTTTGAATTACTTTTGATTCTAACATATTCATTTTCCATACCTCGCTTCTAAAATAATATTATATAAAAAGTAACATGTATACTTTTAGTAACTTAAATACATTATAGTAAACTTGAGAAAATAAATCAATTAAAGTAGCGTGGGATTATGTCGGAATGCTCATAAATAATTTTAAAACACCAAACTAATACTATATCTAACAAGTACCGTAAATAAAAAGATTGGAATAAAAGGCTTTTAGCTAATAGTTGGAGGAATATCAACATGGAGAGTAATTGTGATTTTTCACCATTAAAGCAAAATTTAGAAGATGGTATTAAAAATATAATTGATTTACTCGAAACTAATTTAAGTGTCCTGGGTAACGAAAACCACTGTGTATTAGGGAGTTTAGAGGATGTAAAGGAACATCTAATAAAAATTGAATCTATGGCGGCTTCTTTTTATTTAAATTGTTACTTGTCGTCCTTTACGGATACATACGATGAGTTATCTATTGCTGCTCAAATCCTATCGAAGAACCGACATGGTGCACTTATTGTAGTTGAACGTAGTGACTCTGTTGACACCATTATCCAAAAGGGAACAACAATAGAAGCTCTAGTAACACCAAAATTATTGGAATCGATTTTTTACCCGGGAAATCCATTACATGATGGAGCAGTTTTAATCAAGGGAAATCAAGTTGTTTCGGCAGCAAATGTGCTTCCGCTGACAACTGGAGTAACTGGAGATAAGAAAGTTGGAACACGCCACCGTGCAGCCCTAGGAATATCCGAAAAAAGCGATGCACTTGCTCTTGTTGTTTCTGAAGAAACGGGTAAAATTTCTTTTGCGTTACATGGGAGACTATATCCAATAAACACTAGAAACCCTATCTTGTTTCATGCCTAAGAATGATCTTGAAAAATAAGGAGATAAATTTATGATAAAAAAAATAAAATTGTTATTCATTTCAGTTTGTATCATTTTGTTGAACCCGAGTTTGACAAATGCACAAGTCATTCATGAAGTGAAATATGGAGATAGCTTAGGTAAAATATCTAAACAATATAAAATTGACAAAGACAAACTCGCAAAGATAAATGGTTTAGCTAAAAATATGGGACTTGTTCTTGGGCAGGCACTTTTATTACCTGGTTCTACTTACATTGTTCAGCCAGGAGACAGCGTTTGGGAGATTGCAAAACGACATGCAATAAGTGAAGAAACGTTAATGAACCAAAATGGGTTGAAAAATAGAGTTATTGTTCCTGGACAAAAATTGAGTATCCCCCGTCCGCAAAAATTTGATATTTGGACTGGAACCTACTTTGTTCCAAAAGATAAGAACTCGAATACCTGGATGATTAATAATTATAAAAGTACACTCTCTGGTATTTTTGTGTTTGAGTATAAACCTGATGTACAAGGCAATCTGATTGAAGTGCAGGAGAATCAAGCACATAAAATCGCATGGAAAAAGAACGTGACTCCATATGCTACTTTATCCAATTTAAGTGAAAAAGGATTCGATCCTGAATTAATTCATACATTAATGAGTACTGATTGGTTGAGACAAAAATTTATTAATAATATTTATTCCTTATTGGATAGCCACGACTATAAAGGTGTTGTTATCGACTTTGAACAAGTTAGACCTAAAGATCGGAATCACCTTAATCAATTTATAAAAGAATTGGCTGAAAAACTGCACCCAGCAGGAATGGAGGTCATGATGGCCGTCCCACCTAAAAAAGGAGACCAGGAGCCATCTTATTCAGCAGGTTATGATTATCAAACGCTTGGAAAGTATCTGGATAGGATATTTTTAATGACTTATGATTGGCATTGGCCAGGAGGCCCATCAGGTCCGATAGCCCCAATTGAAAAAGTAAAAGCCACACTGGACTATGCTGTATCCGTTGTAGATAGAAAAAAGTTGATGCTTGGAATTCCTCAATATGCTTATGACTGGACGATAAAAGAGAAGAAGCAATCTGGAAAAGCTTATTCGACCCAACATGCCGTCGATTTATATACCGGCTATCAAAGTGCTTTGCATTTTGATGAAAAGGCTGCTGCACCGTGGTTTCGCTATGTAGATAATAAAGGCATTTTACACGAAGTGTGGTTTGAAGACCCGCGAAGCCTGCTTGTGAAGTTCCGATTAGTTGGGCAATATGGACTAGGAGGAATGGGATGCTGGCATCTAGGTTTAACAATGCCTCAAACTGAAAAAATACTGTTAGAGGAATTCAATGTGCAGTAAAACTGAACCCCCTTTATGAGAAATTTCATAAAGGGTTTTTTTGATTATTTGCAGTTGACATATGGAAAAGATGATATATAATAAAAATATCTTCAATTCGAGATATCATAATTCAAGATACGCAGAGTTGGAATAAAATGGAAATTTATTTGATATCAGTCGAAATGACTAAAACATCAAGGGAGTGTTAATAATGGTAACTTTATATATATCACCTAGTTGTGCTTCATGCCGAAAAGCAAAAGCTTGGTTTGATGAACATCATATTGCTTACGAAGAAAGAAATATCGTTTCTGAAAAGCTTACATTAGATGAGATTAAGAATATCCTTCATTTCACAGAAGAGGGCACCGATGAAATTATCTCAACTAAGTCAAAAGCTTTTCAGAAGTTAAATATAAATATCGATTCTCTATCACTTCGAGAATTGTATACGATTATTGAAGGAAATCCTGGGCTATTAAGAAGACCCTTAATTCTGGATGAAAAAAGATTACAAGTCGGGTTTAATGAAGAAGAGATACGGAGCTTTTTGCCGCGTTACATGCGTGTATTTCAACTTGATGAAGTTTATAGCTTGATGGATGAAGTTCAATAATGCCCGTTTGTATCCCAGATTATTTAAAGGAAAATTGTTATTGACTTAATTGTAAAATTATAAAATTATCTTGAATTCAAGATTTATTGATTAAAGGTATTAAATAGGAGGTGTAAGTATGGAAAGGAAATGTACAAACCAGCCATTTTTGCTGCTAATGCAAACCTCAAAAGCCATTCAGGAAAGAATAAGAGATGAAATGTCCAAAAATAAATTAAGTATCACCGAGTTCTCTGTTTTAGAAGTGCTTTTCCACAAAGGAAAACAAACGATTCAGCAGATTGGAAGTAGGATACTGATCTCTAGCGGTTCGATGACATATGTTATAGATAAACTTGAACAAAAAGGAATCATAAAAAGAAATGACTGTAGAGAAGACAGAAGAGTTATTCATATAACCTTGACAGCTGAAGGATTGGAATTGATGGAAAACATTATGCCAAAGTATCAAGAAATAGTTGATTCTTTTTTTGAAAATTTAACAGATGTTGAATCCGAGTTGTTGGTCAACTCTTTAAAAAAAGTTAGTAACAGAGTGTAATCGTATATTTTTTTAACTAATATCTCGAAATCGAGATAAAAGGAAATCAGGAGGATTAATATAATGATGAGTATTGGATTATTAATTATTAGATTAGTGATTGGTTTGTCATTCATGGCACACGGTGCACAAAAATTATTTGGCTGGTTTGGTGGCTACGGCTTGAAGGGTACAGGAGGCTGGATGGAATCCCTCGGATTGAAGCCAGGTGTGACAATGGCCCTCATGGCAGGATTAGCAGAATTAATTGGGGGATTATTGTTTACATTAGGACTCCTTACTCCCCTTGCGGGAATAATGATTGCAGCTACAATGGTAATGGCAATAGTAAAGGTTCATGCTCCTAATGGTTATTGGGCAACACAAAATGGTTACGAATATAACCTGACATTGATTGCAGTGGTAATTGGTTTAGCCTTAATTGGACCTGGACAATATGCATTAGATGCTTTTTTATTCTAAAATATCTCGAAATGAAGAATCTCAAACTTAAAATTTTATCAATAATTTAATAAAAAAATAGACATCATAATATAAAAAGGAGTGTTTTCAAAATGAGTAAGAAAACAATGGGTATTCATCATATTACTGCTATTGTAGGTCATCCACAGGAGAATGTTGATTTTTATGCAGGAGTTTTAGGATTGCGCCTAGTGAAACAAACGGTAAACTTCGATGACCCTGGCACATATCACCTCTATTTCGGAAATGAAGGCGGAAAACCTGGAACCATCATCACATTCTTCCCGTGGGCTGGTGCTCGTCAAGGTACTATCGGTGGAGGTCAAGTTGGGGTTACCTCATATGTTGTTCCTAAAGGTGCCATAGGATTTTGGGAGAATAGATTAGAAAAGTTCAAAGTACCTTTTACAAAAATGGAACGATTCGGGGAGCAATATTTGGAATTCGATGATCCACATGGTCTTCACCTTGAAATTGTTGAAAGGGAAGAAGGCGAGGTTAATAATTGGAACTTTAGCGGGGTAACACCAGATGTTGCCATCAAAGGATTTGGCGGAGCGACACTATTATCCTCTCAGCCTAATAAAACGGCGGATTTGTTAGAAAAAGTAATGGGTCTTGAACTCGTAGGTAAAGAAGGAGATTTTGCGCGATATCGTTCTTCAGCTGATATCGGAAATGTCATTGACCTGAAATTAACGTCGAATGGACGCGGGCGAATGGGTGTGGGAACCGTACATCATATCGCCTGGCGTGCTAGTGATGACCAGGATCAATTGGAATGGAAAAAGTATGTTGCAGCGAATGGGTACGGTGTCACTCCGGTACAGGATCGAAACTATTTCAATGCGATTTATTTTAGAGAACATGGAGAAATCTTATTTGAAATTGCAACCGATCCTCCAGGCTTTGCCCATGATGAAACTCCAGAAACAATGGGAGAGAAATTAATGCTGCCTGCAAAGTATGAACCGCATAGAGAACAACTTGAACGTGGATTGCTTCCATTTAAAGTAAGGGAATTAAATAAGGAAACATATATTCAATAAAGGAAAAAATTCATTAAAGCCAACCTTTCTTATGCTTCATGGTACTGGAGGCAATGAATTAGACCTGTTGCCACTTGCAGGAATAAAGCAAATGCGAAGGTAGAACTCCATTGGGAAAATAGAGGGCATCAATTAACCAGTCAAGAAGTAGAAGCAGCAGCAAATTGGTATCGACAACATTTTAATACTAAATAATATAACTTTAAGGGGAATTAAGTAAATGTTAAAAAATGAAATTGGAGCACTTATTTTACGCGTTACATTAGGAGCAATATTTTTTATTCATGGAGTTGTAAAGTTTCAAGGTGGAATTGAAAACACGGCAGGCTGGTTTGAAAGTCTTGGCTTACCAGGAGCTACGGCATATGGAGTTGCATTACTCGAAATTATTGGGGGTATCCTATTAATCATTGGCTTGGCAACAAGACTTGTAGCAGCTTTGTTCGCATTATTAATGATCGGAGCAACAGTAAAAGTTAAACTAGCCATTGGTTTTTTAGGAAATGGTCAAATGGCCGGTTATGAATTAGATTTAGCTTTCTTAGCTATTGCGGTATATCTAGTCATTAATGGAAGCAAGCTATTCTCATTAAATAAACTAATTTTTCACAGGGATTCAACAAACGCAAAAGCAATTTAATATAAATAGAAATTTAACAACAAGTAAATAATAGGTGGTGTAACAAAATGGGTTTTTTATCCAAACTATTTGGAAATTCAGCAAAAGAGGAGAATGAAAACATGTCAAATGTAAAATTGGCAGTAATTTATTACAGCATGGGCGGAACAAACTATCAATTATCAAAATGGGCGGAAGAAGGTGCAAAGGAAGCAGGTGCTGAAGTAAAAGTATTAAAAGTACCTGAACTTGCTCCGCAATCAGCTATCGAAGGGAATCCAGTTTGGAAAGCACATGTAGATAAAACAAAGGATGTACCTGAGGTTAAATTGGAAGACCTAGAATGGGCAGATGCAATTATTTTCAGTGTGCCTACTCGCTTTGGTAACATGCCAGCACAAATGAAACAATTTCTAGATACAACTGGTGGTCTCTGGTTTAATGGAAAGCTAATGAATAAAGTGGTAAGTGCTATGACTTCCGCACAAAACCCTCACGGCGGTCAAGAGGCAACTATTTTATCACTTTATACGTCCATGTATCATTGGGGTGCAATCGTTGCTGCTCCTGGTTATACGGATCCAGTAACATTCGGAGCTGGCGGTAACCCATATGGAACAAGTGTTACGGTTGGTCAAGATGGTAAAATGATTGAAGATGTTCAGGCAGCTGTTAAACATCAAGCAAAGCGTACTGTTACAGTTGCAGAATGGGTAAAAAAAGCGAACCAATAAAATCTTAATTAATATAAAAAACTAATCGAAGCCATTCGATTAGTTTTTTATTACATAGAAAATACTTTAAAACTCTTAGGAATAATAAATACAACCATATGAAATAATAGGTAGGAAATTATGGTGAACCATCAGGTTTTTAGGAATCATTTTTTAAAAATTTTTTAGTGCTTACATTTAACAATAAAGGAGAAGAACGATGACTAAACAGGAACCCTTATTTACGTCCTCTGCAACCGCCGTTGGGGGAAGACATGGAAGAGTAGAAACGGATGATGGCAATATAAAAATGGATTTAGCCATGCCAGGGACACCAAGAGCAAAGGAATTACCAAATGCCACAAATCCTGAACAATTGTTTGCTTGTGGTTACTCTGCTTGTTTTGATGGGGCATTACAAAACATTGCGAGGAGAGAGCGTGTCAAATTTGATTCTGAGGTAACGGCAAATGTAAGTTTCTTAAATGATGAAGAAGATCAAGGATTCAAAATTGCAGTAACGTTACAAGTAAAAGGACATGGGATTGAAAAAGGAAAATTAGAAGATCTTGTACAAAAGGCACACGAATTCTGTCCATATTCTAAAGCAACCAGAGGGAATATTGATGTTACTCTAGAGGTTGTAGAATAATGCTTTTCTGCTATTCAGACTGTTGTTAAGTATCAGGCGAAACGTACTGTTATGGTTGCTGAATGGGTGAAGAAAAGGAATAGTGAAAAGTGAAAGAGCTAATCGATACAATCGATTAGTTTTTTGGAGGATGTTTTTATGGAAAAGAAGCTGTTGAATTTACTTACTGCTTTGTGTGTAGTTGCCCTGCCATTCTTATTTAAAGGTCCAAAAATGAGAGAAAATCTGGTTATATTTTTTTCAAAAGGAGTTATTGCGATTCTAATTGATGCTTATGTTGTTGGGACTAAAAGACTAGAATATCCAATCCGTCCTTTTCCAAAGATTTTTAAAACTAACATCATTTATACAGTATTATTTTTTCCACTTTTAAGTGTCATCTGGGTAAAACTGTCTTATAACGATCATTTAGGCAAAATACTTTTGAAAAGTTTACTATTTAGTGTTCCGATGAGTATCGGTCAATGGTACTTTGAAAAGAATTCTAGGTTATTCAAATGGAAGAAATGGACACCTTTTCATACTTTTGCAAGTGTAAATTTTACTTTGTTTACTATTAGAGGTTTAGTTGGATTAATAAAAAAATTAGATAAGGTGCGAGTATTGGAATCTCCATTTACCCTAAGGATGAAACGAGAGGAGAAACATTAATAAAATTTGCAGACCAAGCTTTATATTCAGCTAAAGAAACGAGAAACCAACTTAAATATTTTAATTTGAATTTAAAAGTCAGCATTTTCAAATTTAATGAATTTATCAGTTCGGAGAAGCTTTTTTTTGACAATTGAATTTATTTCGAATACAATTATCTCAAATTAAAAATAATAATTAATGGTATAGAATGATATAAAATGACCCAAATCGGTATTTTACTTGGATTTCTACGGAAAGATTCTTTTTCTAAGAAAATTGCCCTGATAACTTGAGTGGATTTGGTGCAAACCACCATTTACGCCAATCACTTGTATTTTTAAATATGCCAATCGTTCAACAGCCGGAAGCTTATATTGGCAATGTTTCAGCTTTATTTGATGAAAACGACAAAATTAAAGATGACGGAACGGTCCAATTCTTACGATCATTTATCAATGCGTTTGTTGATTTGATTAAAAAATATCAAGCATAAGGAAATTCTAGGTATAAAAGAGTTGGAGCATATAGCAGAGGAACTCCTGTTATATATTCCAACTTTTTGTTTTGGATGAAAGAAATAAAGCTCGAAATTCAGAGAAGGAGTGATAGAATTGATTCAACTTTATCCTGCAGGTACACGCTACACTGTAAATAATGAATGGCTGGAAAGCAATTTGAGTTTTTCCTTTGGTGAGTATTATGACACTTCCAATATCCGATTTGGTCCACTGCGTGTCTTTAACGACGACACCGTCCAAGCTGGTCGCGGCTTTGGAATTCATCCGCATCGGGAAGCGGAAATTGTTTCTATTGTATTAAAGGGGAAGCTAAAACATGAAGACAACTTGGGGAACTCTGGAATTATCAGCTATGGAAATATTCAGCGAATAAGTGCTGGAACGGGAGTGCTTCATTCTGAATTTAATGCTTCCAATGATGAAGAAGTCCGATTTTTACAGCTATGGTTTTCACCGAATGAAAAAAAGTTAACACCAGCCTATGAAGATATCTCATATGATGTTGAACAATTAGAAAATAACTTATTACCTGTAATATCCCATACTGCCTCTGAGCGGGTGGCAGGAATCCATCAAGATTTAACCCTTTATTTATCAAAATTAGATGGAAAGAAGACATTGAACTTTCAACAGGAAGTAGGCAGAAAGATTTACATCTTTATGATAGAAGGAGAAATTTCAATTAATAATGCTTCCATTTTACAATCCCAGGATGCGGCACGGATCACAGACATCCACGAAATTACGATTCAGGCAAATCAAAATAGTTTCTTTTTATTAGTTGATTTACCCGGGGGTGGATTTTAATGTTAATGATTCGTCATTCTATAGGCAGCCGATTGCTGTGTCAAACTACTAATTACCGTATTGAACAGCAAGACGATCGTTGGCTAATCTCCTTATCTGTTGATGAAGAAACTGCTTCGACAGTTTTAGATTTTAAGGATGAGTTAAATATATTTGATGCAAAGGAAAACGAAAAGACTTGGTATTACTCCTCTGATGTAAAAATAAATTTTCGACCCGAGGAAAATCTTTTGTTAATCCTTGCTGACCATAAAACGGTCTATCCCATTTAATAATTAACTCTAGTAGGTTAAATGAATAAAAAAAGTCTGATGGGATGATCATTCCATCAGACTTTTTTTGATCAAACTAATCAGCTTTTTTCATCTCTATTAGTAAAATATGGGACGTTTTTTCTGCCTTAATTGTAATGTTTTCCTCAACAATCAAATTTCTAAATATCAACCTAATTATTCAAAAGCAAATTTAATGTTTAGTAATCTAATAAAGAAATATCTACTAAGAGTGTTATATTGGCAAAAATACTAGTTTAATATATTATTAATCCGAGATATATAACTTAAAAATAATAAAATTAAAGATAAAAAGGAGAATTATAGATATGAAAGTTTTAGTAGTAAAAGCAAACAATCGTCCAGCTTCAGAGGCTGTATCAAGTAAAATGTATGAAACTTTTATGGAGAACTTAGAAGGTGCGAATGTAACAACTTTCGATGTTTTCGCTGAAGATATGCCTTACTTTGGTCAAGATTTATTTAACGCTTTCGGCAAAGTTGAATCAGGCGAAGAAATGACTGACTTAGAACAACGTCTTCTTGCTGCAAAACAAAAAGCGATGGATGCTCTTACAGCAGCTGACTTAGTAGTATTCGCATTCCCATTATGGAACTTAACAATCCCAGCACCATTACAAACGTTCATTGATTATGTTTACCAAGCTGGCTTTACTTTCAAGTACGATGAAAATGGTCAAGCTGTCCAATTAATGACACACAAAAAGGCGATTATTCTAAGTGCACGCGGCGGCGTTTACTCAACACCAGAAGCAGCGCCAATGGAAATGTCTGCAACTTATATTAAAAACGTAGTTGGCGGAGTATTCGGCATGGAAATTATTGACGAAGTTATTATTGAAGGTCATGCTGCAATGCCAGCTCAAGCTGAAACGATTATTGCAGAAGGAATGGAAAAAGTAAAAGAAGCTGCAAAGAAATTATCACCAGTAGCTGTATAATAACGAAGTAAATTAAGAAAAGGCGCTGGATATCCTAGCGCCTTTTTTACCTTTTATGTAAGTGTTGATTAATATTTTGACAAGTTTTTAGAAGGTCACTAACTAGCTTTTCTTCATTTCCATAAAAACGTGGGGATGGGAGCGGAATGGAGATTGCACTCCGACTGCCCAATCGATATCTCTGGCCCAAGGCGAAATCCGCTGTTAGCAGAAGCCAGAAGCCGCTGTAACTAGGTTTTCCTTCTGTAATGCAGCTACAATTCTTAGGACGGTTGATCTAGCCACGTCCACTTCAAAATGTACTGTATTGTGGTTAATTATTACGAATTATATCTTTGTTAAATACGAATGTTAATAAATATGATACGGAAAATAGTTGGGAAGTTAATCTGAAGGAGAGCGGCTGTGATGAAAAAGGAATTTAGGTTTGCTATCGTCGGAACTGGGCTTATTAGTACCACGCATTTTGAGCAAATTTCAGCGATTGAAGGAGCAAAAGTGGTTGCTGTATACTCCCGTAAGGAAGAAAAGGCAAAATCACTTGCAGAAAAGGCAGGTGCAGATTGGTATACAGATTATCAAGAAATGCTAAAGAGTAAAGATATTGATATTGTATCGATTATTACACCAAGCGGCACTCATGCTGACATGGCGATAGAGGCTGCACGTGCAGGAAAGCATGTAATCGTTGAAAAACCAATGGATATTTCCCTTGAAAAAGCACAACAAATGATCGATGTATGCCGGGAACATCATGTTAAATTAAGTGTTATTTCTCAACATCGCTTTGATGCATCAGCTGTGAAGATTAAAGAGGATATTGATTCAGGGCGATTTGGACAAATGATTCTTGGGCAAACTGCTGTGAATTGGTATCGTCCTCAAAGCTACTATGATACTAGTAAATGGCGGGGAACAATGGAAATGAATGGAGGCGGCGTATTAATCAATCAGGCCATTCATACTATAGATTTATTTCAATACTTCATGGGAGATGTGGAAAGTGTTTACGCACATACAGCCATATTAGCTCATGAAGGAATTGAAGTGGAGGATGTGGCTGTTGCAACGGTGAAATTTAAAAATGGCGGTTTAGGAACCATTGTTGGAACTACTGCTGCTTATCCAGGCCTGTCAGCCCGATTGGAGATTATCGGAACAACAGGTACAGCAGTGATTGAGAATAATCAATTAATGAAGCATTATCTACGAAATCCAAAAAATGAAAAACAAGCTATCAACTTAGCTGGTATAGAAAATCATTATGGGGGAGATTCTGATCATACGTCTGTTGACCCTGCAGCACTTGAAGGCGCTTCTCATCGTTTACAGTTTATTGATATGATAAATGCTATACAGGAGGATAGAGAACCGCTTGTTAATGGTGAAGAGGGATTAAAGCCACTAAAAATTATTTTAGCTATTTATCAATCCGCACGGACAGGTCAACCTGTACAAATAGATGAAAATTAACAAATAGGAAAGACGAACTATAACCCGAATAATGGAAAAATAAAAATTTCCCTTATTCGGGTTTTTTGTGTCTAATGAACTGGGGTCGCATTATTTCTAAACATTGGAGGCATTGTCATTAACACATTCATTTTCGATTTATGAAGTTTCATTGAATAAGGATTAAAAATTCTGGGTTTACTACATATATACTTACCAAAAGAGTTTACCAATTGTTTTAAATAGAAAAATGTATCTAGGTTACTTTTTATATTTCTGTTATTTTTCGTTAGAACAACATATTTAAAATACAAAAAACGCGAGGTAATTAAAGTGAACTTGTTGGAATCCAAAGTTATCCAAACAAAGTTAGAAAAAGAAATATTTATTGATCAAAGCTCAAACATTGAAATAAAGATATTTCAATTTCTTGAAAAGGACTTACCCTACTATGAATTTATGGTTGGGTTAGAGTTTCTTCGAATAAGGGAAAATGAGTATTATGGAACTGAAAAAAAGTATTTTGGTATACGCTTTACAGATAATATGCAATCTTTAATCGTTTTTGAACCGGATAAATATAGTATTTTTGCCACAAAGAACGAACAGGAAAAAAAAGTAGTTACGGAATTAATTATATATGTATTAACTAAATCCTCTATTTTTAAAGATTTGGTATCGACCATGGTTAATAATCTTCAACATGAAAATGTAGTTTGTGAAAAGGAAGAAAATGAAGTTGATGCAAAACAGGTACAGTTAGAAAAATTGTTAAATGTACACATTGAAAATGTTAAATTTCATATCGAAATGAAAGATGGAGATGTTGAAATTATCCCAATTAGGACGGTGGAAAATTCCGGAATAGAACCAGGGCCAAGACCAGATGAATGACATGATAAATTGTAATTATGTTAAATAAAATCAAAAGAAAAATTTCACTATACAGTAAAAAACCTCTCCATAAATTAGAGAGGTCTTTTAATTTACAACCATTTATCTGCCCAATTCTCTAAAGCTTTGAGCGATCGTCCAAGTTCTGTTCCTTTTTTGGTTAACGAATATTCGGTACGTACAGGACGGTCTGCAATGACATTTCTTAACACAATTCCATTTTCCTCGAGCTCTTTCATCCGTTCATTTAATACCCTTTTACTTAAATTTGGTATAAAGGCATGGATTTCACTAAATCTTTTAGGTTCCTCCATTAATGTATGAATAACAAGGCCCACCCATTTTTTCCCTAATATATGATAGCACTCTTCTACTTTGCTGCATAATTTATTTTCTATCTCCATCTACAAGGACCCCTTAAAGTATCTTGGTTATTTTTAATAACTATATATTTATAATAGCAAACCCAGTAATTAAAATAAAGTATTAATTGGAACAATATTACCAATTAGACAGAAACTGTGCTTATTTGTTCACGTATTTGACACATATGAATTGACAATAGAAATTAAAAAAGTTATTATGGTTACATAAAGTTACCTAGTTATTAATTAAATCAACTGATAAAACAGAGTTGGAGTGAATTTTTTTATAAAAATATCTCGAATTCAAGATTATCAAATTCAAGGGTAATGGAAATGAAATAAAATACATGGATCATTCTATACAAAAAAGGGAGGAAATAAGAATGGATAGAAATTTATCAATGGAACTTGTACGAGTAACGGAGGCTGCAGCATTAGCTGCCGGACGATGGCTGGGCAAAGGTAAGAAAGAAGAAGCAGATGCAGCCGCTACACAAGCCATGAGAGAAATGTTTAATTCAATTTCAATGAGGGGAACTGTTGTTATTGGAGAAGGTGAAATGGATGAAGCACCGATGTTGTATATTGGAGAACAACTAGGAACATGTGATGGGATAGAAGTGGATATTGCCGTAGATCCATTGGAAGGAACCAATATTGTTGCTGCCGGTTCTTCGAATGCTCTTGCTATCATTGCAGTAGCAGAGAGGGGTAATTTATTACACGCACCTGATATGTATATGGAAAAGATTGCTGTAGGGCCAGAATCAGCAGGGAAAATTGATATTAATGCACCAGTAATTGACAATTTAAAAGCTGTTGCAAAGGCTAAAAATAAAAACATTGAAGATCTCGTTGTGGCTATATTAGATCGAGAACGACATAAAAAAATGATTCAGGAAATCCGAGATTCGGGAGCAAGAATTAAACTGATGCAAGATGGTGATGTGGCTGCAGCAATAAATACAGCATTTGATAATACTGGTGTTGATATTTTGCTTGGCTCTGGAGGCGCCCCCGAGGGTGTCATAGCAGCCGCAGCCCTGAAAAGCTTAGGTGGAGACTTTCAAGGGAAGCTGATTCAACAAACGGAAGAAGAAAAAATTCGCTTAAATAAAATGGGCATTACCGATTTTAATAAAGTTTTATTGATGGAAGACATCGTGAAGGGCGATGATGTTTATTTTGCTGCAACAGGTGTAACCAATGGTGAGCTTTTAAAAGGGGTGCATTATAAAGGAAAGATTGGAACAACTCATTCCGTTGTTATGCGTGCGAAAACAGGAACCATTCGTTTTATTGAAGGACAACATAGTTTGGAACAAAAACGATAATCCTCTTCCGGATTAAAGAAATGAGGAATTAAAATGAGTCAAAATGCCAGACAAAAAGTGATGGAACCTGAAACGGTTACTTCAAATGGCCAGAGTAGACCATTCGGATTTAGGGATAAAGTCGGCTATATGTTTGGGGATTTTGGGAATGACTTCTTCTTTATTTTAGTAAGTTCATTTTTAATGGTTTATTACACTGATGTTTATGGGATCAGTGCAGCGTTTGTTGGGATTCTCTTTTTAGTTGCACGTTTGTGGGATGCTGTTGCTGATGTTAGCTGGGGACGGTTCATTGATACAAGGAAACCTGGTAAACATGGTAAATTTAAACCATGGATTTTTAGAATGTCATTTCCTCTCGTTATTTCTGGAGTACTAATGTTTGTTCATATCCCGGGCATGTCCACCGGGTTTTATGAAGCATATGCTTTTGTCACTTATATCCTCTGGGGAACATTTTACAGTACGGTCAATATTCCTTACGGTTCAATGGCCTCAGTTATTACCAATGATTCTGTCGAGCGGACATCTTTATCAACATACAGAACAATGGGTGCGATGTCAGCAAGTTTAATCATCAATGCAGTTGGACCTATCCTTATATTTGTAGACAATAAGGCAAGTGCAGATGGATTTCTATTGGCAGCCATAATTTTTGGCATTCTATCTTACGCGTGTTACCTTGCATGTTATAAATTATCTACGGAACGGATCGTGTTGCAGGAAAATAAAGGATCAAAAGCTAAGTTAGGTCATACAATTAAAGGGCTATTAAAAAACAAACCATTAATTTCCATCCTTGGTGCATCACTAATATTCATGGTGAGTACGATGCTGATTGGTTCAGTTAACGTGTTTTTATTTAAAGATTACTTCACCAATACAGCAGCATTAAGTATTATAGGGATCATTCAAACGGTCGCCGTTTTTATTGCCATTCCATTAGTAAAACCATTAGTGAACAGATTCGGTAAAAAGGAAACCACATCCATAGGCATGTTACTTGCAGCCGCTGTCTATATTCTTTTATTCTTCCTCCCGAATTTATCTACTACGCAATACATTGCGTTATCAGCTATTGGAATGTTTGGATATGCCTTCTTTAATACGATGATATGGGCATTTGTTACGGATGTTATCGATTACCATGAATTTTTAACTGGATTAAGAGAAGATGGGACGGTTTATTCTTTCTACTCATTTGCCCGTAAAGTTGGTCAAGCTATTGCTGGTGGAATTGGCGGGATTGCGATTACAGCCATAGGCTATAATTCAGCTCGTGAAGTACAAACGGAAGGTACCCTAAAAGGAATCTATACACTGGCTACTATCGTACCTGGTGCCATCTATCTATTGATATTCTTTATATTAGTCTTTCTCTATCCATTAACGAAGCAGCGTATGAAGCAGCTTAGCATAGATTTAACAGAACAAAGAAAATTGAAAAAGTAAGGATTGCAATAGGAATTACTATAAAAATGTAAAAAGGGATGAGGCCAAAGATGGTCTCCCCCTTTTCTGTTTTATTAACCTTACAGGTATTCCTAAGCCGATTATTACAGCTGAATGCGTCAAGAAAAGTTATTTATTGACATGATAATTGAACATTTTTATACTAGAGGTAACCTCATTGTGGTACAGGTGTACTGTATTTCGGTTAAGTGTAAAGCGGTAGTGCATTTACTAAAAATGAAATTAAGGACTAAATGGTTTCTTAGAAGTTCTAGTTTATAAAAATAATTAAAAAAGAGAAGGAGTAATAAAATGATTAGAGTAGTTTGTAAGGCAAAACTTAAACCAGGGGTAAATGTTGAAGAATATTTAATTCTTGCTAGAAAAGTTGTGACAGAAACCAGAAAAGAAAAAGGATGCATCATGTATACTCTTCATGAAGATGTCAAAGATCCATCAATCATTACAACGATTGAAGAATGGGAGAATGAAGAGGTTATCAACCAACACAATAAAAGTGAACATTGCATGAAAATTGTTCCAGAGCTGAGGAAATTGAGAGAAAGTACAGAAATCAACAATTATAGAGAAGTGAAATAATTAAAGAATCAAAAAAAACAGGTACGCCAATTTATTACGGTTGAAAAAGCAAAGGTAGAGACTGCTTTAGTGAAAAAAAATAGTAAAAGGAAAAATGGGGGGTTAAAAGATGATTAAAGGGATTAATCACAAAGCATTTCATGTTGTAGATATGGAACGCTCATTGGATTTTTATTGCAATAAGCTTGGTTTTAAGAAAGCGTTTGAATTGAATCAACCAAATGGCGAACCGTGGATTGTATATGTGAAAGTGGTTGACGGATGTTTTATTGAATTATTTTACGGAGGTGCCGAGGGTGTTAAAAACCGAGCTGACCACATTTGTTTCGAGGTAGATGATATCCATGAAACAGCGGATCAATTTAAAAAAAGGGGAGTCCCTTTAGAAGTTGAAATTTCTCAAGGCATGGCTTTGAACTACCAATTCTGGGTATTAGATCCCGATGGGAATTGGCTCGAGTTTATGGAAATGAATCCTGAATCCTCACATATGAAAAGTTAAGTTAGATGAAAAAAGAAAGGGAATTTTTATTATGAAATTTAACAAAGTCCGTTGGGGCATTATTGGATGTTGATGCCGACGCACTTAATAACGATCCAGATGTTGATGTTGTCTATATTGCGACACCACCGGGGTTACATAAAGAATATACAATTAAAGTTGCAAAGGCAGGAAAACTTGTTTATGTAGAAAAACCAATGGCACTCAATTTTGATGAATGCAAAGAAATGATCGCAGCTTGTGAAGCGGCTCAAGTTCCTTTATATGTTGCTTACTACCGTAGGGCATTGCCACGATTTGTAAAAATAAAAGAGTTGTTGGAAAATATAGCGATCGGAGACGTTCGTTTCGTATCAACAGCACAATATCAAAAGGCTTCGGAAGATGAGCTGATTAATTGTAGTTATGTTTAAAGCTCTTTCATCCGTTCATTTACTAACGGATTCTAGGTCAGCTTAAAATTAAATATGATTGGGATGATAAACGGTATTTTGCTAAGTTAATTACATTTAAACAGGCTGAACCTGAAAAATAATAACTCACTGCAAAGTGGTGAGCTTTTTGTTTTATTAAGTAGGTAATCGAATCAAATAAAGAAAAGCCCGAAATCATAAGATTTCGGGCTTTACTTTTATCGGAAATTTGGGTCAGACTCTTCCTTCAAGTATTTGTTTTCGATACTGGACGACTGTCAATAATTTATAACCCCTAAGCTTAGGAATCATGTTACCTAGCAGCGCAACCGCCTCTTTCTTTTTCCCATCATAAACGGCTTGATCGACTTCCAACATGTCTAAGAAAAAGGTGTCTGTTATCTTCTTTTTATTTTGTTTGAGCGATTCTCCGTCGCCTTCATTAATTGCGATATCCGCCAAAGCGTACCATTTTGTCTTATGCCCAACCATTAGTGATAGAAGTTCTTTTGCTTTTCCGTATTGTTTCCGCTCCATTAAAAGCATCAATTCAGAGTTTCGTTTGGATTTTTTGGAACGGATTTTCCCCATCGCTTGTTCCGCTGCTGATAGATCCCCTTGAAGAAAATGGTAAAGGAATTGTAAATGAGGTGATTTAGACTTTTTTAAGTACGCCATCATCCTTTCGGCATCCTTCCCAAATAAGAGAGGGTTTCGAAACATGATAAAAACAAGCACGGCAAGCAATACGCAATACATAATCCAGATGGGAACCTGGAATAATCCCATCAAAAAAGCAAACAGAACAACAAACAGGAAAAACCAAATCATAGAATCCTCCGTAAACAAGTTTTATCCCTATTTTACCACCCTATTTTTCGTGGATTCATCAATTGAAGGTATCAAGATGGATAAATAAAATAGCAAATTGGAAAGATAAATTGGATAAAAACAATATGAGTAAACAGGAGTTTTAAATGGAACATACACTTATACCCATTCTGAGAACAGTTGTCAGCTTTATGATTTTAATACTCGTTACACTCGCAATAGGAAAGCATATTAACTCTCATAAAAACCACTATAGCTTTGCCTTATCCGTTACCATTGGTTCCTTTATAGCCAACATGGGGTTTGATACGAATTTAAAGTTCAAAGAAATGCTAATTTCATTTCTTGTATTAATTTTAATGTTTTATTTGTTCATGGTGTTATCTTCTAGGAGTCGAAGTTTTAGAAAATGGCTTTCTGGTAGACCTACAGTCCTAATAGAAAAAGGAAAATTACTAGACAAGAATATGAAAAAAGTAAAATTCTCGATTGATGACCTTAATCAGCATTTAAGGGAAAAGGAAATCTTTAATATAGCTGAAGTAGAATACGCAATGCTGGAAGTGAACGGGGAATTATCCATTCTTAAAAAGGTACCGTTTCAAAATGCAATTAAAAAAGATTTCAATTTTCCCATTTCATCAGAGTCGCTGCCAGTTGAACTAGTTATGGACGGGCAAATCATCGAAAAGAACGCTTCCGGCATCTATAGCAGTGAGTGGATTGATGCCGAATTCAAAAGAAGAAATTTACGGATAGAAGAAATTTATTATGCGGTAGTCAATAGCGGTGGTAACCTTTTTGTAGACAAATATGAAGATAAACTTTCATCACCTACAGATGTTGAATAAAATACCAGAGGGACACGATTCTCCCGGCCAAAAGGCTGGGAGAACCGTGTCCCTTGGTTTTAGTTTTTGCTTAACTGTAATATATCCTTATCTTTCTCTTTGATATATTGATAAATATTGATGGCTAAATGAATATTAAATAATGGGTGACTATCATTCAAGTCCGTTAATAAAATCTCCTCAATCCGCTTTAAACGATAGCTTAAGGTATTGGTGTGAATATGTAAAGAATCAGCCGTTTTCTTTATGTTTTGATTTTGGTCTAAATATACAATCAGCGTGCTTAACAGTTCGCCTTTTCTAGTTTTTTCATATTCAATTAAGGGACCTAATACTTCATGGATAAAATCGATCAATTCTTCTTTTGAATTTTGTAAAATAAACCTCTGGACGCCAAGGTCTGTATAACTAAGGACTCTATGATCAAATCGATAGTTTCTGAGAAACTTTATGCACTTTGTCGCTTCTACAAATGACTCGTGGACAAAAATAAGCCCTTGTTTAATTCTTCCAATCCCAATTGATACGTCTATCTCTTTATGTTTATTAGTAATTTCATGCTGTAAATTTTTTGCAAGTTCTTTTATTTCGGCAAAAATATTGGAAGAAGAGACTCTTGAAGGCAAGGATAAAAGGGCGACAATTTGATTTTCAGCCCTTACTGCCATTACTTGCGAGTTCCTCCCGAGGAATGAATTGGCCATATGGAGTAAATTCCTTATCAAGTGATTGCTAATCACCTTGTTCTCGTTGAACTTATCCTCAAAATTAATAAGTATAGCAACATAGTTTCGGTTAGGGTCAAAATTTAAATTTTTTGCTTTCTGAATGAGTGCTTCATCAATCTGTCCCGAAAAAAGCTTGGTCACGAATTCCCCTCTTAGACGCTGCTGTGATTCAAAAACAGCCTGTTCTTTTCCCAGTTCAAGTGAAATGACTGTACAGGCATGTTCTAGAGCAGCGATATCCACCTCATTCATTTTTTGTTTTGATAGGAGGATTAGTCCCCCTAAAGACTTCAATTTGGACCCAAGTGGTAATACAACTAATTGATACGTTTCATCATTTAATGATATTTCGGAAACGGTATGTGAGTTTTCAAGTGTTAGGATAATTTGTTTTGCATACGCTTTCATAAACTCGGTCATTTCATCTGAAAAGGAGGAATAGGAGGCAGATGCCCTAAGTTCCCCTATTTCATCAAAGAGAAACATCTGTTGTCCGATTGTTTTATGTATATAATCCATAATCGATTGAATTCCTTCACCATTTACAACGAGATTGGCCAGGTTTCTATGTATTTCGATGGAATGTGAAAGCTTCTGAACCATTTTTTCCTTCTCATTATAAAGAATGGATTTTTCCAAGGCTACTGCTGCTTGGTGTCCAATCGCTTCCAATAGATTAATATCCTCTTGCTTAAACTGCAACGATTGTTCAAAAGAGTCCAATGTAATCACGCCGATACATTTTCCGTTTTGTAATATAGGTGAAGATATGACAGATGTAAAATGAAAATTACTTGGAATAGACTGATCCAATAAATCTCTGTTATAAGGCGCTAATGTAGACAGTGCCTGTTTAATTTCTACCTCATTCCAAAAAATGAGACATTTTTTGGCTGCAAAAGACATCCCAGTCATGGATTCACCACTAACTAGTCTAATTTGCCTAAATATTTGTGGATAAAATAATCCTTGAGCGGATTTTGCGATGAGTCGATTTTGGTTTTTGTCAAAAATCCAGATAGAGCCTCCTCCAGCCGCTTCAACGACAGATATCGTTTCATTCATGATGGAATCAAAAATGGTATCAATATCTAATTTGGAATTAATCACGTTCGACACATGGATTAAGGACTTTAATTGCCGATGAGTTAAGGTATCTTGCATCTGTCATCATCCTTTCTCTAAGACTATACATTTCATCCAATTAGTGTTTTTGTGTAAAAGACACAAATTTTTCATAATTATATTCATGAAAATATACATAGCTTAATACTCATAATGATTATATTCTTATTATAAGAAAGTTTTGAAAATAATGAAAGGAGTTCAGCATAAAGCGAGGTAATGTTGGCATAATTTTTTTTGCTAAAACAAATCAGAATATTAAGAAAGGGGATGTAGATAAATGAATTTTGATTTAACGAAAGAACAAGAGATGATCCGCAAGTTAGTTCGAGATTTTGCTAATGCTGAAGTTGCTCCTGGAGCGGATGAACGTGATCGAACGGGGGAATTCCCTAAGGAAGTTTTTACAAAGTTAACAGAGTTAGGGATCATGGGCCTGCCATTTCCTGAACAATACGGTGGAGGAGAAGCTGACACGATTAGCTTTGCGATTGTCGTGGAAGAACTTAGTCGTGTTTGTGCATCAACAGGCATTACATATTCAGCACATATTTCATTAGGAGGAGCTCCTCTTAATTTATTTGGTACACATGAGCAAAAAGAGAAATACTTAACACCTATTTGTACGGGAGAGTCGTTTGGAGCATTTGGATTGACTGAGCCGAATGCAGGTTCCGATGCAAGTGGAACCCAAACAACAGCAGTTCTTGATGGAGATGAGTGGGTCATAAACGGCTCCAAATGTTTTATTACAAATGCGAGCTATGCGAATCACCTTGCAGTGACGGCGGTTACAGACCGCTCAAAAGGAATCAATGGAATCAGCGCATTTATTGTTCCTACAAATGCTCCGGGATTCACTGTCATCGACAACTACGAAAAAATGGGTCTGCATGCCTCAAATACCACAGAACTTATCATGGAGAATGTAAGAGTTCCAAAAGAAAATCTGCTGGGAACGGATGGAAACGGTTACAAACAATTTTTGGCTACACTTGATGGCGGAAGAATTGGAATTGCTGCGATGGCTGTAGGTATTGCACAAGGAGCTTATGAAAAAGCTCTTCAATATGCAAAAGAAAGAAAACAGTTTGGAAAAAGTTTATTCAACTTCCAGGCCATTCAATTTAAATTAGCGGACATGGCCATGAATATCGAATTAGCCCGGAATATGGTTTTCAAAGCAGCTTGGTTAAAGGATCAAGGAAGAGCCTTTAAAAAGGAAGCGGCATATGCAAAATTATTTGCGTCGGAGATGTGCATGCGAGCATGTGATCAAGCCGTTCAAATTCATGGCGGTTATGGATATATGAAGGAGTATCAAGTAGAACGATTCTTCCGTGATGCAAAACTCTTAGAAATTGGTGAAGGAACATCTGAAGTTCAACGAATGGTTATTGCCAAGCAAATTGGATGTTAAAGAATTTTTATATGAAAAAAATAAAAATTGTTAAAGGAGCCATTACATGGATATCAGTGGAATTTTACAAGTCGTTTCAAATAGTAAACTAATTTATCCAAACGAAGAAAAAGTAAGTTCAACCTCCATTGGGAGCAGCGAAGCATTTCAGGAACTTCTTAAACAATCACAAGAAGATCCTGCTAAATTTTGGGACAGTGCAGCCCGTGAACTGGAATGGTATGAACCGTGGGATGAAACCATTAGTGGACAGCTTCCTGATTTTCGCTTTTTTTCCGGCGGCATTAGTAACCCAAGTGTGAATTTACTAGATCGCCATATAGAAAATGGGGCAGGAAATCGGACCGCTCTCATTTGGGAGGGTGAAAACGGGGACAGCAAATTTTACACATATAATATGCTTCTTGCTGAAGTCAATCGGTTTGCGAATGTTCTTAAATCCTTTGGTGTAAAAAAAGGTGATTGTGTGGCCATTTTTCTTCCCAATCTGGCCGAAGCCTTTATTTCTGTTTTAGCTTGTTTTCGAATTGGTGCTATTTACAATACGATTTTTTCCGGTTATTCGGAAAAATCATTGACAGACCGACTCATCAATTTTGAGCCAAAGGTATTGATTACTGCGGATGCAACGGAACGTAGGGGTAAATTCATTCCTTTAAAAGAAAAAGTGGATCAGGTTGTCCCATCTATTCCATCTATCGAGGCAGTCATTGTAGTCGACCGATTAGGTTCAGAGGTTCAAATGAAAGAGGGCCGGGATTACTGGTGGCACGAGCAGACCAAAGCGGCAAGTATCGTTTGTGAACCTGAGAGAATTGAAGCGAATGAGAGTGGCATTGTCTTTTATACAAGTGGGACAACAGGTAAACCAAAAGGTGTCGTGCATTCCGGCATGGCTTTTGTCACACAGAATTACACATATGCCAAGTATCATATGGATCACCATCAAGACGATGTTTTCTGGTGTACAGCGGATATCGGCTGGTTAACCATGCATATATGGGGAATTACAGGTGCCTTAGCGAATGGTGTAACAACTGTTGTCTTTGAAGGGGCTGTTGATTATCCAACGAAAGATCGTTTCTATCAAATCATTGAAAAATACAGGGTGAATAAACTGTTTACAGCCCCAACAGCATTAAGAATGTTAAAAAGTATGGGAGAAAAGACATTAGAGAAATTTGATTTATCATGCCTCGATGTTATTTCCCTTGTTGGAGAACCCTTCGATCCAGAAACCTGGCATTGGACATATGAAGTTTTAGGGAAGAAGAAGGTATATATCAATAATACATGGGGCCAAACCGAAACAGCAGGATCGCCTATAGCTGGAGCAGCTTGGCTGACGCCGATGAAACCGGGCTCCTCAGGAACGGCCTTTTTAGGTGCAGTTATGGATATCGTTGATGTAGAAGGCAATCCAGTTAAACCTGGTACCCTAGGAAATCTGGTGATTAGAAAACCATTTCCAATGCTATGCAGAACACTTTGGAAAGAACCAGAACGATATTACGCATCCTATTATAGCCAAGTGGATGGCTGCTATTATGCGAGCGATTTGGCATTAATAGATGATGATGGATATTTATGGGTAGTTGGCCGTTCAGATGATGCGTTTAATGTAGCCGGACACCGCTTAAGTACAATGGAAATGGAAAGCGCTGCCCTTGAATGTGAGGGAGTTTCTGAAACCGCAATTATTGGAATTCCTGATGAAATTAAAGGAGAGGTTCCGCTCGTATTTGTCCGTCTGGCTGATGGCTATAAAGGAACAGAAGAATTAAAACAACAAATAAATAATCGGATTATTCAACAAATTGGTAAGATTGCCACTCCAAAATCAATTATTTTTACAGATATGCTGCCGAAAACAGTCAGCGGAAAAATCATGCGCCGCTTATTAAAGGAAATTGTTGTATCTGGAAAAGTTACCGGCGATATTACAGGACTAGAAGACCCGACGACCGTTGCACAAATACAAAAAATACTTTCGGAAAAATCATCTGTTAAATAGTTATTAATTAGAGACAGTCATTTGTCAGGAAGGTAATCGACAAATGACTGGTTCCATATTAGTAGATTAGGAGTTAAAGATAGATGTAAAGATTTACATATCTCCTTTATTATCAAAGTTTAGCCGATGCTGATGAGTTTTGAACCTTCTTAAATAGAGGATAGAAAGGGTGGAAAGTCATGTTTAAAAAAGTATTAATAGCTAATCGTGGCGAAATTGCTGTCCGTGTAATCCGTACTTGCAAGTCCTTAGGGATTACCACAATTGGAGTTTACTCAGAGGCAGATGCGGATGCTCCCCATGTGAAAATGGCAGATGAGGCCTATTTAATTGGCGGTCCCCGTGTAGCCGAAAGCTATTTAAATATCAATAAAATTCTCGAGGTCGCTCTCGAATCAGGAGCGGAGGCAATCCACCCGGGATATGGCTTGTTGTCCGAAAATACGGACTTTGCTCGCCGTTGTGAGGAAGCTGGCCTTATCTTCATTGGACCTTCTCCGGAGGTTATTTCTAAAATGGGAAGTAAGATTGAATCACGCAAGGCGATGGAGGAAGCTGGTGTTCCTGTCGTTCCGGGGATTACCTACCCACTGGCAGATGAAGAGGAAGCGGTAGAAGCGGCGGACCGCATTGGTTATCCCGTTATGCTAAAAGCATCCGCTGGTGGTGGAGGAATTGGAATGCAGGTGGTCCATAACGGAGATGAAATTCGAAAAGCTTTCGCGGGGAACCAAAAGCGAGCGACTGATTTCTTCGGCGATGGAGCGATGTATATTGAAAAATTTGTTGAAAATCCAAGGCATATTGAAATTCAAATCTTGGCAGATAGTTTTGGAAATACCGTGTATCTTTGGGAACGTGAATGTTCAATCCAGCGCCGTCATCAAAAGGTCGTAGAAGAAGCTCCATCCTCATTTATTACTGAAGAAACTCGTACCAAGATGGGCGAGGCTGCAGTAAAAGCAGCCAAATCCATTGGGTATAAAAATGCGGGGACCATCGAGTTCTTAGTGGATGAAGAGCAAAATTTCTATTTTCTTGAAATGAATACCCGTTTACAAGTGGAACATCCGGTTACGGAAGAAATTACAGGGTTGGACTTGGTTGAAAAACAATTGCAAATTGCTGCAGGGGATGCTCTGGAATTTTCTCAAGAAGAGGTTAAACGCGAGGGTCATGCCATTGAGGTTCGAATCTATGCGGAAGATCCGAAAACATTTTTCCCTTCACCCGGAAAAATAACAAAATTAGAGTTGCCGAACGGACCTGGAGTTCGACATGAATTAGCCATTCATGGTCAATCCGTCGTCACACCTTTTTATGATCCAATGATTGCTAAACTTGTTGTCAAGGGCAGCAATCGGGAAGAGGCAATCAATCGTCTACAAGATGCATTAGTGGATTATCATATTGAAGGAATTAAAACAAATATCCCAATGCTTCAAGAGGTTATTGCTCACCCGGCATTCCAATCAGGTGATACGACAACAGACTTTGTTAACAAATATTTAAAAACTAAAAAAGCAAATAACATAAAATAGGAGGAATAATTATGAGTGAAGTAGTTGCAAGCATGGCAGGAAATGTATGGAAGATATTGGTTAAAGCTGGGGACCAGGTAGAAGAGGGTCAAGATGTAGTGATTTTAGAATCGATGAAAATGGAAATTCCAATTGCGGCTGAATTCGATGGAACGGTCAAAGAAGTGAAAGTGAATGAAGGCGACTTTGTTAATGAAGGCGACGTCATTGTAGTAGTTGAATAGAGCCTGAATAAAGGTGTAAAGGAGATGGAACAATGAAGTGGCCGGAGAGTGTAACGATTAAAGAGGTTGGTCCTCGTGATGGATTGCAAAACGAAAAAGCTTTCATTCCAACAGAAGATAAAATTGCTTGGATAAATCAAATGTCAGAAAGTGGGCTAAAACATCTGGAGATTACCTCTTTTGTTAATCCCAAATGGATTCCTGCACTATCAGATGCCGTTGCCGTTGCTGCTGGCATTACTAAAGTGCCCGGTGTCACCTATACAGCACTCGTTCCAAACCTTCAAGGTTTGGAACAGGCATTTAAAGCGAACATTGACGAAGTGGCCGTGTTTATGTCAGCAAGTGAATCACATAACTTAAAAAATATTAATAAAACAATTGGCGCGACTTTCCCAGTGTTAAAAGATTTGGTCAGAGAAACCATTTCAGCCGGAAAATTAAGCAGAGGCTATGTGTCAACCGTTTTTGGCTGTCCGTATGAGGGAAATGTTGATATCGATGCGGTCATAAGAGTTTCCGAAACATTATTTGACATGGGGATTGCAGAATTGTCTCTCGGGGATACAATTGGTGTGGCAAATCCTAAACAAGTTCAAGAAGTGTTAGAAGTCTTACTAAAAAGATTTCCGGCTGATAGATTAGCCATGCATTTTCATGATACACGAGGAACGGCTTTAGCCAACATCTTAGTATCGTTAGAGATGGGAATTACCATTTTTGACTCTTCGCTTGGCGGCTTAGGAGGATGTCCTTATGCCCCGGGAGCATCTGGTAACGTAGCAACAGACGATTTACTTTATATGCTTCATGGGATGGGGATCCACACTGGTGCTGATCAGCAAAAGCTCACTTCTGCATCCCATTTCATTCAGGAGAAGCTTGGCAGACCTTTACCTAGTAAAAGTTTCCAAGCCGCCAGCGCAAAGCTGGGTGGAAAGCTTGGAAATACCGTGTGAGAAAGGTGAGATTATGACTAATACCATAGTAGTTAACAAGTTAGAAAACGGAATCGTGCTGATTACTTTAAATAGGGCAGAAGCTGCTAATGCATTATCAGTAGAGATGTTAGAGGGGCTCAAGGACGCCATTCTTACCAGTAAATATGATCGATCCGTCCGCTGTATCGTCATTACTGGGGCCGGGGAGAAGGCTTTTTGTGCGGGCGCTGATTTAAAGGAACGGGCTGGAATGGATCCGGTTCAGGTGAGGAAGACCGTTTCCTTGATCCGTGATACGATTAACTCTTTAGAATTATTACCCCAACCGGTCATAGCGGCAGTGAACGGCGTTGCTTTTGGCGGAGGAACTGAACTAGCGCTCGCTTGTGATATCCGTATTGCCTCTGAAACTGCGAAACTTGGACTGACGGAAACTTCATTAGGAATTATTCCTGGTGCAGGCGGAACACAACGTTTACCAAGATTAGTAGGAAAGGGACGTGCCAAAGAGCTGATTTTCACTGCCAGACGTATTGATGCAAAAGAAGCCCTTGAGATTGGTTTAGTAGAGTATACGGTCCCTGTTGCAAGCTTAATGGATAAAGCATTAGAAATTGCCGGACAAATTGTTCGGAATGGCCCGATTGCCGTCGCACAAGCAAAGTTCGCCATCGATAAAGGCTATGATGTGGATATTAACACAGGTCTGGCGATTGAACAAAATGCCTATGAAGTGACGATGCCAACAAAGGATCGTTTAGAAGGATTACAGGCTTTTAAGGAGAAACGCGCCCCAATCTACATGGGAGAATAATAAAACTAGATGAATAGAGGAGGAGAAATAATGACAGTGGATATAAAACCTCTACAACAAACACTGCAAGATCGAGTCGAGCAAATCAAAAAGGGCGGAGCTCCCAAATATCATGAAAAGAACCAAGAGCAGGGAAAACTATTTGTTCGTGATCGTTTATCACTTTTATTCGATCCTGGCTTTGAATTAGAGGATGCTGTATTTGCAAACTGTATGGCGGGAGATCTTCCTGCAGATGGTGTTGTGACTGGGATGGGCAAGATTAATGGCCAGCTTGTCTGTGTGATGGCCAATGATTCAACAATCAAAGCGGGTTCTTGGGGAGCTCGAACGGTTGAGAAAATCATTCGAATCCAGGAAACGGCTGAAAAACTTCGTGTGCCATTATTATACCTGGTAGATTCAGCTGGGGCGCGGATAACGGATCAGGTGGAAATGTTTCCGGGGCGTCGTGGGGCAGGAAGAATCTTTTATAATCAAGTGAAACTTTCAGGTAAAATTCCTCAGATTTGTATACTGTTTGGACCATCAGCTGCCGGGGGAGCCTATATTCCAGCTTTTTGTGACATTGTCATTATGGTTGATAAAAATGCATCGATGTACCTGGGATCACCGAGAATGGCCGAAATGGTTATTGGTGAAAAAGTAACTTTGGAGGAAATGGGCGGTGCTCGGATGCACTGTTCTGTTTCAGGCTGTGGTGATGTTCTGGCGAAAAATGAAGAAGAAGCCATTTCAATGGCGAGAAACTATCTTTCTTATTTCCCTGCTAATTTTTCAGAGAAACCGCCAGTTCGAGAGGCTATGGCTCCTAAACTATTGAAAAAACCATTAGAAGAGTTGATTCCGGCTAATCAGAATGCAGCATTTAATATGCATGACTTAATAAATGGGATTATTGATGAAGGTTCCTTCTTTGAAGTCAAAAAACTTTTTGCTGGCGAACTTATTACAGGACTTTCCCGTATGGCGGGAAAATCAGTCGGAATCATCGCCAATCAGCCGCGTGTTAAAGGCGGCGTATTATTCCACGATTCAGCAGATAAGGCCGCAAAATTTATTAATCTTTGTGATGCCTACCATATTCCCCTATTGTTTCTAGTAGATGTGCCTGGATTTATGATAGGTACAAAAGTAGAACGGGCAGGAATCATTCGCCATGGAGCGAAAATGATTTCAGCTATGGCTGAAGCGAGTGTTCCAAAAATCTCTGTTATCGTCCGTAAAGCCTATGGAGCTGGTCTTTATGCAATGGCTGGCCCTGCATTTGAACCGGATGCTTGTCTTGCTTTGCCTTCAGCACAAATTGCGGTTATGGGACCAGAAGCAGCAGTAAATGCCGTATATGCTAATAAAATTGCTTCGCTGCCTGAAGAGGAGCGTGCCGCATTCATCGAACAAAAACGTGAGGAATATAAAGAGGACATTGATATTTACCATTTAGCTTCTGAGATGGTGATTGACGGGATTATTCCAGCAAACTCAATGCGAAAAGAACTTGTTAATCGTTTTGAGGCATACTCTTCAAAATATCTCATTTTTTCAGAACGGAAACACGCTGTTTACCCAGTCTAATTTATTAAAGTCAATTGTAAAAGTTGAAATCTATGGAGGCGGATCCAGTGAAGAATGGAAAAGTTGTGAATTCCTTCACCGAAGCAATAAAAGATATTTCAAATGGCGCTACCATCATCGTCGGAGGTTTCGGACTGTGCGGAATTCCCGAAAAGGCAATTCTTGCCTTAAGAGATCAGGGAACAAAGGATTTAACCATCGTGAGTAATAACTGTGGTGTGGATGATTGGGGGCTTGGTCTATTGCTTGCCAATAAGCAAATTAAGAAAATGGTTTCATCGTATGTCGGTGAAAATAAAATTTTTGAAAAGCAGTTTTTAAGCGGTGAGCTTGAGGTCGAACTAGTCCCTCAAGGAACGCTTGCAGAACGAATTCGTGCTGGCGGCGCCGGAATACCTGGTTTCTATACGGCAACAGGGGTGGGAACTCCCATTGCAGAAGGAAAAGAGCACAAGGAGTTTAATGGAAGGACTTATTTACTAGAAGAGGGAATTGTCGGCGATTTTGCCTTGGTGAAAGCCTGGAAGGCCGACCCGTTTGGAAATCTTGTTTTCCGAAAAACATCACGCAACTTTAATCCATTGGCTGCCATGGCTGGAAAAATCACGATTGTTGAAGTCGAGGAAATCGTTGGGGTAGGAGAGTTAAATCCAGATGAAATCCATACGCCTGGAATCTACGTTCAACGTGTGCTGCTCGGAACAAACTATGAAAAACGGATAGAAAGACGCACAGTAGTACAAGCTTAATAGTTTTTTTAAGAATGTTTATTGGAGCGGAAATCAACAGCCAAGTTTAAGAGACAAGGAGTGAGTGGATTGAAGGATGCGCGATTAACCATCGTAAAACGTGCGGTTCAAGAAATTCAAGATGGAATGAACGTAAATTTAGGAATTGGGATCCCAACTCTTATTGCCAATGAAATTCCAAGCGAATACAATGTCATGCTACAATCGGAAAATGGCTTATTAGGCATTGGCCCTTATCCGGTTGAAGGTACAGAAGACCCTGATCTAATAAATGCGGGAAAAGAAACGGTCACGGACGTACCCGGTGCTTCCTTTTTTGACAGTGCGGAATCATTTGCCATGATTCGCGGCGGTCATATCGATCTTGCCATCTTAGGGGGAATGGAAGTTTCACAAACAGGAGATTTGGCTAACTGGATGATTCCGGGGAAGATGATCAAGGGAATGGGTGGCGCCATGGACTTAGTAAACGGCGCAAAACGTGTGGTGGTTATTATGGAACATGTGAATAAGCACGGAGAATCTAAGGTCAAAAAAGAGTGTACACTTCCCCTTACTGGAAAAGAAGTGGTCCACCGTTTAATAACTGATTTGGCTGTATTTGATTTCACTCCTGAAGGAATGGTTCTCGTGGAAACCCAGGAAGGGGTATCAGTTGAGGAAGTGATTGAAAAAACGGAGGCTTCATTTAAAATTGGTGTTAAATTTCAAGTGAAGTAAGAGATTGAAGCACATTGATGGTGGAATCAGGAGATTGCAGAAAGCTGCTGCTTCTATTTTTTACCTAATAATCCAAAACCCTGTTGTCACATGACAATAGGGTTTTTTTGGCGGTTTAGGAAGAACGATACAATCCTTTTTTAGAATAAATTTTTTATTATAATCACTTCTCGAATAAAATGCCAATGAATAGCCTCCACTTTTAAATGTCAATTTTTCTTTATGAATATTTAATGACATTTCCTATCTGGGAGATGTAATTTCAACTAATTTATATTAAGATTTTTTTAGATGTGATTTATATCACAATATATGAAACATTAAATTTAGAAATATCTTAGATTAAAGAAAGGGTTGCTAAAATGAAATTAAAATCGGTTTTAGTATTGCTTGTATTCACTATTATCACAGTGCTTACAGGATGTGAACCACTCATGGTTCTTGATCCTAAAGGGCCTCAAGCCAAAAGGCAAGCCCATGACATTTTGCTCTCCATTGGCATCATGTCGTTTATTGTGATTGTTGTTTTTGCTATTTTGATATATGTGTTAATTAAGTATCGTGCCTCAAAGCAAAGCCCAGACTATGAACCTCCTCACATCGAAGGAAATAAATGGGTCGAGATCGTCTGTGTCGGAATTCCTGTCATAATAGTAACTTATTTTTCATTTGTTTCTGTTCAAAGTAACTATATCGTTGAAGCAAAACCACAAGGATACCAGGATAAGGAACCTTTAGTTATTTATGCATCATCCTCTGATTGGAAATGGCATTTTAGTTACCCAGAGGAAAATATCGAAACGATTAACTATTTGTATATTCCAACAGACCGTCCAATTGAATTTAAACTCTATTCATTTGGGCCTATTACAAGCTTCTGGATTCCGCAGCTTGGCGGACAAAAATATGCAATGTCTAATATGGTAACGACCTTGAATTTAGCTGCTGATGAACCAGGAGAAATGATGGGGCGCAATGCGAACTTCAGTGGTAAAGGAACTGCTGAAAATATGTTTAATGTCACGGCAATGTCTGAAAAGGATTTTGATAAATGGGTAAAAGACGTTAAAAAAACTGCAAAGCCTCTAACAGAGGGACAATTTAATAAGTTTTTAAAACCGGGTCATCTCGGACAAATGACCTTCACTGGTACTCATTTAGACTTTAGTCCTGCTCCTGAACATCATAATAGTGAGCCCACTAAATCAGAGGAAGGTCATGAGGACCATTCTCAAATGGAAATGTCAGACCACCAAGGTCATCAGTAAATATTGAATGTTTTATGAATGAACAGTTGTTAAAATACATTTTTCGAAAGGAGTCAGTACAGGATGGATTTTTTGGACCGTTTTGCCGTACCAAATCCAAGTATCGCGATATATGCATCAATGGTTGCGATTGGCCTTACCGTAGTCGCTATTTTCGCGGGCTTAACCTATTTTAAAAAGTGGGGGTATTTATGGCGGGAATGGTTAACAACGGTTGACCATAAACGAATTGGAATTATGTATTTAATCTCTGCCTTAATTATGTTATTTCGGGGTGGAGTGGACGCAATTATGATGCGTGCACAGCTTGCTGTACCTGATAATAAGCTGATGGATGCCCAGCATTATAATGAGGTTTTCTCAACACACGGGGTTATTATGCTTTTATTTATGGCAATGCCATTCATCTTTGCTTTTATGAACTATCTTGTTCCATTACAAATTGGGGCTCGTGATGTGGCTTTTCCAAGATTAAACGCATTAAGCTTTTGGCTATTCTTCTTCGGCGCGATGCTGCTTAATATCTCTTTTGTTGTCGGAGGGTCACCTGATGCAGGATGGACTTCTTATTTTCCACTTGCAGGGAATGAACTTAGTCCATCGGTCGGAACGAACTATTATATGTTCGCCATTCAAATATCCGGCCTTGGTTCACTAATGACAGGTATTAACATGATTACAACGATTATTAAAATGAGAGCACCTAGTATGACATTAATGAAAATGCCTATGTTTACATGGTCTTCATTGGTTACAAACCTAATCATTGTAACAGTTTTCCCGGTACTAACAGTGGCACTTGCGATGGGATCAATGGACAGACTCTTTGGTACCCATTTCTTTACAACAACAAATGGCGGGATGGATATGCTCTGGGCCAACCTTTTCTGGGTTTGGGGACATCCTGAAGTATATATCCTCATTTTGCCTGCGTTTGGATTATATAGTGAAATTATCTCAACCTTTGCCGGTCGAAACCTTTATGGCTATAAATCAATGGTTGCTTCAATGGTTATTATCTCAGCCCTTTCATGTTTGGTTTGGGCTCACCATTTCTTTACAATGGGTCAAGGCCCTACGGCAAATAGTTTCTTTTCAATAACAACGATGGCTATTTCAGTTCCGACTGGAGTTAAGATGTTCAACTGGTTATTTACATTATGGAAAGGGAAGATCCGTTTCACTGTTCCAATGTTGTATTCCATCGGTTTTATTCCGCTTTTTGTTATTGGTGGAATGACAGGGGTTATGTTGGCGATGTCGGCTGCTGATTACCAATACCATAATACAATGTTTTTAGTAGCGCACTTCCATAATGTGATCATACCAGGTGTTGTATTTGCGATGCTTGCTGGTCTTACGTACTACTGGCCAAAAATGTTTGGCTTTATGTTAAATGAAAGAATTGGGAAATGGGCATTTTGGCTTCTTTCCATCGGATTTTGCTTAGCATTCTTCCCAATGTATATTACTGGTTTGGACGGTCAAGCACGCCGTATGTACACATATTCTGAGGCGACTGGCTATGGAGCTTTAAATATGGTTTCATTTGTTGGTGCGGGTATTATGGCAATCAGCTTTGCTATAATCGTATACAACGTATATTACAGTGTTCGTTATTCACCAAGGAATATTAGCGCAGATCCTTGGGATGCTCGTTCATTGGAATGGGCTACACATACTCCTGTCCCGGAATATAACTTTGCAATTACACCAAATGTTGCTTCAAGTCAGGCATTCTGGGATACCAAGAAAAAGGGTCATGAGTTGTTTTCAGGTGAATTGGAAAAAATCCACATGCCTAATAACAGCGGAGTTCCATTTATAATGGGGGCAATTTTCTTCGTGTGGGGATTTTCATTCATATTCTCATTGTGGATTCCAGCTATTATTTCAACGATTGCCATACTAGTATGCTTGGTACTTCGCTCATTTGAAGTGGATCATGGCCGTTATATTTCTGTTAAAGAAATTGAAGAAACTGAAATCAAATTGCGAGGTGTTAACTAATGAAAATCGATCACTCGCTGCCATTAGAATATAGTACTAAACAAAATGACCAAAATATTTTTGGATTTTGGGTTTTCCTTGCAGCTGAAATTATGCTTTTTGCGACACTTTTTACGTCCTATTTTACGCTAGAGCATAGAGTAGGTAATGGACCAAGTGGATCCGAAATTTTTGAAATTACCCCAGTCTTAATTGAAACGCTAGTTTTATTGACTAGTAGTTTTACAATAGGGCTTGGCATTCACGCTATGCGTATTGGGAAACAAAAAGCAATGTTAACCTTCTTTGCGATTACACTTGTTCTTGGTTTAGGCTTCCTAGGCTTTGAAATAGATGAATTTATTACGTATATCCATGAAGGTGCAACACTGCAGACAAGTGCATTTACAGCTATTCTAATGATGACATTGGGAACACACGGCGCGCACGTTACATTCGGATTATTCTGGGGAGCCGGCATTGTTATGCAGATAAAAAAACGTGGTTTAACTCCCGAAACAACGAATAAATCATTTATCTTCTCGCTGTATTGGCATTTCCTGGATGTTGTTTGGATCTTTATTTTCAGCTTCATCTATTTGAAAGGAATGATGTAATATGAGCGAATTATTCCCGCGAAAACAAATAATGGGCTTTGTCTTTTCTCTTTCGCTAACGGCAGTCGCTCTTGCAGTTTACTTTTTACATTTGTCTTTTGCAATTGGGATGTTTGTACTTGTTGTTACAGCATTTGCACAGGCACTCCTCCAGCTTGTTGTATTCATGCATGCTGGTGAAACAAAAGATAAATGGATTATTTATGGAAAAGTATATTTTATGATTACAGTGGCATTAGTCACCATTTTAGGTACATTACTAATTTTTCTTTGGGATATGTAGGAGGAAAGGGAGCGTTTTTAACGCTCCCTTTTCAATTACTTTATTTTTCTAACATTTATTTATTATTTTTTACTAAATACAATCCATTTCTTGATTTCATTGGCGAAATTTCAATTCCTTTATGAGTGTTTTCTACCATCTCCTCGGTAGTAATAAAAAACATGCCAATAAGGAAGAAAAGTACGGCTCCTACAATGGTGCCGATCCCAATTCCAATAATCGGAGTAACCTCTCCGATCATTCCATATAAAAAGATCATCATACCCATTATTAATGTAAATCCGCCAGTCCATTTTGTTGCATTTAATATTTTCAAACGTGAATTCATAATATTAACCTCCTTTATATAATATGTTTTCCGAAAATTTTAATTAATCTGTTAATTTATTACAAAAAATTTTTTTTGTGTATCTTAAGCGGAAATCCTATTTCGGCCATTTCCTCTACAATACTATTATTCACTTTGTTCACAAAATTGTCAAAACTTTGTTCACAAAATTGTCAAAAATAATTTAATCAATTGAATGAAGTCCAAGTGAAAAGGACCTATGTATTTCTCTTTTCTTACAAAATAACGAAGAAGGGAAACTAAAATAACCTGTTTTCCCTTCTTTTTGTTAATCTATTTATTTCAGCATGCTATCTAAATAACGGATAACTTCATCGGGTTTTCCTGAAACTTTCTCTTCCCGTTCTTGATCTTTAACAAGTTTTTCTTTTGCTTTCCTTAATACTTCTTCCTCAATTTCTTTCGGAACCACTACAACTCCATCTGCATCAGCTACAATGATGTCTCCTGGACTTACTGAGGTTCCACCGCAAGAAATCGGTACGTTTACCTCTCCCCAACCACCCTTAGCGCTTGAGGCAACAGTTGTTCCTTTGCAAAATACTGGAAAATTAAGTTTTTTTACACCTAGGATGTCACGAATAACCCCATCGGTTACGATCCCTTTAATCCCTAATGTTTGCGCAAGTCCAAGGATGAAATCTCCTGCGATGGTTCGATAGGTATCTCCTTTTGCATCTACAACAATAATATCCCCCGGCTTGGCTTCACGAATTGCACGTAATACGCATTGATTATCACCAACAGGCATTTTAACAGTATAGGCTCGCCCTGCAATTCTGAATTCCTCTTTTAATGGCATAATTGAAGGATCCATATTATTTAGCCCTTGCATCGTGTCAGAAATGCATGTGGTTGGAATAACCTGAAATGCTGAAACAATCTCACTCATTGTTAACCTCCTTTAGGTATTAATAGAATAGAATCTAATCCCATGTTACAAAAAAGTTTGGACATTCTATAATATTAAAAAGGAATGGTTGATTATAACAAAAAGGAATGAAAAATAGTTAGCAAAATATCACCTATTTAATAGTGTACCAGGGAAAGAGCATTCATATATTAATTTTCGTAATAGTCAAATAATATACACATTTATGAATTGTATATATTTTATTGTTAATTTGCAATTGACTAAATGTAGCTTATATATGTAAAATACATATATAGTAATTTTATTAATGTGAACTTGATGTTGGTAATGTGTATTTAAAGGGTCGTGCTAGACAACTCAACATTAATAATCCAAGCTCAATCAATTTTTTACAATGTATTCTAGTTTTCTTGAACTCTACATACTTCCGTTTTATCGGGAGGATAATATAGAGAAATTTATAAAAACAATGAGGAGGAACGAAAATGGTTCAAAAGATGATTCAACAAAAAGAAGAAGTTCTAAACAAGGAAGTTAAAAAATTGGAGGTTCCAAAAGTAGAGGTTGCTAAAGTTGAGATTCAAAAAGTAGAACAGCAAACAGAAACAAACTATGTTTCGGATCCATTTATTGAAACACTTTGGGATCAATTTGAAGGTGCAGTATCTCGTACAAGAGAACTCAGAGAACAAAGTCAAGAACTATACTTAAATGCTATAAAAGAAACAACAAAGTTTAACGGAGTATACCGTAAAACCTTAAAGGGTCTTTTTGAGCAAACAACAAAATTAAATGGCGATTTCCGAAATGGGTTATTCCAAAGCAACATTTTGAAAACAAATGAGTCTACTCAAGAAGTGACTGAATCTTTAAAAAGTCAAGTAAGTGAAGCAGCTAGTAAAGTAGAGGATCTTTATTTAACTCCAATTAACTCAGCCCTTGATTTAATTAAAAAAACTGAGGATCTTTTTGAACAAAATAGCGGGGCATTCATTAAATATACAAATGATGCGCGTAATGCTTGGGATGCTGTCTTTGACAACTATTTTAAACAAGCAAGAAAGACTCATCAAAATATCGCTCATCAATTGGAAGATAGCGTGCGTGTACTAGTTACTCCAATTAAATAGTGTACATACCTATAGGAAAATACTTTTTTTATAGGTTGAGTCTTCTTTGTTAATAAATAATCTATTTTGCACAAAAAAAGCAGTTTTACCTAACTCGGCAGCTGCTTTTTTTGTTTTTGATTAGGAACTGTTTCTAATAAATACACACTTGACTGCAAGTGGAGTGAGATAAGTATGCATAACCTTAGTACTGAACTATTGCTAGAAGCATTTAATTCTGCTATTAAACTAAATCTTTGCAAAGACTTTATTCGGTTATTGGCTAAAGAGTTAGATGGACGATTAATTAATGAATCACCCATCAATGATTATAGAAAAGTTTTACATCAGTATATTAAATTAGATTAGAATTTATTCTTTATTCATTGATCTTCCAAGAAATAAATTGGGTTTAACGCCTAGAATTAAAATTCAGCATTTTATTAAAAATGGAGGGATACGTATGGATGAAAAAGAAAAAACTATATTTATGAGTGAACAAGAAAAAACCTTACTATACAAAACTTCTAGCATTTTAAGAAAAGATACAAGCATTATGAGTTTAAACGATATAATAGAAGAACTTGTTCATGTTATAGAATCAAAAACAAAAGAGGACAGATTGCCAGATCAAGAATATAAATAAATCAATATTAGATTTTAAAAGCCCCATCCATTGATTTAGGGCTTTTTTTATTTGTCCTGTTATAGCAGACCATTATATAAAAAAATTTCATTTACAAACGATAACGCAACTAGTTTATAATATAAGGATGTCCAAATTGGATAATAAGAGTCTATTTCTATAACTCTATGAAGATTTAAGTGGGTGAGTACAATCAACATCATTGAAACACGGGTGAGAGGATTTATAGCTGATATTCAACACCCTAACCAAAAGAAGAAAATAAATAGTAACGATTTAGAACTTCAGTTACGCAGGCTTTTGGATAATTATTTTGAGATGGACGGTTATTCGTTGTTTTACCGTGCAGTTGAAACATTGCAAAGGGAAGGACAACTGATTCCCATCCAAAATAATCAATATAATGGAAGAAACCCGGCGCTAGCCTTATATTACTGGGTCAATATAAAAGTTCAGGAAAACAAATGGGATCGTCTCGAGATGATGAAATTAGGTGATCTGTTTGATTTTTCCTTTTATGAACGGCATCCAGAATGGCAGACGAAAAATGAATGGAATCGAATCCAGAATGTATATTCTTTTCTAAGGTCCAGTTTGGAACGGGAAATTGTGTCAGTCGAAGAAAGAAGTCTGGAACTCTTTGGCCATGAAAAATTCTTACTCGACAATGATAGTTTTCCTGATGGAAAATGCTTCTTAGCCAGAATTGGCATATCAGAAGCGCAGCTTAAAATGGTGAATTACGGGGAACCTTTTGTATTTTGGCTGAAACAAGGGAAAGAAATAAAAGATATTCAGCGGGTACTGATTGTTGAGAATCTATCGTTCTTCCATACTTCCATTAAGTTATTGGAAGCCAATCAACTCGATTATGAACCAGAACTGATTATTTATGGTGAAGGAACTAAAATTGAGCGGAGCTTTTCATTTTTCTTTCGAATGTTTCCAGCTAAATCCTATCTTTTCTATTACGCAGGAGACCTTGATGCCGCGGGTTACGGGATCATGATTCGGCTTATCGAAAAATACCCTGATTGCTGTATACAGCCTGCCTTGAAAATTTATCGCAAAATGCTTGAGTTTCTAGAACAAAGAAATGAACAAAAACAAGGACAAACACAAAATATCAAATACCGTGATTCATTCTTTCAATGGTTTACGGAAGAGGAGCAAGTACTATTACAGCAATTATGGCAGGAAAATAAGCGGATCCCACAAGAAGTCTTAAATATAGAAACATGGAGGAGATGGACGTGAACGAATCATGGGAAGGCTTCGGGAAGCGAATGCAACGATTAAATCCACTGTTTGAGCTTGGGAGGGGAATGGAAGTTGGGGAGCTGAAACCTCATATCCAAACCATTCTCATGCAAGTGCTCCTCATCATCTTTTATCGAGAATTAAATGATGATGATCAAAGGCGCAAATCAGATATCAAGTATATGGTCGAAGAATCCATTAAGCAAATGAAGCTTTTGGCAGACGATAAACAAATGGAACGGATTACAAGCGGGCTTTTATATCAGGGGAAAGAAGAATATAGTAAGCCCTTTGAAGCCTTATATTATGATGAAATAAGACAATCCTGGGAGACACAAACCTTTCGCTATGTGACAATGGATGAATTATATACGAATTTAGAATTGGGCGGGGCAATCGTTTATAAATTAACAGATGTCGCGCAGGAAATGATTTTTATGAGCAGGGAAATGGCGGAGGAGTTCTCGATCACGATTGAACAACTCTACAGTATGCAGCTGATTAAAAACGGTAATTTTAGAAAAGCTACTCGAAACCTCGATCACCTCATTTCACGCGTAAACCGCTTAATGGCAAAGGAATTTACCTTTCAAAAAGAAATGATCAACAATCCCAAAATCTTATTGATTGAAGAGGAATGGCAAAGGGCCGAAAATCGTCAGGAAATAGAAAAGCAATTTGAAGAAGAAAAAAATCATTTCCGTACCATTACTAGTATGATCGATAAAACGAAACGAAGGAATGAAGATGTAGATTCTATTCAGAAAGAATTGATTCTGCTCCAAGAAAAAATTGGTCATACAAGGCAATTACATGATCGTTTTGCAAAGTTGGTCATTCAAAATATTTCATATGAGATGAAATTAAAAGCAGAAAATCCTTCATTGTTTTGGGAAACCAGCCTGGTTTCCTTTCGAGAGCATTATTATGAAAATTGGTTCATGAAGGAAGGGGTCAAAAGTTTCGAGACGATAGATAAAGTCCTTTCTCCGTTATTTTCACCGAAGAATGAATTTATTTTGCCGCTTGATTGGATTTGGGGTGAACAAGAATTCGATGAAAAACAACTAATCGATGTTGTTATTGAAGATGAGGCAGAAGAAAGCATTACTCGTCTGCGAGTGACTAACTGGGATTCTATTATCAAGGCATGGAGTTATGTTTTTCAATTTTTACAAACAAACGGAGAGTTTTCGTTAGCTGATTTAGCGGAGCTGCCGCTTGAAGTACAGGATTTATGGTTTGAAGAATCAGAAACGATTGATTTGTGGATGATGTTCGATAAAAAGCCGCTGAAGGTTCAAGTACTTCATCGGAAGGAAGAGACATTAAGCGATGAGAGAGAAATTCTCTTACATAAATTAATGAAGGAATATCCGCAATTTCAAACGTTTGAAGGCTTAAAGATCTATACTGAGTTTGATCATCGAGCGGAGCCTTTCCAATGGTATCGAATGAAAATGTCCCCTTTTAAAATATGTGTTCAGGAGGAGAAGAAATGAGTGCAGAAAGTATTAAAAGAGCATCCGCTGTCTATTTTACTTTATTAAAAGATAAAGTAATCGACGAAAATAGTGAACACTTTCAGACTTATTTTGATCCGGAAGTGCGACAGACAGTTCTCTTATTAGCAGACGAATCAGGTACATATATCATTGAATCGCCAAAGCGCATCCAATTAGTTGTCCAGCCAACTGGTTCTGTTTTTGCTACGAATTTTACCCATATGAAAGAAAAGCATAAGCAAATCGAAACGAAAAAGCACTTTCATCTAATTAGCATTGTCATTATGTCTTTTTTAGCGGCCATCGACCGCAATCAGGCGGCAAAAATCCGCACGAAGCGGGAAGGGATTAGCTACTACGCATTAGAGCGGTCTGTCAATGACCTCATAATGAATTGGGATAGCATTCTTAAAACGAACCCCAGCTTCGGAGAAGAAGAAAGAATCGATATGAAGGAAGTTGTCACCGCCTGGAAATACATGGAGGTTGACACGGATGATTATGGGATTAAAAAAGGCAATCGACGTACCAGAATCGGTTTAATAGCCATAGCCATGCGCTTGTTAGAGACGGAGGGGCTGATCGTCATTCTGGATCGGGACGATATAGCTAAGGTGATTCCTAAAACGGAACTATTTGAGCGAATTGAATACCTATATCACGATTATGACCGTTATGAATTATTAAAAAAATTAATGACTACAGAGGAGGATATGCATGCCGAAAATCCATCGAATTAGAATTGTCGGCCTGAAATATGATGGCATGCAAAAGCAATACAAAGATACCACTTTTAATTTTCATAATGATGAGACATCAACAAATGGCCTCATTGCGATGATGAATGGGGGTGGGAAAGGTGTCTTCCTTCAGACCATTTTCCAAATACTTAAGCCTGGAACTTCATGGGGAAAACAAAACAATCGATATTATCAGCAATTCTTCTTTAATAATAAAGAGCAATTTATTCCCTATACCTTTCATGTACTTATTCAGTGGGAATTGGACGGTGCAGACCATGCGTCTCTGGTAACTGGAGGAATGTTCTCAGCAGAACAGCGGATCTCCATGAGTGAAGAAAGTGGAATGGAAAGTAAAACATTGGAACAGGAGGCAAAGATTGTTCCAAATATTACTTTTTATACAAGAGAATTTGAACGGAAAGACGAGGCAGCACTCGAGCATATCCCACTCTATGAGAATGGTGAGGTTGCTGACACGGAAAGCTTGAAGGACTACTTAAAATGGAATGGATATGACGTGTATCGAGATACGAAAAAACACTATCGTATCCTTGATACATACGGAATTAACCGTAAAGATTGGGATATTATGAAGGAAATAAATAAGGACGAAGGCGGAGTTGGGAAATACTTCGAGGGTGCTGAGGATGATCATTCCCTGTTCCAAAAGCGAATCATACCTACGATTAGTCAAGTCTTACATCGAACTGAACATCAAAGTAACGATCTTGTCGAGATATTTAAGAGCCAGGCCAGTATCGCGAAGGACTTGCCTATTCTTTTAAAAAGAGAGCAAGCCCATAAAGAATTTTTAGAAGACATTATTCCATTTGAAGAGCACTTGGCTAAAGGTGTTGAACATAAAGAAATTGTTCATTCCAGTATACAGGCAGGAAGACAACTGCTTGGTGCCTTGCAGCATTTAAAGCAATCGGAAGAAGAAACGCTGCTTACTTTAGAAAAGGACTTGGAGAAATTAATCATCAGGCAGGCAGATTTACGCTTTCAAAAAGAAAATCTAGAGTTTGCAAAAGCACACAGAGATGTCATGGATTGGGATAAGAAATTAGTGGAAGAAAGAGAGAAACATACTTCCTTACAAGCAATCGTTAAAGTGAAACAGGAACGAAAAGCACAACTGGACTTTCAGCTGTTATTAAAAGAGTGGAATGAAAACGAACAAAGTATTCGCGCTCTTTCACAGCAAATCGCGACATTGGAACAAAATAGCGGCTTAGAGCAAGTGAATCAAAGAATGGATGAAATTAAACAAGAAGCAAGAAAGCTATGGAATCAATCCTATCTATCGATTCAAGAAGGTGTTAAACAGTATTTAGGATATAAAAAGTTCTTAAATAAAAAAGCTACGGGGCTGTTGCAGCAGGATAAACAAAAGACAAAAGACATTGCTCAGCTAAGTACGGAAATAGATTTTCTATATACACAAATGCATACCTTTGAGACGAAGGAAGCAGCACTCATCCAAGAATTTGGCGATCGCTTAACCTATGACTTAAAGGGCTTAACCCTGAGTCTGTCTAAACAAATTGAAGACAAAAAGGCTAGATTAGTAGAGTTGCAAGCAAAAGATAAGGATTCTAATGAAAAGCAAAATCAACTGGCTACATCACATGGTACGCTCATCCAATCCATACAGTTTTCAGAGGAAAAATGTGAAGAATTAAAGACAGTTAATGAAGGACAAAAGCAAAAGGAAGCAAAACTATTAGAAAAACTTCTTGGGCTAATTGATGACGTCACAGCTCCGTTTACTCACTCACTCTTATCGAAGTACGCTATACAAATAGAAGAAATACTTGGCACTAACCGACAACAAGCTGAACAAATAAAAAAGGAACTTTGGGAAACACAACTCGACCATTCCTTAAACGATGAACCCTTCTGGATCTCAAATAAAGACGTGAAAGAATTAAAGGAATGGATTGATGAGAAGACTGGAATTGATGTGTTTTATGGAGCCCAATTTCTCCAATCATTAAATCCAGAGGATATGGCTCATTCCCTGATGACGAATCCGCTCCTTCCATACGGGTTGGTCGTAAGCGGTCAGCAATGGCAAAAAATTAATCAGCAGGTTCTTACAGGAAAAATGTTTAAAAGTCCTGTTCCAATTTTCCTGCGCGAAGAAATGGACGGAGAAAAGCACCAACCATCCTTTGTGATCATTAACGGAACCGAGAAAGAGCTATTAAGTGATAAGAATCAATTCACTAGCTGGAAAATAACGATTGCGAAACAAATTGAAGAAAAGAAAGATACGCTCGTTGAAATAGAAAAATCAGAAACCTCTTTACGTCGAATTTTAAAAGAAATCGATCGGTTTATATCAAGTGAGCTTTCTAGTGATATCGAAAAAGCTTTCAAGCAGGAACAAAACGCTCTTCTTTCTAAGAAAACGAAATTACAAGAAATCAAAACACAAGAACAAAAAGAAAAAGAATTACAGCTTGGGCTAAAAGAACAGCTGGAAAAGACAAACAGTAGGATAGAAAAGCTTACAAGAAATGTTGAAACGTTAGAGGAGTTTGATCAAGAAAAAACTCTTCATCAAGAAAATAAACGGGTAAAACTAGAAAAAGAGAAACAAAAAGAAGCCTTAGGACTACAGCAGCAAGAAATAGGAAAAGAGCACCAACAGACAGTTGAACTGCAAAACCAGTGGAATCAAACCTATGTAGAATGGAAGCTTACAACCGAACAAGCGATAAAGGAAATTAGGTTATATATTGAAGAAGCTGTTTTTCCTGCTGATGAAAAAGCAGACCTATCTGATGAGGTCCCTCATCTATCTCCACATTTATTACAAGAGATAAACGGAAGTATCGGGGAACTAAAACAGCTTCAAAAATCGAAAGAAGAACAGGCTAGAGAATTACTCGTTCTTCAAGCAAAAAAAGAAACCGAACAAAAGCAGCAAAACAAATTAGAGAAAAAACTCAATGCCCATGATCAAGATTGGAATCAAGCAAAAGAACCAGATGAACCTCTAAGTATATTAGAAAATATGTTGCAAACGGCACAGAAGGAAGCGAAGTCTGCGGAAAAAGATGAACGGGAACAAGGAACGGCTGTTACCGTAGCGGAAACGTCCTTAAAGCACGCGACTGAACAGCGTGATAAGTCTGGAAAGAAAGTCGAAAAGTATGAAAAACAGCCTGAACAATGGGAAGACCTTGATTTAGAAGTAAAAGCAGTAGAAATTAAAGACCAAACGAAATTAACGAAAGAGGAAGTAAAGCAGGCAGAGAAACGCCAAAAAGAAACGGAAACAAATATTGCCGGGTACGAAGGAGATTTGTTAACCTTATCCGTTATCCTAAAAGAGGAAGCAGCAGCATTTACGACTGAGGACCTAGAAAAAATAAACAGTCAAGGTAAAGCATGTATCTTATCCTGGTGTGAAGAACACCAAGCGATCCAGGAAGAAGGCCAAGAGAAGCATGCGAAAATCGACCAATCTTTAAGGAACTTAAAACTCACGATTGAAGGAAAAGATTGGGAGATTCGGTTTAAAAATGAAGTATTAACGACGTTAGATCATATGGATACAAGGCATTATACGCATATTCAGACGATTGTTAAAAACATGAAGCGTTTTTCACAAAGTGGATTGGAGCAATTAGAACGCGACAAGGAAAGGGCAGAAAAGGCGCAAAACTTCTGGGCCAGCCGTGCCAGCATGAAAGTGATGAGCATTGCAGAGGCGATTCGTTCCATGATTGCAAAAATGAAGTTGAAAAATGAACGAGGTTCGTTTCCGCTCGTCCAGCTTAAAGAAGACATCTTACCCAAAAAGGCGGAAGATATTGAGCCATTGCTGAAGCAGCATTTTGTCGCTGCCATTAACAAAATCACTAAACAATTTGATATGATTGATGATCATAATCGAGCATTAGACGATGAAATAAAACAACTGATAAGTGATGAGCAAATTTTATTTGTATCCCTTCGAAATCGATATCCTGAGCTGCTCGTCTATAATATGAGAACAGATAATGCCTTTATGTACGGGAAACCGCAAAAAGAGCATTACTCAACGTGGCAGACCATTAATCAAGGTTCAAGGACGAAATCCGACGGCAGCGGCGGACAGAAGTTATCTGCTCGAATGGTGATGATGATGATGTTATTATCGGTTAAAAGTGAAACCGATCAAAGCTGGGTTCCGTTAGTATGTGATAATCCGTTCGGACAAGCTGCATCGGCCCATGTTCTTGATCCGATTTTCGCTGTAGCCGAAAAACTGAAGTTCCAATTCATCGTCGTCACTCCGCCTGAACTGGTGAAAACGGAAATCAGCCAAAGATTTGATGCCTATTATAAATTGGACTTCATTCGTGAAAAAGGAAAAGAAATTGTTTCGGATACGATTGTTCCAGCCTTTCGGATTTACCAGGGAGAGGAAGCTGTGGTAAGGTAACGCATGCGTTGAGGATTAACTGGAAAATCTCACTTTCATATGGAAAGTGGGATTTTTTATGTATGAGAGAAAAACAGGTCAAAAAATTTCTAAATAGGTAAAAAAATTATATATTTTAATTTTCTAAATTTTCTTATAATAATCCGTATAGTAACCTGAAAAATAAATTAACTAATTAGTTAAGGAGGAAAGATGGAAACTAATAGATTAATGAACAATATTAATGTTGCCTTTGATTGGTTTATTAAGTTGTTTTATTTAAATCTCCTATGGGTTCTTTTTACCTTCGGAGGACTAGTATTAGCAGGAATCTTTCCTGCTACAATTGCCTTGTTTACTGTTATGAAGAGTTTGCAATCGAGAAAAAATGTAAGGGTTTTCAATGAATATTGGAATATATACAAAAAAGAATTTTTTAGTGCGAACCGATTGGGAATCGTTTTAACGGTTATTCCAATTATATTCTATACGGATTATCTTTTTGTCAATCAGTTCTCTGGAACTATAGCGATAATAACCCAAGGTATTCTTTTGGGATGTGTTTGTTTGTATGGAATTACATTGATGTATGTGTTTCCTGTCTATATACAGGTAAAGAGAAAGCTGTTTTCTACTATTAAAATAGCTTTTCTTATCGGAATCGCCTACCCGTTATTTACATTTATGATGTTTATTTCAATCGCTTCTCTACTGTTTTTATTTGCATTTCTACCAATGGCAGGTTTTCTCTTTTTCGCAAGTGCCTCGGTATTTGTTCTATCATTTTTCGCTCAGCGGTTATTAATAAAAATTGAAGTTCAAGAGAGTCATGGGGTAAGCCAAAGGAATTCTCGATTGATGGGTCAGTCATCATTCATTAAGAAAAAAAATACTCTTTCGAAAGGATGAAAGATTTGAGTGTTGAAGCAAAATCAATAGTAGAAAATGTGGAGTTTGTAAAGAGGAAAAAAAGAAAAAAGAGTGTAATCGAAAAAAAGGAAAATTGGGTAGGCTTTTTGTTTGTATCCCCGATGTTTATTGGAGTGAGTGTATTAACACTTTTGCCGATTATCGCAACGTTTTTCCTAGCCTTTGCGGACTGGAATTTTATCATGGGAATACAATCTGTGAAATGGGTAGGATTGGATAATTTTAAAGCTCTTTTTGCAAATGAAGTATTTATTAAATCGGTATTGAACAATTTACTTTTTCTGTTAACGGTACCAATTTGTATGGCGATTTCATTACTTATATCTATTGTTATAGATAAACATGTATATATGAAAAGTTATTTTAAAGTAGCATTTTTCATGCCTTATATTTCAAGTATTGTAGCGATTGCAGTCGTTTGGCAGGTATTATTTAATCCTACTGAAGGTCCAATTAATCAATTTTTATTCTCATTAGGGATAGAAAATCCACCAAAATGGATAGCGGACCCAAATTTTGCACTTATTTCCTTGATGGTCATTCAAATTTGGGCTTCTACTGGTTTTAATATGCTTATTTATTTAGCAGGTTTACAATCGATTCCGAAAGAACTTTATGAAGCGGCTGATATGGATGGAGCGACTCGTTGGGATAAATTTAAACATATTATGCTTCCTGCCCTATCACCTACAACCTTTTTCTTATTAATCACGGGAATTATATCTACATTTAAAGTATTCGACCTAATCGCAGTATTAACCAAGGGAGGACCGATAAATTCAACAACCATGTTAGTGTGGCATTTGTATGACAGTGCTTTCGTAAATTTAAAGATTGGTTATGCCTCAGCCATTGCAGTTGTCCTATTTTTCTTTGTATTATTCATCACTCTAGTTCAGTGGAGTTTGCAAAAAAAATGGGTGAATTATTAAGGGAGGTCGACTCATGGAGAGAAGGATTAGCATTCGAAAGTTAGTGATGACCGTGATCTCGTTTATCGTTAGTATTGCATTTTTATTACCATTTTTTTGGATGTTATCTACATCCTTTAAAATTGAAGCAGATGTTTTTAAATTCCCGATTGAGTGGATACCTAGAACATGGAACGGAATCGAAAATTATAAAGAAGTGTGGTTAGGTAAGGACCCTTTCGCTCTTTATTATTGGAATTCTATTAAAATTACTGTCAGCACGACAATTATTTCGGTAACAGTATCCGCTTTGGCAGCTTATGGTTTTTCAAAGGTTAATTTTTCAATTGGGAATTTTCTATTTCTCATTATTTTGGCAACCTATATGGTACCACAACAGTCCATTTTAATCCCACAATTTATTCTATATCGTTATTTAGGATTATTTGATAGTCATTTAGGTTTAATTCTACTTGGCAGCTTTAGTGTATTAGGAACATTTATGTTACGGCAATTCTTTATGGGGATTCATTCCGACTATATTGATGCAGCCAAAATAGATGGTGCGAGTCATTTTCGGATTTTTTGGTCGATCGCTTTTCCAATTGTGCGTCCTGCAATTGCAACCTATGCGATTTTGCGTTTTATCTGGACTTGGAATGATTTTCAAAATCCATTAATTTTCCTGCGATCGGATGAATTATACACGATTCAGTTAGCGATGCAGAAATTCACATCCTTGAATGGTGAGTTTTACTCGTTAATTATGGCGGCGGCTGTATCAGCAATACTTCCTCTCATCATTGTTTTTATAATTGGTCAGAAACAGGTAATTGAAGGAATTGCCTTAGGAGGTGTTAAGGGCTAATGGTTAAGGATATTTGTTTTGCCAGTATTGGCACTGGTTTTATCTACCGGGGGGCAATGTTTAGACTAGTTAACACTCTAAAAAATACTAAAAATTAGGAAGGTGAGTTAGTGAACCACTATATTAACAAGAAAATATTGTTTACTGAACCCTATAAGCTTGAGTTTGAATCTTGCTCTGTAGGGGATGGGCCTCTAGAAGGGCATCAAATGTTAATCCGTACCATCACTAGTTTAATTAGTCCAGGAACAGAGCTTGCTTTGTACACGGGAACACATGTAGGTATTAAGGATCCTACTAATCATTTTGCAAAGTATCCTTTTTATCCCGGTTATTCGGTAGTAGGAGAAGTGGTAGAAATAGGGAAGGAGGTAATGGACTACAAAATAGGTGATATTGTATACACAATAGGGAATCATGCTGCCTACAATCTTGTTTCTCTTGGAAATGTGTGGTCCCCAGTTATAAAGCTTGATAATAGGAAGTTGGGCGAAAAGGCAGTGTTTGCTAGGTTAGCCGCGATTTGTATGACTTCAATCATCAAAAGCAATATACAAATAGGTGATACTGCAGTTGTATTAGGTGCGGGGATTATTGGAAATTTAGCCGCTCAGCTATTGTCTATTAAGGGAGCGGAGGTAATTGTTGTTGATATTGTTGAACAGCGTCTTAAAATTGCTAAAGAATCAGGTATCCATAAGACCATTTTATCGGGCCCATCTACAGATTTAAGTGAAAAGGTAGAGGAGTTAACCGGTCTGAAATATGCTGATATAGTAATAGAAGCCACTGGTTCTCCTAAACTTGTAATCCCAGCACTAGAATTGGTAAGGCCTTTAGGTCAGGTAATCGCACTTGGTTCAACGAGAGGAAATGTGGATTTAAATGTTTATGAGTATATTCATAGCAAAGGTGTAAACTTTACAGGTGCCCATGAAAGATTACAAGATCAAAATGGATTCCCCTCGCGAGCAAAACTAAGCAAATATGCCTTGAAATTAATTCAACTAGGGGCGCTTAAAATTGATCCACTTATTACCCATACGCTTCCAAATAATGAAGCAAAACATGGCTATGAGATGCTGCAAAACCAACGGGACGAGGCGCTTGGTGTATTACTTGATTGGAGTAGTTAAGCAATCTATTATTATGGTTTTAATGAATTAAAAATAATATGCAAATGGGGGCGATGAGAAAATGAAAAAGGTTTTTACATTATTTCTTACTTTAATGCTAGTTATTGGAATTTTGGCTGCATGTAGTGAAAAACAATCATCAAGTTCCGCTAAAAAAGATGATGAACCTGTGACAATCAAATTGCACACATATGGAACAGAAGATGCCTATAAATGGAAAAAAACAGTCAGTGCATTTGAAAAGAAAAATCCGGATATTAAAGTGGAGGTTGTCCAATTAAGTGAAAAGCAAGATTCACAAGAAGCACTAAAAAAGATTGATTTAGCTGCTGCGTCGGGTGAAGAAATGGATGTTATTATGTTTCCATTTATAGATGCGCTTGCTCAACGTGTTAATTTAGGAATGGTAGAACAACTGGATAAATATATCGAATCAGACGGAATTAACATGGAGGAAGAATACAAATTTGATCTAAAAGTTAAAGACCATTATTATGCAATGCCGGGGAAATTCAATCTAATGTATGTATTATTGAATAAAGATCGTTTGGATGCTGCAGGACTAGAAGTACCGAAAGAGTGGACATGGGATGAGTTTCAAGAATACGCTAAAAAGCTTACAGGTGATGGACATTATGGTACTTATTTTCACGGGCCATTTCAATTCGCCTGGTCCCAATATATGTCTTTAAATCTAATTTCGCAGGAATCAAATGCCGGATTCTTGAAAGTGGATGGAACGTCTAATATGGATGATCCGCTTTACAAAAAATCATTAGAACTACGAGTAAAGATGGAAAAAGAAGATAAGTCAGCTGTACCATATTCTCAAATGATCTCTCAAAAATTGAACTATCGAGACCAATTCTTTACACAAGCATCAAGTATGATTGTGACTGGAAGCTGGTTGTTATCGGAACTTGGTGGGTCTGACCGATTCCCAGTGGACTTCAATATTGCAGTTGCACCAATGCCAAAAAATAATCCATCTGATAAATTTTCATACAATCCAGCAGGCGGTGACCTATTAGGTATTTATGCGAATTCGAAAAATAAAGATGCTGCCTATAAGTTTATTAAATGGTATTCAACAGAAGGACAAATAGAGCAAGCAGCGTTCCTGCCATCTTGGTCAAAAGTTACAGATGCAGAAACAAAAAGTTTAATAGATAAAATATTTGCTGATTCTGCAAATCCGGATAAACTAGACAGAGAGTCACTCTTGCATACGATTCAGTCTACTAAAGCTTCGAAAATAGGCCAGCCGGTACCATACATTAATGAAATCAATGCTGTCCTCGCTGTAGAATTTGAAAAATTGATTCTTGACAAACAGGACATAGATACAACCGTTGCAAATTCGAAAAAAATAGTGCAAGATATTATCAAAAAAAATAAATAAATATAGATTAATAGGTAACGGCTTAGCTAAATTAAATGAGGCTAGGCCGTTTTTCCTATGAGTGAATTTGCCGTTGCTTTGTGAGGATTATACAATTGACGTTCATTAAGCCCTAGAATGTAGTTGAGTTCTATTAATATGGTGGTAAAATGGAATTAGGAATTAAAAACTGAAAATTTAGATATTTATCTATACAATAGATAAGCTTAAAATATGGACAGGGGCGAGGCTGTTTTTTGCCCCGATCTTTTTCATTACGAGGAGAGGTTGGGTATGAAAACACAAATGATACAACAGGCATTGTCCCTGTCTTTTCGTTATAAAGTCCTTTTAATCGCAATCACATGCTTAATCCTTCCTACTTTAAGCACATTCACAGTCTATAATTACCTTACAAAAGATGCGGTGAAGGAACAAGCAGTTATCAGTTCGCAAAATGAATTGAAATTAACAGACGAATACATAAAAAGTGTTTTTCAAGATATGTTATACACACTTAACTTTATTCAAATCGATACCGAGCTTAATGCCATATTAAAATATAATAATCAAATGAATACAGTAAATAGAGGAATACAATATGAAGAGTTTTTAAATGATCAAAATGTGCAACAGAAATTGGATACGATTACATTAATTGGACAAAAATCCTATGTAACCATTTTGCTTAATAATGGCAAATTTTACACCAACTATTCAAACAGTGAATTTAATCCACTCATTCTAAAAAATGAGCCGTGGTTTCAATTTTTAAGTAATCTAAAAGGATATAGTTCAATTTGGATTGCTCCTCAGCCGGCAATGATTGCTTCTGAAAGAAAAAATAATTCCTTTCAGTTATCTGTGGCGAGACCATTGCGGGACAGTAATTCCGGGATCTACGGATACGCCATGGTAACCATAATGGAAGATAGAATCATAGATATCTTGAGTAATGATAGTACCGATCATGGCATGGTACTGTTAAATGAAAAAGGTAAGATAATTGCGAAGAATAAGCATTTAGAGGGGATTTTAACTGAGAATATCAATCAAAAAATCATGAACAATACAGCCGATGTGATAAATATAGAGGGGGAAGAGTATTTAATTAATGAACGTGAACTATCGATTACAGGCTGGAAATTAATCTCCCTAAATCCCTATGAAAATGCCATATCAAGAATTAACTCCATTTTCAATCAAGTATTTATTGTGCAAACGGCCACCTTTCTCGTATTTTTAGTTTTACTTGTCTATCTTTTAAGAAAAATATTAAACCGATTAAATGATTTAAGAAATTTAGCAGCAAAGGTACAAAAGGGTGATTTGTCTGTCCGTTCCAAGGTTAAAGGGAAAGATGAAATCGCCGTCCTATCTAGGTCGTTTAATCTTATGCTAGATAAAGTGAATCAGGTGATTGAGGAAAATACGCTTACGCAATCCAGGAAACGGAAGGCAGAGCTAGCCATGTTACAAGCACAAATCAACCCTCACTTTTTGTTTAATGTGTTAAATTCTATTCGAATGAAAGTTCTATTAAAACGAGATCATGATAGTGCAGAAATGATCAGCTCTTTGTCAAAGCTCTTAAGAATTACAATTGATAAACATAAAGGGATGATCCCTTTTCAAGAGGAAATTGAAATTAATCACGATTTTGTTCGAATAATGAATATGAGGCAAAGACATAAGGTTGAATTAAAAGTAGAGGTATCGCCGGAGGCACTTTCGATTGAAATTCCTCGATTGGTTTTACAGCCAATCATCGAAAATGCCATCATTCACGGATTTAGTGACCATGAGGGTTACATTATATTAAAAGCAAACTATCTTGAAGATTATTTATTAATTGAGATTATCGATAATGGGAATGGGATGGTGAAGGACCAGCTTACAAAAATTAGGGAAACAATCGATAAAACAGGTTCAGAGGGGGAGAACTTCGAGAGTGAACAAAGGAATAGTTTTTCGAGTATTGGTTTATCCAACGTAAATGAACGAATGAAATTAACTTTTGGTGAAGACTTCATAATGCAGGTACATAGTGCATTGGACAAGGGGACGAGGGTTTCCATGTATATCCCAATGAAGAAGGAGATCAAGCATGTATCAAGTGATGTTAGTAGATGACGATTATCCCGTTTTAGAGTTTCTTTCTGAAATGATTGACTGGGCTGAACTGGGGCTACAGATACAGAGCGTTCATGTTAATGGTTTAAGCGCCCTATTGGAAGCAGAAAAAAATATGCCTGACATCTTAATCACCGATATCGGGATGCCTAAATTAAACGGCATTGAACTGACAAAAAAATTAAAAGAAATCAATTCCTCCCTATTAGTTGCCATACTTTCATGTCATAGTGAGTTTGAATTTGCCCAACAAGCGTTAAAATTACGTGTTCAGGAATATATATTAAAAGATCGATTGAATGTGATAGAGATTGAAAAATTGTTGAACCAGTTTGTCCAGACACTGGAATTAAGAAAGTATAAGAAGATCAATCAAATGCGTTTGGTCCAAACGCTAGAACAAAATAAAGAATTAATGTTAGAACGGTTTATCAATAAAACCATTCAACAGCCAATCCATAATGAGAAAGGATGGGAGGAGGAAGCACAGTTACTCGGTTTGCTGCCGAATCAATGTTACATGATAACCTTGTGTATAATGAATAATTATCATAGGGTCCTTAAATCATTCCGTTCATCTGAATTGGTCCATTATTTCATACATAATGTGATTACTGATATGATAACCAATGAAAATGTAAATGGTGTTCATGGGCAATTTTTTCAAAATGAATCTTTTTTATTTATACCCATAAACTCGGAGAGTGAAGAGAGGACTCAAACGATTAATCATTTACTTCTTCAAAAGATTCAATTTACTTTTCAAGATGCTTTTGAAATTTCAATGTCATTTGTTAACGGGGTCCCTGCTTCAAAACCTAGCAATATAAAAAACCAAATGGTTAAGCTGATTGAGTCAAAGGATTCTCAAATTAGTGCAAATTCAGAGATTGCCAATGCTTGTAAATATATTTCAGATAATATCCATCGGAAAATAACATTGGAGGAGGTAGCAGGTTTTCTACATCTTAATTCTAGCTATTTTAGTCGTTTGTTTAAAAAAGAGGTTGGTGAAACTTTCATTAAATATGTGGTCAACATGAAAATGAAACGGGCAAAGGAATTATTAGATTTAACCAATGAGTCCATTCTCGAAATTAGCGAACAATTAGGCTATGAAAATCAAAGTTACTTTAATAAAACATTTAAAGGATCTGAAGGTATTTCACCTATCGAATATCGAAATCGAGCTTACAAAAGGGAAATGAATAGATGAACTGGAACTGATTTTGTTTCTGCGCAAAATGGCTGGCTCTAAATTGATTTCATGCATCAATTCAGGAGATATAGACCGCGCCGAATAGGATGCTTTCTGCTTCAAACAGATTTTCTAGCTGCATATTCGGCAAGCCATTCTGGTAATGTATTTCGTTGGTTAGGTTGGCGATCAATTCTCTCCCGTCCTTTCTTCATCCATTTTTGTAAAGTTTCTGGAAAATCATTTTCTTCAAAGGAGAATACAGCAATATCAGCAATCGCTGGTGGAAAAGGGCTTTTGCGAATGTGGTTTTTCACCTTCGACAAAACCTTTTCATAATCCATTTCAGAACAAAATTGGAACCATAGCTGGACCACCTCGTCCTTAAATATGTAGTTGGGATAAACTGATTCAATAAGTATTAACAGCTTGACTACCTCTTCCTTGGACATTGCGATTCCTCCTCAAACACAATTTTCCCTTCATCAATCAGCCGTTCAACCCGGTCAGACATGGATTCTTTCTTCGATTTTTTTGATTTGTTTCCTTTTTTCCGTAGATTCTAGTATTGGCTAGATGCCTTTTAACAATACGGTTCAATTTTTTAATTTCGAAACTCATTTAATCGTCTATAGGTTTCAAGCAGGAAATCATAAAATAATGCTTCGGTAGGAAGCAGTTTACGCTGAGTCGGGTAGATGACACCGACTGTTCGTGTGAGGTTCACATCTGAAATGGGAATCACGACGGTGGACCGCGGTGTGTTATCTACCAATGTCATCTCTGGCATCAATGCTACACCCAATCCAGCAGAAACTAGCCCTTTTAATGCATCAATATCCTTCCCTTCGAAGGCAATTTGTGGTGAAAAACCTGCATCATTACATCCTTGCACAACTTGTTCACGAAATACAAACCCTTCAGGTAGGACACAGAATGAATCCTTTCTTAAATCCCGCAGCCGAAGCGATTTCCGATCAGATAATGGATGATGAAGTGGAAGGAGGGCGACGATATTTTCTGTAAAGAGAGTCGCGCCTTTTATTTTTGTCTCTTTTTCCTGATTGGGCATGGGTGCCATCATAGCCAGATTAAATTCACCATTTATAACACCATCAATTAAATCATAATAAAGGGCATTGCTCATTTGAAATTTCGCTTCTGGGTAGAGGGTGCGAAAAGCGTAAATTATGGAGGGCAATGTATGGGCAGCCATGCTAATTGGGAATGCAATTCGAACGGTTCCTTTTTCAGGATTTAAATTTTCTTCTACTTCTCTCTTGGCATCCTCCATCAAATTCCACACTTGTTTCATCCGTTCATAAAAAATTCTGCCGAGTGGGGTTAACTTGACGCTCCTTCCCTCACGAATAAAAAGTTTCACACCTAATTCATCTTCTAAATTGAAGATTTGTCTGCTAACGGAAGATTGGGCTACGTGCAAGGCATTTGCAGCTTCTGTAACATGCTCTCTTTTTGCTACTTCTAGGAAATATTGAATCTGCCTCGTCTCCATTTTTTTTATCACTCCATTTTAATGTGTTAAACGCATGAATTTCATCGAAAATTGAGATTGAAACTATTAATTATAAAATTATAAAATGAAAACACATAAAAAAAAAGGGAATCTTCTCAACTTTAAAATATATTAGGGGCTGAATGCGATGAAAATGCTGGACAGATTAGAAGAGAATCAAATACAAATCGTTAAAAATTACGTAAATCGATTATATAAAACTGTTCAATTACGTAATCCAAATGAAGAGGAATTCCAGCAGGCTGTTAAAGAAGTTCTTGATTCTTTAGTCCCAGTCCTTTTGAAAAATCCGAATTATATAAAACAAGCAGTTATAGAAAGAATAATCGAACCTGAGCGATTGATAACTTTTCGAGTTCCATGGGTGGATGACCAAGGGAAGGTACAAGTGAATCGTGGATTTCGTGTTCAATTTAATAGTGCGATTGGACCTTATAAGGGCGGACTACGATTTCACCCTTCCGTTAACGCAAGTATCATAAAATTCCTCGGGTTTGAGCAAATCTTCAAAAACTCATTAACCGGTCAGCCCATTGGTGGTGGAAAAGGCGGTTCAGACTTTGATCCTAAGGGGAAATCGGATTTAGAAATTATGCGCTTCTGTCAGAGCTTTATGACAGAGCTAAGTAGATACATTGGACCAGATGTCGATGTTCCCGCCGGGGATATTGGAGTTGGGGCGAGAGAGATCGGTTATTTGTTCGGACAATATAAGAAATTAAAAGGAGCATTTGAAGCAGGTGTTCTAACTGGAAAAGGCATTGGGTATGGTGGAAGCTTAGGACGGAAAGAAGCGACAGGATATGGATTAATATATTTTGTCGAAGAAATGCTCAAGGATAAGGGATTGAGCTTTGAAGGAAGTACAGTGGTAGTATCTGGTTCAGGAAATGTTTCCATTTATGCAATCGAAAAAGCGATACAGTATGGCGCAAAAGTGGTAGCATGCAGTGATTCAAGCGGCTATGTTTATGATCCAGACGGCATTAACCTAGATACAGTTCAACGATTAAAAGAAATCGAGAATAAAAGAATTTTTGAATATGTGAAAGAACATCCAAATGCAATCTACCAAGAAGGGTGTTCAGGCATATGGACGATCCCGTGCGATATTGCTTTACCATCTGCAACGCAAAATGAAATAAATAAGGAAGCGGCAGATATATTAGTTTCGAATGGGGTAAAAGCAGTGGGTGAAGGTGCAAATATGCCATCTACACTTGACGCCATCGATACGTTTATCGAACACCAAGTTTTATTTGCTCCAGCGAAAGCAGCAAATGCAGGCGGAGTTGCAGTCTCCGCGTTAGAAATGGCACAAAATAGTGCAAGATTATCTTGGACACAAGAAGAAGTTGATTTGAAATTACAAGACATCATGAAAGATATTTATTATAAGAGTATGAAAGCATCAGAAGACTATGATTCTCCAGGCAATCTTGTTGTCGGGGCTAATATCGCTGGATTCTTAAAAGTGGCTGATGCAATGATTGCACAGGGTATAATATAAATCTTACGACGTTGAAAGGTCACTAATTCGTGGCCTTTTTGTTGTGATTGTTTAGACAGTAAAAAGGACTCAACTCCCTGGTTAAGTCCTTATTTTATATGAATTCAATCGTTTTCCTTAGTCAATTATGCTTACAGCCAATCATTTATTCCTTTCCAAAAGATTAGTTATCGAAAAGGATTATCAATTTAATCCTTTTGTTTCGATTTTACTAGTATGAAGTTTTTTCAAAAAGGACAATCCTAATCAACACCTCCTCATCATTAAATTAGATTGGTTCTGATCACCCGGACCGATGAAATCTAATGCGGCAGGAGAAAATACTGTAAATGTTCTTTTATTGCCCTCGAAAGCCATTCGGATTGGTTCATAAACCTCTAGATCCTGAAAGACATTGCCTCCCCGGATGATCCTCTTTTTCTTCCTGTCTACGAAGACAGCCTTATCTATCTTTCTATCTGTGTTATCATTTACACGCTCTTTCACTTTCTCTATAAGCAACAATGATCCTTTCTCGGTTTTGAGTACTTCTTCTTCCATCGAAGCAACCATTCCCATTTCACGGTTATTTACCACCAAGATAAAGTGATATCCTGTTTCCGTTTTCTGTTGCATAATACTTACTCCATCTGTGATAAAGGTGACAGATTGTTCCGGTTCTTTTGTGTGTGAGTCTGGAGAGTTTTCTTTTTGCTTAATGACGCGATAAGATGCTTTTGCCCCAATGCCTTCCTCTGTGAAGTCAAAAGGTCTGATACTTTGTGTGTGTACAAGGTAGACATCATTCACTTTTTCTTTGCTGTTTAATTGGACACATAAAGCAACATCTTCTTTCACCGCCTGTTCCTCTTCGTTAGAGCGAATAGGGACATTCATTTTCATTCCCGGAAATTGAACGAAGATGTAGTGGAAGTTTTTCTTAGGCTGCAGATCCGAAAGTCTCATTAACTCACAACCTTTCCGATTTGTTACAAGGTTATTTTCCCTGTAGGGGTATAATTCAATATCTTTCTCCACATTCCTGTATAAGTATGAATAGTTTTCATCGTCACTTTCTTATGAAATGCGATGGTTCCTGCTAAATTATGAGTTAATCTACTATCGAAACATGTAAAACGTGATAAAACGCTTTCATAAACGACAATTTATGGACTATTCGCTCAATTGTGGTAAAATAAATTTTATATATTAAAGCCCCACAAAATAATATAGTAATCATCCCGCTCCAAAATTGATGAGCATACAACTAATTTTAATCTGGAGGAAACTATGAACTTTATTAGTACACGCGGAAATGTAAGTAAAATTGGTTTTATTGATACGGTCTTGATGGGACTCGCAAATGATGGGGGACTTTTAGTACCGGAGAAAATCCCGCAAATTCCTGCAGAAAAGTTGGAAGCAATGTCCAAGTTAACTTATCAGGAATTAGCTTACGAAATCTTTTCCTATTATGTTGATGGTGAAATTCCGGAAGATGAGTTAAAGGCATTAATTGAGAAAAGCTATGCAACGTTTCGCCACCCAGAGGTCACACCTATTCAAAAACTGAAGGATAACATGTATGTGCTTGAACTGTTCCATGGCCCCACTTTTGCTTTTAAAGATATTGCTCTGCAATTCTTAGGAAATTTATATTCTTATGTATCCAAGAAGACAGGTGAATCGGTTCATATTCTCGGCGCTACATCAGGGGATACGGGTGCCTCAGCGATTGAGGGTGTCAAAGGAAAAGAAGGCATTCGCATTTGTATTTTGCATCCCCATGGCAAAGTAAGTAAGGTACAAGAATTACAAATGACGACGGTTGATGACAAAAGTGTATTGAATTTAGCAATAAAAGGAACGTTTGATGATGGTCAAAGAATCATCAAGGAATTGTTTGCAGATGTAGATTTCAAAAATAAATATCATTTGCGTGCGATTAATTCCATTAACTTTGTTCGGATCATGGCACAAACGGTTTATTATTTTTATGCGTATTTCCAATTGAAAAAAGAAATGGATATAAAGAGTATTAACTTCAGTGTGCCGACTGGTAATTTTGGAGATATCTTCGCTGGTTATCTAGCCAAAAAAATGGGACTGCCAGTAGGCAAACTAATTGTAGCAACAAACGAGAACAATATTTTAGAAGGTTTTATCCGTGATGGTGTATACGAGCCTGGTGAGTTCCGCAGCACCTTTAGCCCTTCGATGGATATCCAAGTAGCTAGCAATTTTGAGCGCTATCTTTATTACTTGCTTGGAGAAAATCCAAATGAAGTATCCGTGTTAATGGAGAAATTCAAGGTAGAAGGAAAAATTGTTGTGAATGATGAGCAGCTCCTCCAGGTAAAAGAGGATTTTGCAGCACATGGAGTGGAAGGGGAAGAATGCTTACAAACCATCAGTACGTACTATGCTGAAACGAGTTATTTATTAGACCCACATACTGCTTGTGGGGTTGCTGCTTACGAAAGATGTAATCAACCGAGTGAGGTTTGTGTCACACTTGCAACTGCTCACCCGGCAAAATTTAATGAATCCATCGAACGTTGTAATATCGAGCAGAAATTTCCAGAGCAAATAAGTCAATTGTTTAATAAACCACAGCATTTAGAAGTGGTTGAGGCCGATAAAGATGAAATTGTAGGTAACTTAGAAAAGCTGTTTAGTTTTTCCTCGAAATAAAACAGAAAATTAGATTCAGGATAAATAAAGCCTCTTTTGCTATATTGGAAACCCAATAAGTAAAAGAGGCTTTTTTGTGGCTAAAAGGGAACGGACATTGGAGACCATTTTGTCATCTAGATTGATATTGATTTACTTTTGGATATTTTTTGTCGTCTCGGTGCTAGGAAAATGTAAATTAGGACCGCTCCAAAACTTACAATCGCCATGACAATTCCCATCGATAATGCTGGGGCATTTCCTAAACCGGTAAGAGGAGCTGTACTTCCCCCAATGACAAACGATAATACTCCAAGTAACGCAGCTGCACTTCCAGCTGACTTGCCTTGATTTTGCATGGCGATTGAAGATCCTGAAGTACTTACCATCCCAATACTTGAAACAATAAAGAATAATGGCAGCAAGATCGCGTACAGGCTTGCATGAAGAAGAATCATAATCAATAATATAATGGATCCTGCGAAAGCAATGCTTAAGCCCACAACAAAAAGTTTTCTTTCACTAACTCGGCCAGCCAATCTACCAGTAATTTGACTAGATATAATAATGCCAATACCGTTGATGGCAAATACCAGACTGAAGAACTGCGGAGATGAGCCATAAACGTTTTGTAAAACGAAAGGAGAGCCTGATATATAAGCGAACATGGCCGCAAAAATAAACCCTTGCGCTAAGGCATATCCGATGAAACTACGATCAAATAATAGGTTTTTAAACGTAGTCAGTGTATTGTTAATGCCTCCCTTTGACCGTACGTCAATGGGGTGTGTTTCGGGCAAACTTATCAAAACAACGAAAAACATACATAAACCTATGATACTTAAAACCACAAACACACCTTGCCAAGGGGCAATTCGTAAAAGCTGACCGCCTAATATAGGTGCAAGAATTGGGGCAACACCATTGACTAAAGCTAGCAACGAGAAAAATTTAGTTAACTCTGAACCTGAGTAAAGATCTCGTACAATGGCACGGGCAATCACAATGCCAGCTGCCCCTGCAAATCCCTGTATAAATCTTAAAATGATGAAAAACCAGATGGATTGACTAAACGCACATAAGAAAGAGGAAATTGCATAAATCACTAATCCAATCAGCAGAGGTATCCTCCGCCCACGTACATCACTTAGTGGCCCTGAAACTAACTGTCCGAGTGAAAGACCAAGCAGGAAAAAGGTTAAGCTAAGCTGCACAAGAGAAGAAGTAGTGTGAAGCTCTTTTGCAATATGTGGGAGAGCCGGTAAATACATGTCAATAGACAATGGTCCAAAGGCTGCTAAGGTTCCCAATATCAGTGCCAGCACAGCTCTCCTTGAATGTAACGATGTATTCTTTGTACTTTCTATCTCCTCGACTGAATCGCGCATAAATCTATTTCTTCCTTTCTTGAATCAGTGATTCAGATTATTATAGAAAATACAAAGTAAAGATTAATTCTTCATATATCCTCTATGTTTATTTTATTCTATAAAAAACAATAAACAATCTTTTGTGGAAATAAAGTACGTGTAACAATATTCTTCTGTTTGTTACACTTGCATGATCCATCCATATCCTCCACACTATTAGCTATTACCTTTTAACTGTCTCTAAAACCCACTAAAAAATCACTATCTTGAAAATTGCTTGTCTTAGAATAAACTTCGATTGCTTTCAACAAAAGAAGTATTTGAAAATTCTCGTTCGAATCTTTGAAATCTACATTCAAATACTCCTTCAAGTTTTCTAGTCGATAAAGAAGTCCACTCTTAGAAATATTTAACAAGCGAATCGTGGTTTCAATTTTTAAATTGTTATTTAGGTATATATATAAAGTTTCTAGGAGCTCATTCCGTTTTTGTTCCTTTAAAGAAAAGATTCCTGCAAAACGATTTTTTGCAAGCTGCTTAATATGTTCCATGTTTAAATCATTAATAAATATTGACAAAATACTAATATCTTTAAACGCAGTAATGGATGCTTTAGGGCTAGAAACGAGAGCAATTGCGGCCTGATTATAGTGAGAATGAGCCTCTAAAATGCTATGTCCAATATCGCTATAACCAATTTGAACTGGATGATGAGGAAATTGTTCTATCAAAGTTTCTCTTAAATTACTAAAAACCTTCAAAATGAAAGCATGGTCTTTTAACGGATGAAATAACAAAATAGCTAGTTCCTGTTCCTTAAAAGATATAAGTATACGTTGTTTTTTCAAGTTTCTACGAATAAAATTTTCAATCTCTTTTTGAATCTTAAATATATTATTACTCCATCTCAAAATAGCAACGGTATATAATTGGTTAATATCAATATCATAGTAGCGAGACCTAGATTGAATCTGATTTTTATCTGTTAAACGTTGATGCAAAATTTCATTAATAAATTTGGATTCATCCTCTGCTTGTGATCTTTCTAAAATAGAATTCGTCATAAGTAGAACAGAAATGACGTTTGTCATTTTTGATAATATTAAATAGTCATATGATGTAAATGTTTTTGGATGCATCGATATTATTGACAAATATGCAACGACTTTATTTTTAATAACAATCGTATTTGTTAATCGAATATGATTTTCTAATTGAATAACCTTTTTCGTAAAAGAAAGTTGCTGACGCCTTTCAAAAAAGTACGTACCTAATTGATTTCTTTCCTTTTGGTCATATATCCTCATATCCTGCTCAATAAATTGTCTATCCCTCTCAGACAAATTAGTAGAGTGAGCAAAGTTATAAAATATATCTTCTATTAAAAAGGTTCTGCCAAAAGTTTTTTCAGCCTCCTTTATAATATCCTCAACTGTTGCCCCGTCTATAATCGCTTGAATCATCTTACTTTGAATATTACCAAGTTCATTTAGATCAAACGATCCTTGATTTTCAGAGAGTTCATTTGATTCATCAGGTAAATGGTTAACCGTATAAGTCTCCCATGTACAGTTTTCATCACCTCGTGCCACACAGGTTTTCTCAGCAACATTCACTTCAAATTGAAAAACGGTACTCATATAGCCAGTTGCATAACCCATGAGTGTATGGCAAACGGGCACATCACTTTGACCAAAATAATCTAGATGAACTTTTGCCTCATAAGAATGTAACCACGTTCCTGTACCATAAACTGTCTTAACTGATTTATCACCATAAAATTCGATATATCCTTCAAAAGTCGAACCTTTCATATGTCCTTTTTTACAATGAAGAGTAGGTCCTTGATTAAGAATTTCTTGTACATCGAAATATTTCTCTCTCATTCGTTGAGCATCTGAAGCCCCTAATTGATACCCATAATTGAACATTAATTCTGTTGCTTTCTCTATCCCGTTTATTTCAATCAAATCAGCTCTTAGAAAACTTAAAGCTCTAGCAATTGCAATATTGTCGATATCTTCTTCTCCATTTTCAAGATGGAAAGTAGTCTTATTCGAAGAAATAACACGCCGGCCCAACTAATCCCCCCCTTAATTATAAGAAATATCTCTAAAAATATAATTATTACTCTATTATACTAAAACATTATAAAAACTAAACGATTTGTACTGAAAGCGGTTTCAAATTAATACGATTAGTCTATTTTTAGAATATTCTATATTTAATATATTGAATGTGTTACCGATAAAAACTTATAAAAGGGAGAAATGCAAATGTTACCAGAAATCGCTAAACTAGGTCATATTGCTTTAATCACACCAGATTTAAAAAAATCACTTTGGTTCTTCTCGGAGGTTTTAGGTTTAGAAGAAACAGAAGTAGTGAATGGTACGCATTATTTACGTGCATGGGGAGATTTTGAGCACCATACATTGTCGCTAAAACAAGGGGAAAAATCCAAAGTAGATCACATTGGTTGGCGTACAAAACGTCCTGAAGATGTAAAGAAATATGCTGAATTGTTAACAGAGGCTGGAGCTGATGTAAAGTGGATTGAAGCTGGTGAAGAAGCAGGACAAGGAAGAGCAATTCGCTTTAAGTTACCAAGTGAGCATCCATTTGAAATTTATTATGAGATGGAAAAAACTCAACCAGATCATGACCGTAAATCCGTGCTAAAAAACCAAACGTATAAAGCTTGGAGAAAAGGTGCTTCACCACGTCGTATTGACCACGTGAATCTAGCGACTTCACAAGATCCTGCAGTTATTCATAAATGGTTAATTGATAATTTAGGGTTTAAACTGCGTGAATATATTGACTTAGGTGACGCAGGAATTCGTGCAGGCTGGTTAAGTGTTACACCATTAGTACACGATGTAGCTGTTATGAGTGAGCCAGATGCAGAAACACCAAACCGTCTACACCACTTGGCTTACTGGTTTGATAATGCACAAGATATTTTACGTGCCGCAGATGTTTTAAGTGAAGAAGGGATTAAATTTGTAGGACCAGGTAAACATGGAATTTCACAGGCAGTTTACTTATATGTGAAGGATCCAGGTAGTGGTCACCGTGTAGAATTATTCTCTAATAGTTACTTAATTTTTGAACCAGATTGGGAGCCAATTAGATGGACACTTGAAGATTTACAAGTAGGACTAACTTATTGGGGACAAGATGCAGTGATTGGTAATGAAGGAACAACTGAAGCCTAGGAGGTGCCAGAATGAGCTATCAAACAGAGATTTTAGATACAGGTCGTTTTCAAACTTTCTACTGTGAGGCAGGACAGGAAAATGAGGAAGTAATCGTATTCCTACACGGGTCTGGTCCCGGAGCAGATTCTGTTAGTAATTGGCAACATCTTTTACCGGAACTTGCAAAGGACTATCATGTAATTGCGCCCGATATGTATGGATTTGGAAATACAAAACATCCTGAAGTATACCCAAAATCATTTTGGGAATGGACACAATGCCGAGTTGACCAGCTATTTGAGCTATTAGATAAGAAAAATATTGATCAGTTTAGTCTCGTTGGAAACTCAATGGGTGGCTATGTGTCTCTAAATGTTGTAATGCAATTACCCGAGCGAGTAAAAAAGGTATTACTTATGGGAAGTGGCGGTGGTGAAACACCCCCAACACCAGAAATTCTCCGTATGGTCGGATTCTACAAAAATCCAACCTTTGAAAACCTTCGTAATTTAACAACTTGGTTTGTTCATGATCCGTCGTCAATACAAGATTCATTGGAAGATATTTTAAAAATTCGCTATGAAACGATTCAACGTGAAGATATTCGCAATTCTTATGTCCACAACATGTTCCCTATGCCAGGTGAAATTTTAATACCACCAAATGCACTACGTCAAATGGCACAGCCATTTTTACTATTGCATGGTTTAAATGACCGATTTGTTCCGAAAGAGAGCAGTATTAGAATGATGGAACATTTACCTAATGCGGAGCTTCGTCTATTTACACAGTGTGGACATTGGATGCAGGTAGAAAAACGAGAAGATTTCATTAAAGCAGCAAGAGAGTTCTTCTAGTTCATTAGAATTCAGGTTAATCTTTTATAAAATCATAAATTTTCATCTAGGAGAATTTAAGATTCCTAGAAAAAAACGAGAGGTCACTGGAAGAATGAATATTTTTCACTCACTTTTTAGTGACCTCAAAGTATTTTAAGAGACTCGAGGATGAACATCTTGGCTAACTAAATTTGAAAATAGTAAAACATAAAATGGGAGGGTTACAAATGTCCGTTAGTACAAAGCAAAAACTTAAAGGATTTACAGATGTTGAGGTAGAGCTAATTGAAAAAGCAAGGGAAGCAGGTCAACTAGCAGAATCAGAATTAGCAACTTCAGAACTAAACGCATCTGTTTCTCAAAACTTTGTAAATAAGTTGATTGAAGCAGGGATTACACGTGCAAATCTTCCAAAAGAATACGGTGGTCCACAAATATCATTGCGTGGTCTAGGAGAAATTGTACGTACAATTGCGTACCATAATATCTCAGCAGCATGGGTAGGTTATTTCTTCCCATTACACAACAGTTTACCAGCACACCTTCCACAAGAAGGTAGAGATGAAATTATTAACTCAGGCGACTTAATCGTTGATGTTTTCGCACCTATTGGACAAGTCACAGTTGTAGATGGCGGTATTCGTTTAACGGGTACTTATAATTATACAAGTGGTGTTAAGTTTGCAAAGTGGATTGGTTTAGGGGCAATTGCTCAATTACCTGAATCGGATCGTCCAGAATTTATTATGGGCTTCATGCGTAAAGGTGAAGTGCAAGTAAATGAAAACTGGGATACATTTGGTTTACGTGGTTCAGGTAGTAACCAAGTCGTTGCAACGGATGTGTTTATTCCAAGAAGTCGTGTTTTAAGACTTGAAGTTGCGAATGATACACGTCGTCCACCAGCGGGTTCTAATTATGATCCAGATTATTCATATTACCATGTGCCATTCTTCTCTGCATTTTATCTTGGATTCCCCAATATGGCATTAGGTGGAGCCAAACGATTGATAGATGAATATAAAAAACGAACAGAAGCACGTGTACGTCTACATGGAGAAAATGAAAAAGATTCCCCTCGTAGTCAGCGAATTCTAGCTCATCTTATGCTTGAATATAAAAAGGCAAATGGTTTAATGGAACAATATTACGATTTATTAGCAACATATGAAACAGAAGGTCCTTATGAAAAAGGGGAGTTTGCTTCAATTCGTGCGGAAATCATTAAGATTTGTCAAGATATCGCTACGACAGTAATGGTTTCACTAGGCGGGGCGTCTCTAACAAAGAATGAAACCATTGAAGTATTTGTACGAGATATTATTGCAGTTGCCACACATATAACATCTCTATATGAAGATGCACTATACACGTATGGTCGTAATTTATATGGCTATCAAGGAATTGGTTGGGGCTGATTTCCCTAAATATAGATGTATGCTGTTTAAAATACGAAAAAGAAGCTATCCAGAAAATCTACAAAAGTTAAATCGTTAGGGATGGTTGGAGAAGTGAATGTTCACTTTGTGGAGTAAATTCTAATTATAGACGTAAGCGTCAAATAATCCCCACCTACTTAAAGGTGGGGACTAAAGAAATATCGTGTTAAACATTCTAATTTCAAATTTCTTTATGATCTTTTTTACTACAATGACGGCATTTTCGCCGCTTTTCTTAATCAATGTGGCAAAATATACGGAACAACAAACAGCATTGTTTTTATTTGTATTAGGTCTAGGGATATTCTTTTGGAATTTGGTTGGCCCTATGATTTCAGATCACATTGGTAGGAAACCAGCATTGGTTATGTTTACTTTTATCAGTATTTTTATCCCAATAAGTGTAGCTTTATTATATAATAACTTCCCATTACTGTTAATATTGACCTTCTTTTTAGCAGCTGGTATGGGGTATCAACCCCTTTCGTTAGCCATAATACCAGCAGAATCTGTTCCTCGGCCACCTGTAGCTTCTGCAATTGCTATTATTGTATGTGTTGGGGAGGGGATTAGGGGCAGTCTAGGACCCGTATTATCAGGGATTCTAGCGGATCACTATGGATTATTTTCGCCCCTATGGGTGGTAGCAATTGCTTGTGCGATCGCTTTCCTCTTATCTTTTGGGATTAAGGAAACTGCTCCAATAAAGCTATTAAAAATAAAAGAGAAACATGGTTCCGTAGAAACATTGCAAAGTGAGCAAGGTATTTAAATAAATAACAAGTTTTCATACTTAACGGTATATTGAATGAAAGCCATCTTAATAAATAATACAGGTCAATACTCTGACCTCCCCGTTCAGATGAATACATATCTTGAACGTGTGAATAGATAAATGAAAAATCAATAGCTGCTTCGATCTTGCGAACCAATTGGTTTCCAGGTACAAGTTGTTCTAAAGCTATCATTTCTATTTGGTAACGATTTATCTCTGTATTTTTAGTAAGCATTTCATTCATCCCATCAAAATCTCTGTACCTTAATTATATAAAAAAGACTGCAGGCAAACCCGATTTTTTTCGAATTTGTCTACAGTCTGAAGTCTCCCTTTAGAGAAGGGAGACTTTTTTAATCCATTAACTTACTTGGACTTTACTAGATTTATCTTTGGCAGCGTTTTTATATTGATAGGCATTTTTTATAGGCACCATTGACAGGGCGGCGGCTGCAATTAAGCCAGGAATGGCAAAGGCGATAAAGTTTAAGTGAATTGGTAGTGAAATTGATAATAAGAATCCTCCTAAAAGGGGCCCGAGCATACCGCCGGTCCTGCCGACTCCAGAAGCCACCCCTAATGCTGTAGATCTGATAGATGGCGGATAGTACTGGGAAACATAGGCTTGAACAATATTTTGTGCACCAATGGTTGCAGCTCCGGCAATGGCTACTAACAGATAGATTACTAATGTATTTCCTCCAAATCCTAGGAGTGTCAGAGCCACAGCGCCTGAGGCATACATTGGTACAAGCATTTTTTTGGAACCGTATTTATCACAAAGTCGTCCGATTATGAGTGTCCCGATAATGGCTCCGCTTTGGAGGGCAATGAGAAAGCCTAAGCTTGAATTCAATCCATATCCTGCTTCCATCATCAATTTTGGAAGCCAAGTATTCAAACCATATACCATCAATAAACAACTAAAAAACGCTATCCAAAACATAACTGTACTGAAGGCTCGGTTCTCCTTAAATAATCCTATGATAGGAACCTTTGTTCCTTGCATTTTTAAGTCAATAACCTCATCATTTGTACTAAAATGGGATGCTGGACTTACTTTTGCAAGGGTTGCAATCAATTTTTCCTTTTTCCCTGTACGGATAAGATAGCTGGCTGTTTCAGGCAGCTGTTTATACATGATAGGCAATAATAATAGAGGAAGACCCGCAAACCAGAAGATTGATTCCCATCCGAATGTTGGCATTAAGAAGATCCCTATTAAAGGAGCAAAAATTCCTCCTACTGAATAACCACACAAAACGATACTTACGATCATACTTCCCAATCCAGCTAAGAAACGAAAGGTTGAGAAAGTAGTAGGAGTTTCAGAAAAGCCACAAAGGAATGTAAACAAACTAAACAGTATTAATGTTATAGCAATCACGTTCTTTCTGCCAATACGGTCAGCCAAAGTACCGAAAAAGATTGCCCCAAACATCATCCCAAATAACCCATAGGTCCCGATTGCTCCTGCTTCCACCGATGAAAGATTCCATTTTTCAATCAAGGTTGGTAAAACTGTTCCATAGACGACTAGATCATAACCATCAAATAAGATAATGAAAAAACTCCATATCAGTAGTCCTAAATGAAAGCGGTTAAATTTGCTGTTAGCAATAACTTCAGTAGAATTAATCGTTGTCATCAAATACACAAAAAAAGAACTGTATAAGCAGGCCTTTCAAGTGAAGTCTGTATGAAACGAATAAAGGTACCTGAATTTCTTTTTCTGGTGCCTTTAAGTACGTTTTAAAGGGAAGACTGATAAATAAATGGAGATAAGCAATCAATTGGATGGAGGGCATAGATCGTGCAAGAATTTCCAAAAGATATGGTACCATTACCCCAAGATTTTTATGATCAGCCCACGCTTGAACTGGCAAAATCTTTACTCGGATGCCTCCTTGTAAAAGAAACAAATGAGGGAATTACGGCAGGTTATATTGTTGAAACAGAGGCTTACATCGGTCCTGGTGACAAGGCTGCCCATAGCTTTAATAACAGGCGGACGGCAAGAACGGAGGTGATGTTCCATCGTTCTGGACTTGCCTATACATACCAAATGCATACACACTGCCTTTTCAATGTGGTTAGCGGCGGAGAAGAAAGACCCGAAGCTGTTCTGATCCGGGCCTTGGAACCATGGTATGGTATTGAGTTAATGAAAATCAGAAGGGGCATGGAAAGTCCTATAGGTCTAACAAATGGCCCTGGCAAACTGACAAAATCGTTGGGCATTACGAAGGAGGACTATGGCCGTCCACTGACGCTTCCGCCTTTATATATTGCCAATGGCTTTAGTCCGGAGAGCATATCAGCTGGAAAAAGGATGGGAATAGACAATGCTGGAGAAGCCCGGGATTATCTATGGCGTTTCTGGGTTACTAATAATAAATTTGTTTCAAGAAATCAAAAGTCTGAATATGTATTTGACTTTAAATAAGATGTCTTGCCCTTAATCGAGTATCAGCAAAAGTAAAATAAGCGGAGATTTTCCGGTTAAATGCAGGATGGAGCTCGTTTCGGGGTTTATAAGGGAAGGTTTTCCGGTTATGCAAAGCAAAGTCTCCCATTTTCGAATTTTTCGAGGCAATAGGCGGAATCTCTCCGTCTATTTAAGCCTTTTTTAATAATAATTACCAATTAAGCGGAATTTCTCCGTCTATTTATAAGCTTTGGCGCTCATCCTGAAACGCAAAAAGGAGTAAAAGGAACTCGCTTCTCTGTTTGGGCGCCACATGCTATTGAGGTTAAAGTTGTCGCAAATTTCAATAATTGGGAGTGCAGTAATCATGGAATGACCAAGCTAAATGATGAAGGAATATGGTCATTATTTATTCCAGGCCTGCTTGAAAATGAGATATATAAATATCAAATAAAAACACTCATTATTTCAGGTGACCATATTTACAAAATGGACTATTCTAAAATGCTTAATTATCATCGAGAAAAGGACGCTGATGTTTCCATCTCTGTAATAGAGGTTCCTTGGGAGGAAGCCAGCCGTTTTGGTATAATGAATACAAATGAGGATTTAGACATTATTGAATTTGAGGAAAAACCAAAAGAACCAAAAAGTAACTTGGCTTCAATGGGCATTTACATTTTTAAATGGTCGGTCTTAAGGACTTTTTTAGAGATGGATGACAAGAATCCTCAATCAACCAATGATTTTGGCAAGGATATTATTCCTTTATTACTGGAAGAAAATAAAAAGGTTGTCGCCTATCCATTCAAGGGCTACTGGAAAGATGTCGGGACTGTAGGCAGCCTGTGGGAAGCCAATATGGATTTATTAAAAGAGGGAACGGATTTGGATCTTTACGACCGAGGGCTATTATCGCTCCAGGAATGGTCGTGGAGGATCATGCCGTTATTCGTCCTCCGAAAGATGGTGTCTTATTGTTTGCAAGTGAAGACTAGTTAAAAATATACAGAAAAGGAAGGGAGATTCTATGCCGTGTTCCATGCTTGGAATTATTAATGCATCTAATGAGTTTGACACGTTTAAAAATTTAACGGCTCATCGTTCATTAGCATCGCTGCCGTTTGCCGGACGATATCGACTAATCGATTTTATGTTATCCAATATGGTGAATTCAGGGATTATGAATGTGGCTATATTCACCGGTCAAGAAATGAGGTCGCTTATGGATCATTTAGGGTCGGGCAAGCAATGGGATTTGGACAGAAAGCGTGATGGGCTGTTTGTGTTTTCACCGGAGGGTACATCTAGAATCGAACGGTTTGGTTCCTTTGCCCATTTTGCAAAAAATAGGACCTATTTCTTACGAAGTAAGCAAAAGTATGTGGTAATTACAAATTGCAATGCAGTCGGACCCATTGATTTCTGTAAAATTTTAGATCAGCATATTGAAACAGAAGCGGATATTACTGAGGTTTTTCATGAGGGACAATCACTGCAAACATATATTTTGGAAAAAAATTTATTGCTCTCGCTTTTTGAAAAGTACAAGAATCAAGGATACTATAGTATTTTAGATGTCGTGCATGATAAACGCCATCAATTTAAAATTAATATGTATGAATGGACTGGCTATATTGCTATAATCGACTCTCTCCAAAGTTACTATCAAACTAGCTTGGAATTGCTTCAACCAGCAGTATGGCAGCAGGTCTTTACGAAAGATGAGCCTATTTTTACTAAGGTTAAGGATGAGCCGCCAACCCAATATAAGAAGGCGGCTAAGGTGTCGAACTCAATGATCGCGAATGGATGTATCATTGAAGGAGAAGTGGAGAATAGCATCCTTTTTCGTTCAGTTAAAGTCGGAAAAGGCGCCGTCATTCGTAACTCTATTATCATGCAGAAGTGTCAAATTGGAGAAGACTGTGTATTCGATGGAGTAATTGTCGATAAGGATGTCAAATTTGAAAAGGGTATTCAATTGACTGGAACAGCACAAACACCTTATATTGTAGAAAAAGGTACGGTACAAAAGGGGCGTTGATGAAAAGGTGAAAGTGTTATTTGCAGTATCCGAGTGTGTTCCGTTTGTTAAAACAGGAGGACTTGCAGACGTAGCGGGCGCACTTCCTAAAGCGTTAAAAAAGTTAGGTACAGAAGTCCGTGTGATCCTTCCCAATTACAGTTTAATTCCTGAAAAACTTAAATCATCGTTTCAATTTCTAAAAGCGATCAAGGTGCAGGTAGGATTTCGTAGTCAATATTGCGGTATCCTTACTGCAGAGCATGAGGGGATTACATATTATCTCATTGATAACGAATATTATTTTTTTCGTGATTCATTATACGGTCATTATGATGATGGAGAACGTTTTTCTTTTTTCTCCAAAGCCATACTAGAGTCTCTACCTCATTTGGATTTCATACCTGATGTGATTCATTGTCATGACTGGCATACGGGCATGGTGAATTTTTTATTAGACGCTCATTATCGTGATCATCCAATTTATAAGGAAATTAGGACTGTTTTTACCATTCACAATTTACAATTTCAAGGGATTTTCCCCTATGTAGTCATGAGCGAACTGTTGGGATTAGGCCATCAGTATTATAACATGGAACAGTTGGAATTTTACGGAAATGTAAACTTTATGAAGGGTGGGATTGTTGCATCTGATCAGGTAACCACTGTCAGCCCGACATATAAAGAGGAAATTCAAAATCCTTTTTTTGGTGAAAGGCTCGATGGGCTATTACGAAAGCATAGCCATAAGCTAATCGGAATTGTCAATGGAATTGACGACACTTCATATAACCCTAAAACAGACCGTGAAATCGCATTTCCATATGATATCGATTCGATTGAGGGGAAAGTCGAAAATAAACAAGCTTTGCAGCAATATTTTGGTCTGCCAGAAAAAGAAAGCACTCCAATCATTGCTATGGTGACACGTTTAACAGCGCAAAAAGGCTTAGAATTACTCCTCCATGTATTTCAAAATTTGATTCAGGAGGATATCCAATTCATTGTTCTTGGGTCTGGAGATTCTAAATATGAGAACTTCTTTAATCAAATGGAACAGGAATATCCAGATAAGGTAAGAGTATATGTAGGATTTAATGAGTCATTAGCTCATCAAATCTATGCCGGGACCGATTTGTTTTTAATGCCTTCTCAGTTTGAGCCCTGTGGATTAGGGCAGCTTATTGCTTTGCAATACGGAACAATACCGATTGTTAGAGAAACAGGCGGATTGAATGATACTGTTCAATCCTACAATGAATCTACTGGCTATGGGAGCGGGTTCACTTTTAAGAATTTCAACGCTCATGATATGCTCCATACCATTAGAAGAGCCCTTCATTTTTATCATCAAAAGGAAACTTGGAATCATTTAATTCAAAATGTGATGAGTCAAGATTATAGTTGGTTACAATCTGCTAAGAAATACAACGAAATTTATGAGAAGCTGCTTGTTCACTCAGCTTTGGAGTGAAGGAAACGGATATTATTTATATACTGGTTTAGTGGGTATCAATTGTTGGTACCCACTTATATTTTTTTGTGGTTAAAAAGTATTATAAACAGTTTCACAGGTTTCTGCTTTTGGTTGGTAAAAACAGTGATTTTTATACTTTCCCACAAAAGGTTGATTATACCAAGATGGGGGACAATCTCCAGGAGGTTTAAAATACCATAAACTAAATTTTGCAGGCCAAAATCTTTCTCCATTTACGGTACGGCGAGCTAAACGTCTTTCTCGCTCCCGAGCTCTTTGATAAAAATAACCATGCTGAACAGCTTCGAATGCATGTGGTTGGTAAATCATTTGTGGGACGGTTCGTAAACCTTTGAAATCTGAACAATTTGCTCGTATTCGATTGATCCCTACATTTCCCACAAGCATCATGCCCTGTTCTCCTTCGGCTTCAGCTTCGGCTCTAAGTAACCTCGCTAAAAGATCAATATCTGAATTTCTTGCCTTTACAACTGCCATCAGTTCACCCCCAATAAAGAAACAGTTAAAATGTCTACTTTTAATTCATTAGTAGACAACATTTTTTCCACAGACCATACATAGCAATCCTTATCTACACCATATGAAGGATTGGAAAAATCGTGAGTGCCTCTAAATACATCGAAACGGACTTTTTAAAAGCGAGGGAGTTCTATATTACGCAACTGATTTTGAACCGGATAGGATGTATTCGATACCGCTAATGCCACATTTTCGTCGCTCACTGAAATTTGGGTCACTTACTATATGGAAGGATTTGGCTAGAATTGTTAGGATGTCAGTGATATATTCTTCAATTGGAATGTCATCCCTTTATACGTGAAAATACACCGTTTTTTCGACTTTGTGCTGCCTGCAATTCAATGTTAACATGAACACTAAGGTAACCAACGATTCGCCATGTGAAACAAAACTGAAAGGAATGATTTGTTATTAATCATTTACAATTAAGTTATACGAGCGAAATGGAAAAAGCCATGCATAGTGCTCATGGTATAGGTTATGAAGTCTACAGCAGACATCATACTGTGAGAATGAAAGTCGAAAAACGCCGTAAAATGGATTATATTAAGTGCCGGAGATTGGTAGCAGATTTAGACCGACTTGTTCATTATAATAACCGTTTAAAAATATGAATAAAAAGGGAAACCTATGTGAATGAACACGGGTTTCCCTTTTTCTGTCAACGAATAGCAAAGAGGATTTTCATATTATGAAAGTACATTCTCGTTCAAAGAGGATGTGTTTTTTTTACTATTTTTAAAATTAATAAATAGGTTAATCTTAACTAGACAATAAAATGAGGGTTAAGTAGACTACAACTAATACATAAAAACCGCCTTTATTTTCTTATCAAGATAATAGTTTTGGGTTTGAGATATTTAGAAAGTAAAAGAAAAAATATACTGCCACCTAATCTACGATAGAGGAGGAATCAACATGTTAGAATTTAATACAAATATGGACCAACTCGCCAGGATCAAAGTCATCGGTGTTGGCGGCGGGGGAAACAACGCCGTGAATCGTATGATCGATGAAGGCGTTGAGGGAGTTGAATTTATTACAGTTAATACAGATGTACAAGCTCTTAATCAATCAAAAGCAGCTGTCACGATGCAGATTGGTACAGCATTGACAAGAGGTTTGGGAGCAGGGGCAAATCCGGAAATAGGTAGAAGGGCTGTAGAAGAAAGCAAACAGCAAATAAAAGAAGTGTTAGCAGGCGCAGACATGGTTTTCGTTACAGCTGGTATGGGCGGTGGAACAGGCACAGGGGCAGCGCCAGCCATAGCTGAAATCGCCCGCAATCTTGGTGCTCTGACCATTGGGGTTGTTACACGTCCGTTTAAATTTGAAGGCAAGAAGCGCGCTTCCAATGCAGAAAGTGGAATTAACGAAATGAGGGAAGCGGTGGACACCTTAATTATTATTCCAAACGATCGCTTATTGGAGATTGTTGATAAAAAAACACCCATGATCGAAGCGTTTCGTGAAGCGGATAATGTACTACGCCAGGGAGTGCAAGGGATCTCCGATTTAATCGCTGTGCCAGGATTAATCAACCTTGATTTTGCAGATGTAAAAACGGTCATGTCCCATAAGGGGACGGCATTAATGGGAATTGGTATTGCCAAAGGTAAAGATCGTGCAGTAGAGGCTGCAGAGAAAGCCTTAAATAGTCCGTTACTGGAAACTTCCATCAATGGAGCTCATGGTGTGATTATGAACATAACTGGCGGGAATAATTTAAGTCTTTTTGAAGTACAGGAGGCAGCCGATATCGTTGCTTCTGCATCTCACGAGGAATTAAATATGATTTTTGGTTCGGTCATTAATGAAAATTTAGTAGACGAAATTATTGTAACAGTCATTGCCACTGGATTCACTGATAAAGAGGTGACCTTATTACAACCGGCTTCCCACCCTCCAATTGAAGAAATGTCTAATCCATTTCAAAGGGAACCACGTTTGCAGCGTGATCTAATACACCGAGGCGAACCAGTTCAAGACTATGACAAACACTCGGAACATCAAGAAGAATCCTTGGATATTCCAGCGTTTTTGCGCAATCGAAAAAGACGATTTTGATAAAGGGAGTGCAGTGATTTCAACATATCCAATATTTATTGGTTAATTTTTGTTTGCCATTGATTCGTTTGGATTCCGAAATTTTAATTATGACATCTTCCTTATTTTTTAAGAACATTGGACAAGTTTATTGCCATATTCTATTGTATAAATACATGAGGGTGTTCATTATGAGGATCAATAGAGAAAGACAAACTCAACCACAACCAATGATTGGTCAAGCTTGGACTGGCAGACATGTGATCTTGCTTCACTGTACGAACAATAATCAATTCATTAATCTCTATAAAAGTTTCCATGCTCCGATTGAACCACCACGGCAAAATTGTGCAGAAACATTGTCTCAATTATTAAGTATCGGTTATCGCATTATAGCGATTACGCCCATCTCAGCAAATCATATTCAATATTTTTTGGTACTGGGGGATTAGGGATTTAGAATCAACGATTACGATGAAAATGAACCCAGTTCAATGCACCGGGTTCATTTTTTTCCCTCCATGAAAATAGACTTTTTCATTTAGTATTGACAAGGTGATTGAATACTATTAAAATTAAAAATTATTTAACAATAATGAGTTTGTGAGATTAGTATAAAGTAGTACATAACTTTTTTAACTGGGGATTGAACCCTTTCCTCCATACACAGCCAAATTAAATACTAAGCAAGCTATGATTGCTATGGGTCGAACTATAGCAGGAGCAGCTTCTGAAGAGACCGCAGGAAATCTGCGGCGCCGAAGGGTTCACAATCTCAGGCAAAAGGACAGAAGAGTACGAGTACTATATTTATTATTCTCTCAAAAGAGTAATAAATATTATTAGTTATTCTTATGACCACCCGAGATTGGAGTTACTCCAATCTCTTTTTTTTATGTTTTAAACCATATGTTCATATCTTCACAATTGGTACGTTACAAAAATAAGGAGGAAATTAAAGTGGCACAACAAGAATTAAAGAGAGATTTAAAAAATCGGCACGTACAACTGATAGCAATCGGTGGTACGATTGGTACAGGTTTATTCCTTGGATCGGGAAAAGCGATACAGTTAGCAGGACCATCTATCATTTTTGCTTATTTACTCATAGGTATAGCATGTTTTTTTGTTATGAGGGCATTGGGAGAGCTTCTTTTATCCAATGCGGGTTATCAATCATTTACGGACTTCGCCGAGGATTATATTGGACCGTGGGCCGCTTATGTAACGGGATGGACGTACTGGTTTTGTTGGATCATGACCGCTATGGCAGATATTATTGCAGTTGGTGTCTATGTGCAATATTGGTTCGATATCCCACAATGGATACCAGCATTTGTCTGTTTAATTCTATTGTTGGGACTAAATTTATTAACTGTAAAGCTTTTTGGAGAGTTAGAGTTTTGGTTCGCACTAATCAAAGTGATTACCATTCTTGCGTTAATCATAATAGGTGTTGTCTTATTGGTTATTGGATTTAAAACGGATTCTGGAACGGTTACCGTAAAAAATCTATGGGGACATGGTGGTCTTTTTCCGAATGGAATATCAGGTTTCTTATTATCTTTTCAAATGGTTGTATTCGCATTTGTAGGTGTAGAATTAGTAGGTGTCTCTGCTGCGGAAACATCCAATCCACGAAAAAATATTCCATCTGCGATTAATAAAATTCCATTACGAATTCTATTCTTCTATGTGGGAGCCCTTATTATCCTTTTATGCATCAATCCTTGGACACAGCTGAATGCTGCAAATAGTCCATTTGTAAAGACGTTTAGCTTAGTAGGTATTCCGATTGCGGCAGGCATTATTAATTTTGTTGTCTTAACATCAGCAGCGTCGGCCTGTAACAGTGGAATGTTCTCAACAAGTCGAATTTTATTTAATTTAAGTAATCATGAACAGGGACCAGCAAAATTTGCTAAATTAAATAAAAATCATGTACCAAGTAATGCATTATTTATTTCAACTCTTGTTCTGTCGGTGGGGGCTCTTTTAAGTAAGCTGATTCCAGGACAAGCCTTTGGGATTGTGACAACGATCAGTGCGATTTGTTTTATTTGGGTTTGGAGTATTATTTTAATTTGTCATCTGCGATATAAGAAATCACGCCCGGATTTACATGAAAAGTCGATTTTTAAAGCACCATTTACACCATTTATAAATTATGCTGTTTTAACGTTATTTGTATTTATTCTTATCATTATGCTTTTTGCTGAAGCAACTCGTGTCGCTTTATTACTGACACCATTATGGTTCATTCTGTTATTCGCAATGTATTCATATAGAATGAAAAAGGAAAAAGATATAAGATTATCAGCGTAATCGTCGATCTGATGGTTGTTTCTTATTGAAGTGTGGGTGTCATAATTATGCCTCAAAACATACACTCTTCATAAATGATGTATGACATTAGTTCATGAGGAGTGGTTGAAATGAACTTCGAGATGCAAAAGGCGAATATGTTAGCTGAAAATATTAATGGTTTTATAAAGTATGTTCAAAAAAGTCATGACCATAAAAATCTCTTACGATTTAATCCGGATAAAGTGTATCAAATAAAACTTTTTATTGAAGAGTTTAAGTTTCAAATACTTGCTGATGAGCTACTTAGAATAAATAAGTATGATTGGGATGGAAAATACACTCATTATTTAGTTGATCGATTTAATGAGGGGATCGCAGTTATTGATGAATTTGTAAAAAATAACTACAATGATTTATTTCTTTTTACGGCTAGACTCTACACATTAAAGAATCTCAGTCAATCACTTAAATTGGTTATAAATTGTGAATAATTTGTAAAATGAGATTAAAAGAGTAATAATGATTTATAAATACTGATTAAGAGAGGATGTAAAACTTTTGAAATGGAAACAAGCTTTAAGAAACCTGTTGCCCGCTGACCAAATAAGTGAGAATCCCACTATTTTAGAACACCACAGCAAGGATGAATCCTATCATCTACCTGTGAAACCGGATATAGTCATTTTTCCAAAAAGTAAACAAGAAATTTCTGAAGTTATGAAAATTGCTTACAAATATCAGATCCCTGTTGTTCCTTTTGGTGCGGGTTCCAGCCTTGAAGGCCACCCAATCCCCGTTTCAGGCGGGATCTCGATGGATTTCCAATGGATGAATCATATCATTGAAATAAGGCAAAATGACCTCTTAGTAAAAGTACAGCCAGGAGTAACTCGAATGCAATTAAATAAAGCGCTCAAAAACTACGGCCTATTTTTTCCGGTTGACCCTGGTGCTGATGCTACGATTGGCGGTATGACAAGTACAAATGCCAGTGGGACCACAACCGTAAAATATGGCGCGATGAAAGATGTTGTAAGAGGTCTTGAAGTAGTTTTAGCAAATGGAGATATAGTAACCGTCGGTGGGCTAGCGGCTAAATCTTCGTCCGGATATAATTTAACTCCGTTATTTGTTGGATCAGAAGGAACATTAGGAGTTTTTACCGAAATCACTTTAAAAGTATTCGGAATTCCAGAAGCAACTCTTGCTTGCAGAGCGATATTCCCTTCTGTCGATCATGCAATTAAGGCGGCGAATGCCATGGTCTCCTCAGGCATCCCAATTGCCCGTGTGGAACTAGTAGATACTCGTTCTATGAAACAAGTGAATATACATAACGAAACCACATACCCTGAGCAGCCCACTCTATTTATGGAGTTCCATGGAAATGAAGCGGGGATAAAAGCGGATGTTGGATTCGCTCAAGAATTAGCAGAATTAGAGGGTTGTACTCAGTTTGAATATGAAATAGATTCGAAGAAAAAGGCACAATTGTGGGAGGCACGTCATACCCTAGCTTATGCATTTAAACACGGTTATCCTGAGAAGAAAAATATGAGCACTGATGTTTGTGTGCCATTATCCAAGTTACCAGATGCGATTTCTCATGCAAGCTCATTACTTGAAAGCTATGGATTGGTTGGCGGTATTGTAGGCCATGTTGGGGATGGAAACTTTCATGCGTTACTAATGGTTGATCCGAATGATCCAGGCGAGTTAGAAAAGGCACAACAACTCAATCAAGAAATTGTAGAGTTTGCAATTGATTGCGGCGGTACAGCAACAGGTGAACATGGCATTGGCCTAGGAAAAATAGACTATCTATATAAAGAGCATTCAACGTCGATACATCTGATGAAAATTATAAAAGACCAGTTTGATCCACTAGGAATTTTAAACCCTGGAAAGATGTTCAAATAAATAGAAGAGACACAATATTTTCATAATAATCATTTTAATATACGAATTTTCGGAAAACAGGTTGACACTTTTGGACAAACCGTGATATAAACACAATAAGAAAATTTTAGTACTTAAAAGTGTGAAAGAATGAAATAATATTGATAAAAGTGGAATAAACAGGGGGAAATGACTAGCATGGAAACTCGTAATAAAATTTTAGACTGTACCATTCGTGATGGAGGATTAGTTAACAATTGGGATTTCAGTGTTGAATTTGTTCAAGATTTGTATAACGGCCTTAGTGAAGCTGGCGTTGAATACATGGAGATTGGCTACAAAAATTCTCCAAAGCTTCTTAAAGCGACTGAGCCCAATCCATGGCGATTTCTTGACGATAACTTCCTGAAAGAAATAATCCCTGTCAAAAAGTTCACGAAGCTATCGGCTTTAGTAGATATTGGACGTGTAGACCCTAATGATATTCTTCCTCGTGAACAAAGCGTTTTAGATATGATTCGTGTCGCGTGCTATATCCGTGAAGTAGATAAAGGCTTAGAGCTTGTCCAAATGTTCCATGATTTGGGATATGAGACATCACTAAACATTATGGCATTATCAAGTGTACCTGAACAACAGCTGATTAAAGCGTTTGAATTGGTTAAGGAAAGCCCTGTCGATGTTGTCTATATCGTTGACTCCTTTGGAAGCTTAGACCCTGTCGATATTGAGCACCAAGTGAAAAAGTTCAAAGAGATGATTCCTAACAAACAGCTTGGAATCCATACGCATAACAATATGCAATTAGCTTTTGCCAATACCTTAACGGCGCTCAGAAATGGAGTTACATTTCTTGATTCTTCTGTATATGGCATGGGTCGTGCAGCAGGCAACTGTAACACAGAACTTCTTGTTAGCTACATCCAAAAATCAAGTTATGAAATTAAGCCAGTTCTTGGAGTTATTGAGAAGCACATGCTCGAAATGCGTGAAAAGTGGGAGTGGGGCTATATCATTCCTTATATGATTTCAGGTGTATTGAATGAACATCCACGTGTAGCGATGGCATACCGTGATAGTGCTGACCGTGATCAATTTGTAGATTTTTATGACAAGGTAACATCACCAGAAAGTACAGTGGCTACAACTTTTAAATAGGTTAAATTGCTTAAAGCACCTCTATATTTGAGGTGTTTTTTTATTAATTAAAAAGGCTGTGTTAAAGGTCATTATTGATTTTAAAGCCTACGTTGATTGGAGTGGAAGGGGCGAAGACTCCCCGGACCGCCCGCGATTGGAGCGGAAATCAACAGCCAAGTTAAAAAAGAAAAGATTAATGAAGGTATTATTTACAATTCACGGAATTATAATATGAAAGGAAATATTATACTTTTTGGGTCTAAAGATGTTATTTTATGATTATAAATAAATATATTTTGATAGTTTTAAGAAAAACGGTTGGATTTATAATCTCGGTTTGAATTATATTGCAAAACATGTAAAAGACAACCTTAAGAAGAGGTAATGTACAGTATGGATGAGGAGTTAATAAAAAATGCCGATGCATGTTATCAGCTAGCTGAGCAGAAGGCTGCTCATTATTTTAAATCACTTAATAAACAGGTCATGCAAAAGACCTTTGTTCCTGTCCTAACAAAAGATATTCAATCTTGGAAACACAATCATATTCATCACCATTCGATATTATCCATTTTTTCACGGCGAAAGGGAAAACCTGATAATCGAGCATATCACAATTATATCCAATGGCTCAATTACGCCGGCAAACTTGATAATTACTTGGATCGCAGCATTTCCTATATTTTCATGCGGGACCTAGGCAAAGCTCTGGACTCAACTGAGACACAGAATAGGGTACGGCGTGTTGTTGACAGTTTAAAAAATCACCTAATTCAGTCTACCTCAACAAACCTTAATGTCAATTCTGAGACGTTTAGCATGGCCGGGTTGTACCGAATCGCCCAGAAAGAAGGCATCGAATCCACGATGATCTGGTTGCTAAACAAATTAAAGACTGTATCATCCAATATACCAACGGGAATGGATGCTGAGAATGCTCAGCGAAAGCTTATTAAAATCATTGCTGGGGTAATTATGCATGCAGTTGAAGAGATGGGCGATGAGATATCGCCTGAAGAACGAATGAAGAAACTTGATAATGCTATTAGGCTCGGCTATTCCTATGGTTTAACCTATCCTTTTATTGACGATCTTCTCGATGCCAAAGTCTTATCTGCTAATGAAGAAAAACAATATTCCAATTTGATTCGTACTACCCTTATTACAGGAAATGTACCGGAATTGGGTAAGTGGTCAGGGAAAAACGTAAACCTAATCCGATATATTCATTCGGAACTCCGCGATGCCTTTGAGTATATTAAATCTCATTTGCGGCCAGAGAGTAGCAAAAAATTTTTCGAGCAGGCGTATGTGTTTTTTAATTCACAGGAAGTGGACCGTGTAAAGGATCTTTCCAACGCAAATTACACGAATGAAGAGTTATACATTCCGGTTATTTTAAAATCCTCTTCATCCCGATTGATTGTCCGTTCAGTTATCAGTGCTCCGGAGGATGAAGGCTTTGACACCCGAACATTCTATTATGGCATATACAACCAGCTTGCGGATGATTTTGCAGATATGTATGAAGACTTGAAAGAAGACAGGGTAACCCCCTATACCTATTATCTGAAGTATCATGAAAAGCGATTCGATCTTATCAATCCTTTTGAATTATACTGGACGGTCATTTCCAATTTGATCCATAGGATATATTACTCCGATAACAAGGCCTGTGAGGTGATTCTTGATCGTGCTATAAATGGTCTTAAGAGATTTAAAGAACGAATGGGAACTGAAAAATACAACGAAGTTATGAAACTATTTTTTTCAGGAGTTCCAAAGTTTAATCATGTGATTCAAAATATGGTTCGTAAAGCAGATGATGTAGATTTCTTTGATAAACTACTTCGGGATCATATGATTACCATTTTAAAAAATGAACGGAAGGAGCAGGAAGACTTTTTAGAAACGATTAAAACTGTCCGTAATCAGATCAACAACGTCTTAAATATCCCTAAAATCGAAGAAGTTGAGCCAATAATTGATGCTGCAAATTACAGTCTGGAAGGTGACGGGAAGCGATTGAGGCCAATAATGACCTGGGTCATGGGCGTTAACGAATATGGATTAAATAGTTCGGCCATCGTACCACTTCTGCGATCATTAGAATACATGCATACTGCATCCTTAATCTTCGATGATCTGCCATCACAGGATAATTCCTCTACCCGTCGGGGGCGTCAAGCAATACATTCAGTTTATAACATTGCCATAGCAGAATTAACTGGACTGTTTCTGACCCAAAAGGCAATTGAAGAACAAGCATCACTTGATCAATTCGATTCGAAATCGGTGCTTAATTTGATTAAATACTCAGCTCAAATGACAGCTGTTATGTGTAAGGGACAGGCGATGGATTTGGATTCTAAAGGGAAACAATTAACATTGGAACAATTAAATTTGATGTGTTTTTATAAAACTGGAATAGCATTTGAAGCTTCCCTAATCATGCCTGCAATCCTCGCCCATGCAAATGAAATCGAAATTGAGGCTTTGAAAAAGTTCGCCCATCATGCCGGGATTGCGTTTCAGATAAAGGATGACCTGCTTGATGTGGAAGGAGATATGATCTTACTCGGAAAACCGATTGGTAAAGATGCTGAAAACAACAATTCTACTTTTGTATCCATCCTAGGTCAGGAGGGTGCTAGAAAAGAGATGTGGGAACATTACTGTCTAGCAATGGAAGCGTTGCACGGGATGCCACGCAATATCACTTTTCTGAAGCATTTATTAAATTATATAGTTAACCGTGATCATTAATAGATTGTTATTTTGTTATCTTTAGAAGTTGCCAAATTGGAGGCAACTTCTTTTTAATAGTAAATTGGTACTGACAAAGTTTTTCTTTCTCATATTCTATTGTCAAAAAGACGCCTAGGATAGTATTTTTTATCCATTCACTTTCTATAATTACTCATATAGTATAAATAATAAATGCAAGAAAGAAGGAAGATCGTGAACACGGATCAAGCTTTTGATTTGTTAATGGAAGCAGGAGTCACAGAAGATACTAGTATTCAAACGGTTAGACGGTGGCTCCGTGAAAGAAAGATTAACTACGAGGGAACAGGACTACGAGATACAGGATATATAATTGATAATACAGATCAGGTTTTTAACATGTTAAAGGATGCAGGTGTTACAGATAGCATCGCATTTCAAATTGTTCGTCGCTTGATGCGTGATGGTAAGATTCAAACCGTGGAGACTGGAAATCGGAAAACAAATAACCAGCAAAATGAAACAGATTCAAAGCAATTTATAATTAGTCCGTCTGATCAAGAAAAGGTCGTCCACCAATTGAAAATAAGAATAAAAGCACAGGATGAACATATAAAAGGAATTGAGCATCTACATAAGACGTCCGTAACCAATTTAATTAAGCAAAGAAATATTTTACATAAAGAAATTGCCAATCTAAAGAACGAGAAAAGTGAATTACAAAAGGAAACCAAGAAATTACTTAAAGAAAATATTGATTTAACTAATGAATTGTTAGAATTAAAAGAAGAACTTTTTAAAGGAAATAAAAGAGGTACTGATAAGACACATGACGTTCCCCCTTCTGCATCTAACACGAATGATTATCGTCAAAAATTAGGTCTTTCAAAAATGGCGAGCGATAAAGAAGTTTTAACCAGATATAAGCAATTATTAAAAATAACTCACCCAGATCACGGCGGTAATGCAACAGCCTTTCATTTCATTAAAACCGATTATGATTATTTTAGAAAAAGTATCAATTTGAAATAGATTGGGTTCGGTTGTCAAAAACTTCTATTGACGACCGAACCCAATCTTTTTTAATATCTTTTGTCACCAATTCCCCTATAGGCGACTTTTTTGTCCTTGCTATAAGTTTTAGAAACAAGAAAAATTAAATAAAAAATTTATAAAGAAGGAAGAATGATAAGAGGTCTTTTCGCTCATTAAGTATGATCTAACTAATATTATTAATATTAAAGTAATTAGCATTTGGGAGGAACATCATGTGGCAAAAGCTTAAGGTAAAAATGCTATTGGTATCCTTGTTATTATTAGTTATCTGCATGAAAATTGAAGACAACGTTGCTACATGTACAAATAACGAAAACACCTACAAACACATAATTACCGTTTATCTGGCCGGAGATTCGACTGTTTCTGATTATTCCAGCTCGTTAGCACCCAGGGCAGGCTGGGGACAGGTTTTAAATCGGTTTTTCGATGAAAAGATTGTCGTAAAAAATGAGGCCTCATCTGGCAGGAGTTCAAAAAGTTTTATTGATGAAGGGAGACTCAAATCAATCTTAGATCAGATTGAGAAGGATGATTACCTGTTTATTCAATTTGGTCATAATGATGAAAAAAAAGAGGATCCAACCCGTTATACGGAGCCCTTTTCAACCTATAAAAGCTATTTAAAACAATATATTGACGGAGCCCGCGCTAAACAAGCTATTCCTGTTCTAGTGACACCTGTTGAACGCCGGCGTTTTTCTGAAAAAGGGGGAGCGCGTGATACGCACGGGGAGTATCCTGCTGCCATGAAGGAGCTTGGAATGGAAGAGAATGTACCTGTCATTGACCTTACTGCCAAAAGCAAGGCATTGTTCCAAGAGCTTGGACCAGAAAGAACAAAGGATGTTTTCTTCTGGCTGGATGCTGGAGAGAACAAGAATTATCCGAATGGTGTTCATGATAATACTCATTTTCAGGAGGCTGGTGCTGAGAAGACTGCCAGTCTTGTACTTGAAGGTATAGAGGAATCTATGCTAGTGCCGCTTCTTAATCACATTTTAAAATATGAAAGAAAAATTAAGTGAGGAACTATCATGTGATAGTTTCTTTTTTTTCTCGAATGGGAGGCTGGAAAGATAAAACAGTTATCGTCAATTGTACGCCACTCTTTGATGAGAATGGGGTAAGAGAGTGGTTGCTTCTTTTCGTGATAAAACAGAAATAGAGCAAATGGTCAACACCATATCGGAAGTAAAAAGATATTCGGAAGATCTTCGTACTAAGCATGATTACTATAACTACTGTTGCATATTTGTCGACAATATTATTTTAATCGTGCGAAGACTAGAGGAATAGAAGCAGGAAACCTTAATGCCGCCTGCTTCTTTCAACTATAGAGATAACATTAATACATCCAAGTTCGAAATGTCGATTGCACCAGAGTCTCGAATTTCTTTTAATGATTTAATATCTAGGATGTCAATTGTACGGGTAGATATTTGGATCCATTGTTGGCTTTTCCATTTATTCAGTATTTTATTTACCGTAATCCTAGAGGTCCCTATGTAACGGGCAAAAGAAGATTGGTCGATTGAAAAATTACCATTTTCGCTTACTAACTTTAAAAGGAAGTGGGCCATTTGCTGCTCAATAGGCGAATTAAGAAAGGAAATGATTTCTGCAAGAATCCTAAATTTATAGATTAGTGAGTTGGTGAAAATACACGCTGCCTCAGGATGTTCCTCACAAATCATGAATAAAGCCTCATCAGAAAAAAAATAGATCTCAGATGAACTACTCGAGGTTGCTGAGGTTAAATAGGGTTCATTTTTCACACCGTGCTCCCCAAATAACATTCCTTCTGGTACATAATTCACCGTCCGTTCCACACCTTCTTGTGAGAGAAGGGTTATCTTTATCCCACCCTTAGATAAGTAGAAAAAACCCTTGCCTTCACTTCCCTGATGGTATACAACTGAATTTTCCTCAATATCTAGTTTATTTCCATATTTTAAAAATGGGCTCCAAGAATATCGAAGATTTTTCATATTATCACCTTACCAAGAAGCTTTTTTAATTCATCAGGTTTCTTTATTAAGAACTTCTTACCACGACTCTCAATAATTTCTTCAGCTTTCCATTGTTTTATAATCTTATATAAGGTGATTCTCGTTAAGCCTGTGCATTTTGTAAGGTCTTGTTGTGTGAGAGGAACTTCATAATTTTTAAATTCGTAACAAATATTTAGTAGTATCACCGACAGTTGCTGTTCTGGTGTGAGAGAGTCCAAATAAATTTTATCAGCTAATATGTGCATTTTATGAATAACGGTTTTGATAAAAATGTTAAGGATAGAAGGTTGAGCTTTAATTAATTTTTGAAAATGTTCACATGAGAAAAAGTAGAGAATAGAGTCATTTACTGCCGTTGCGGTAGTAAAATGTGGCTGTCGGTCCATCGCTTGAACTCCTAATAGCTGCCCGGGAATAGCGATGTTTAACATACGCTCTTTTCCAATCGAAGTGGTAGTCGTTACTTTAATTAATCCCTTTTGGATATAATAAAATCCATCCCCGAGCGTCCCTTGCTGGTAAATAGCTGATTTCTCCTTGAAGAAATGTCTAGTACCAAACTGCAAGCATGATTCCCAATTAATATCACTGTCAAACAAGATTGCCAACTAATCAACTCCTAAGTGAAATGTATATAAAACAATAAAACTGTAAATCAAGGAAATATGTAAATTTATCAAAATGCTTTGTTCTTAATTGAGGCCTCTATTGGAGATTTCTTTGGCAACGCTTACATTCAAAAGTGAAAAAAAGGTTATTTATGTTAACAACTTAACAACAGTGTAAAAGATTCAGGATATAAAATCAATATTGTGTTATGAATTTGAAATATTCAGCCAAAAGGAAGGAGGGGCAGAGATTGTACTCGTAAAGAAATAGCAATAGTGACTATTGGAGCAAATTCTAAAAGGGGATGGTTAGATGAACCAGGAAGTACAATCAGTAACAGCTCAAGATTTATCGAAAGAGAGAATGATTGAGCAAAATACTACTAATCTTTCATTAAAGAGAATGCCTAAAGCAACATTACTTGTTGTTGTGTTGTGCTGGTTTGCGATGTTAGCAGATGGTTATGATTTGGGGATTTATGGGGCTGTTTTACCATCATTAATGGAATACAAAGACTGGAGTATGACTCCTGCACAGGCAGGAGCTATCGGAAGCTATGCTTTGATGGGAATGCTGATCGGTGCAATTTGTGTAGGGACAATTACCGATATGATTGGTCGAAAACTGACCTTAATCTGCTGTATTGCTGTATTTTCCTTATCAATGAGTCTTGTAGCACTATCTACCTCTCCAGAAATGTTTGGTTTCTTTCGTTTATTAGGTGGTCTAGGACTAGGGGGAGTAATACCTACAGCTTCTGCTTTAACAATCGAGTATTCTCCTGTACAACATCGATCTAAACTTTACGCAATTATGTATACAGGTTATCCAATTGGAGGAGTCCTTGGTGCATTATTTTCTATGTTCCTTTTGGAAGATTATGGGTGGAGGTTAATGTTTTGGATTGGTGTCACACCACTTTTAGTGATTCCTTTTCTAATAAAATTTCTACCTGAGTCGATTAGTTTCCTTATGGCAAAGAAAAAGTTTGCTGAAGCTAAAAGTATCGCCCAAAAATTTCATCTTCCCAATGATTTTATCCAAAGCAATCCAAAAGTTGAAAATAAAGGATCAACAAAAAAATTTGCAGCAATCGCAAGTCTTTTTGAACGAAAGAATATTCGGGCAACAATGTTTTTTTGGGTTACCTTCTTTTTGGGGCTGCTTATGATTTATGGTTTGAGTACTTGGCTTCCGAAAATGATGAGAGAGGCTGGATACCCACTTGGACCAAGCTTAGGATTTTTACTGATGCTCAACCTATCGGCAGCAATTGGTGCATTAATAGCTGGAACGGCAGCTGACCGCTGGGGATCCAAAAAAATCATCAGTATTTCCTATTTCTTAGCAGGAGTCTCAATTGCGCTACTAAGTATGAAATCATCGATGTTACTGGTGTATTGCTTAGTGGGAGTTGCAGGGTTTGGAACAATTGGGACAACACTTATTCTCAATGCCTATATTTCTAAATATTTCGAAGCAGAAAACCGGGCCACCGCACTAGGCTGGGCGCTTGGATTTGGTAGGATTGGTGCTATTTCAGGACCTATTCTTATTGGATTTTTTATGAGCTCAAATTTGGACTTTTCCATTAATTTTTATCTTTTTGCTGTAGCAGGAGTCCTTGCGTCGATAACTATTTTGTTTATTCCTAAAAAAGGGAATCTGAAAATCTAGCAATATTAATATATTAAAAGCAGCACACATCATCTGTATTTAGAATGTTGTGTGTTGCTGAATTTCTTTTAATAAATTGAAAATTTTATTTTTTTAGAAAAAATGTTAATCAGACTACAATGACTTAAAAAAATCAATTTTATAATGAAAATATGAAATTAAAGGAGGATGTTTTATGGGAATTCGTACAGGAGCACAATATATCGAGGCATTAAAATCCCGAAATCCAGAAGTTTGGTTATCAGGAATAAAAGTAAAAAATATCTTTGAAGAGCCAGTTTTTCATCAGCCAATTCTTCAAATTGCAAAGCTATATGATATGCAGCATGACTCCAAATATCAAAAGGACATTACTCATATTTGTGAAGAAACGGGAGAAAGAATCTCGAATTCATTCTTGGTACCAAAAAGCTATCAAGATTTACAAGCACGGAGGAGAACCTTCGAAGAGTTTGCCAAAGCGACCTTTGGTTTAATGGGAAGAACACCTGATTTCTTAAATGTCGTCGTTACATCCATGGCGAGCAATTCGGAGTTCCTGGACAAATACAATCCTGAGTGGGGAAAAAACATTCGATCATATTATAAGCATATCCGCGATAATGATTTATTTTTAACCCATGCAATTATTAATCCGCAGAATGACCGCAGCAAATCATCACACGAACAACAGGATATGTTTACCCATCTAGGTGCTGTTAAAGAAACACCTGATGGCTTAATTGTAAGAGGAGCGAAAATGCTAGCTACTCTTGCACCGATCACTGACGAAATAATAGTTTATTCTTTTCCTGGATTTAAGCCTGGTGATGAGCGCTATGCACTTGCATTTGCACTACCACTTGATACTCCTGGTCTTCGCATTATCTGCCGTGAAGCAATGCAGGATGGAAAGCGTTCGGTATATGACCACCCATTAGCATCAAGATTCGAAGAAATGGATGCGGTCTTAGTCTTTAATGATGTTTTAGTACCTTGGGATCGTGTATTCCTTTATAACAATGTTGAAGCAGCCAATTTACTTTACCCGAAAACAGGAATCGCTCAGCAGCCAGCTCATCAGTCTGGTGTAAGAGGCTTAATCAAACTACAATTTGCAACCGAAGTGGCTTGTAAAATCGCCGACTCCATCGGTGTTGATGCCTACCTAAATGTACAAAATGATTTAGGAGAATTAGTCCAATCGGTTGAATCGATTAGGGCCTTGCTCCGAATTTCAGAGTATGAACATGAAGTAACTGCTACTGGAGAAGCGATGCCGGCCTATGCACCACTTGAAACAATTAGAGGATTGCTGCCAATAATGTACCCACGTGCGATTGAGGTTATGCAAATTATTGGTGCAGGTGGACTTCTCATGTCTCCTACAGATGCTGATTTCGAGAATCCGGAATTAAGAGAGGATTTAGAGAAGTATTATCTTGGAAGAGAGGGAGTTTCAGCGGAAGAGCGCGTTCATCTCTTTAAGCTAGCATGGGATTTATGTGGAGAGGCATTTGGACAAAGAGTTCTTCAATACGAACGCTATTATACTGGCGATCCAATTCGTAAAAGAGCGATTTTCTATAACAACCACAAAAAGCAGAATTCCTTTGAGCTGGCTGATGAAGCAATGAAAATATTTAATCGAAAAAATGAGGTTACTAGCTTATAAAAGTAAATCAAAAGTAAGAGGAGGTGTGAACGATGCAAACGCTAAAAGAAGGAGTTTTGACATTATCTGGTTCGGTGATTGCCATTGGTGCTTTTGATGGAGTCCATAAAGGACATCAAGCTGTGATTAAGCAAGCTGTGGAAAAGAGTCGGGTTTATCAGGTTCCTAGTGTTGTATATACTTTCGACCCGCCTCCTCGCACTTTTTTTAAGGGCGTTCAAATTTTGTCACCAATTCAGGAAAAGGTCAGCAGGATTTCGAAGTTAGGTGTAGATTATGTAATCGTTGCCAGCTTTGATGAATGGTATGCGACCCGGCCACCTGAAGATTTTATTTGTGAATTATCTAAACTTAACCCGGAAGAGATTTCAGTTGGTTCTGATTTTCATTTTGGAAAAAACAGAGCAGGGGATGTAAATCTTTTAGAAAAGTATTTTCATATTAATATCACTCCCCCAGTTTATTGTAAGGGCGGAAAACTTATTTCATCGACGAGAATCCGCCAGTTGATTTCAGAGGGAGATTTCCAACAGTCCTACTCGTTACTAGGACTTTAGATGGGTCTATAGTAAATGTGGCTACGTGTTTTCTACTCAGCACTAGAAAGGAGTTCACCTATGAAGTTATTAGGAATATCAGGCACAATTATTGGAGCAAAGACAAGTATTGTTGTTCAAAAGGTATTGGAGGAAGTAAAGAAACATCATCCTTACGTTGACGTAGAACTGCTAGATCTAAGAGATTATGATGTTCAGTTCTGTGATGGACGAAATCCTTCAGCCTATACAGGTGACACGAAAAAAGTTCTCGATATTGTTAATTCTGCTGACTTCTATATTATCGGAACACCGATTTTCCAGGGATCATTAGCAGGTCCGCTCAAAAATTTATTTGATTTAATTAATCCAAAGGATATTCGCAACAAAGTAATTGGTTTTGTTGCAACAGGTGGAACGTACCAGCATTTCCTTGTGATTGAAAATCAATTGAAGCCAATCGCAGGATTTTTCCGGGCTTTTGTGGCACCAAGTTATGTCTACGTCAATAACGATCATTTTAATAAAGAAAATGAAATTATCGATTCTGAGGTTCTTCCTAGAATTACTGCGTTAGCCAAAGAAGTCGTCTTCATGCAGGAGGCATTAAAATCAACAGAGGAAAAATTTGCAACAATTAATGGATAAGCTTTTGTATTTAAAGTTGAGAGGAGAAGATTTTTATGACAAACCCATTAAAACCAATTAACCTTTGGGGATTTATTGAAGAAAATAAGGATTTACTTAAGCCGCCAGTAAATAATAAAGTAGTTTGGAAGGATTCTGAACTAATGTTCATGATCCTCGGAGGTCCAAACAAACGCCGTGACTTTCATGTGGACCCATCTGAAGAGATATTTTATCAATTAAAAGGTGATTGCTACGTTGAAATTATTAATACGGAAGGTAAAAGAGAAGTAATTACAGTGAGAGAAGGAGAAGTATTTCATCTCCCTCCAAATGTTCCCCACTCCCCACATCGGATCGCTGATACAATCGGGATCGTCATTGAGCGTGACAGAGGTGAAGGCGAATTAGAGGATTTTGTTTGGTTCTGTGATGGATGTGATCATGAAATGCACCGCGTTACTGTCCAATTGACAAATATTGAAGTCCAGGTAAAAGAAGCGATTCATGGATTTAACAGTAATTTAGAGCTCCGTTCTTGTAAGAACTGCGGACATATTATGCCTGAAGAAGCGAGTGAATGGAAATGCGAGTAGATTTTCATACACATATTATCCCTGATAATTTCCCGGATTTTGCGAAAAAGTACCAAAACGACAAGTGGCCAGTACTCCAGCCTACCTGCTCTTGCGGTGCTAATATAATGGTGGCTGGGAAGGTTTTTCGAGAAGTGACCGACCAAGTTTGGAGTCCAGAAAAAAGGATTCACGATATGAATGTAGAAAATGTAGATATACAAGTTTTATCGCCAATTCCTGTAACGTTTTCCTATTGGGCACCTACAGAAGAAGCGGTGGCTTTGGCTAGATTTCAAAATGATTTCATCGCTGAAACAGTAGCTCAGCATCCAACCAAGTTTATTGGTCTAGGGACTGTTCCACTGCAAAATGTTGAAGCAGCAATTCGTGAACTAGACCGCTGTATACATCAACTTGGCTTAAAAGGGATTGAAATTGGCACAAACATTAATGGCAAAAATTTAGACGATGAAACATTCCTTGATTTCTTTGCGATGTGTGAGAAATGGAATGTTCCCCTATTTGTTCATCCATGGGAAACACTGGGTGGAGATCGTTTTTCTTCCCATAACTTAATGTATACGGTTGGAATGCCAAGTGAAACAGCATTGGCTGCAGCAAGTCTGATCCTAGGAGGTGTCATCGAGAAATTTCCAAAACTTAAAATTTGTTTTTCTCATGGAGGCGGGTCACTTCCTTACATTCTCCCTAGACTTGATCATGGTTGGAATGTTTGGCCGCATTTGCAGCTCACGGAGCATCCTCCAAGCTTTTATGCCAAGAAATTTTTCTATGATTCAATCGTAAATAACCCTGTAAATATTAAATTCTTGGTCGAAAAATTTGGTGCTGAACAAGTCATCATGGGATCGGATTACCCATTCTTACTGCGGGAAACTCCACCAGGGAAGATTATTGATGACACCTTTGCACTAAGTGAAGAACAGAAAAGAGCCATGTTAGGTGAAAATGCACTAAGATTTTTAAATATACCGGTTAATTTATTAATTTAATAGGAAATGAGATGAGAAGATGATAGACAAGGTGATCACCCCAGAAGAGAGATTAGAGGAACTTGGATTAAAGCTGCCGGCACTCCGCCCCGCGTCTGGTAATTATGTAAGTTGTGTTCGGACAGGGAATCTTATTTTCACATCAGGACAAGGTACAGATGAATACCGTGGAAAACTTGGTGAAGATGTATCGATAGAAGTAGGCTATCAAGCAGCAAGACAATGTATGCTTAATCTATTAGCAGTAGTCAAAAATGAACTGGGTGACCTTAGCAAAGTGAAACGGATTGTTAAAATCCTTGGTATGGTCAACAGCACGCAAGATTTTAAAGACCATCCTAAAGTAATGAATGGATCCTCCGATTTGTTGGTGGAAGTGTTTGGTGAAAAGGGAAGGCATGCGAGATCAGCAGTAGGGATGTCCCAGCTGCCACACAATAACGCTGTTGAAGTTGAGATGATTGTAGAAGTTGAGGATGGTGATCTCAGTGAGTAAAGTCCTAGAAAAACAACTTCAAATTAACGATGCCAAGCTTTTTATTAATGGAGAATATGTAAGCGCTATTTCAGGAGAAACATTTGACACGATTAATCCAGCCACGAATCAAAAATTAGCTGCTGTCGCTAGTGCAAGTGAGCAAGATGTAGAAAGAGCGATTCAGGTCGCAAAGCGTACCTATGATAGTGGGATTTGGAGTAAAATGCCAGCAGAAGAAAGAGCAAAGATCCTGTGCAGAATGGCAGATCTTGTCTTGGAACGTGTCGGGGAGTTAGCGCTAATAGAAACATTAGATGTGGGTAAGCCCATTAGAGAAAGCAGAGATTTTGATATCCCGCGTGCAGCATCAAACTTAAGATTCTTTGCAGAAATGGCAAAATACATTAATCACGAGCATTACGAACAATCCAAGCATATGAGCTATACCAAATATTCACCAGCCGGTGTCACAAGCTTGATCATTCCTTGGAATTTACCATTCATGCAAATGACTTGGAAAGTCTCTGCTGCATTAGCTGCTGGTAATACGGTGATCGTTAAGCCAGCTTCATATACTCCACTCAGTGCGGTCATGTTAGGTGAAATTGCCAACGAAGCAGGATTACCGCCAGGCGTGTTGAATATACTAACAGGTCCGGGTGGAACAGTAGGAACGGCCATGACCACTCATCCATATGTACGCAGGATTTCTTTTGTCGGGGAGAGCTCTACTGGTAAAACCGTGATGAGAAATGCAGCATCCCAGTTAATTCCGGTATCATTAGAATTAGGTGGTAAATCCGCCAATATCGTATTTGAGGATGCCGACTTAGATGAAGCAGTCGCAGGCTCAATCGAAGCAATTTTTAGAAATCAAGGGGAAATCTGCTTAGCCGGTTCTCGACTATTGGTGCAAGAATCGGTTTATGATAAATTCCTAGAAAAATTTGTTACTGCTGCGAAAAACATCAAAGTGGGCGATCCATTGGATGAAACTACGGATATGGGTGCGCTTATATCAAAAGGTCACTTAGAAACGGTTGACAACTATGTGCAAATTGGAATTTCTGAAGGTGCGAAACTTGCTGTAGGCGGTAAGCGTGTGGCAGGAGTGTCACAAGGAAACTTTTACGAGCCAACCGTGCTCTATGATGTGAATAACAAAATGAGAGTTGCACAGGAAGAAATCTTTGGCCCGGTATTAGTCGTCATTCCATTTAAAACGGAAGAAGAAGCGATTCAAATTGCCAACGATTCGATTTATGGTTTGGCAGGAGTCGTTTGGTCAAATGATTTAAGACGAGCTCATCGTGTAGCTTCTCAAATCGATTCAGGCTTATTCTGGATCAATTGCTGGTATTATCGTGATTTAAGAACGCCATTTGGAGGGTCCAAAGCAAGTGGTATCGGCAGAGAAGGTGGACGTCATAGTTTTGAATTCTACACAGAGGCTAAGACGATTACAATGAAATTATAAGATTAAAAGTAAAAGGTGGCTTAATGGCCACTTTTTATCTATTAATATAGAAAAGGAAGGCGTGGGAAAAAATGAGAGTATTAGTAGAGAAGATTGCAAATGAATTAATCGACGCAGAAAATCATCAATATTCTGTCGCACCGCTGACGGAGCGCTTTTCCGAGTTGGATGTAAGCGATGCCTATCAAATCCAACTCGAAGTCATCGGTAAAAAGTTAGAAGAAGGACATAAAGTGATTGGGAAAAAGGTTGGGCTAACAAGTAAAGCGATGCAGCAAATGCTAGGCGTCGATGAACCTGATTACGGCCACCTGATAGATACTATGAAAATAGCCGATGAAGCAACGGTGAAAATGGCTGATTTAATCAGTCCGAAGGTTGAGGCGGAGATTGGTTTTATTTTGGAAGAAGACTTGGTTGGTCCAAATGTGAATTATCTAGATGTGCTAATGGCAACGAAATATGTAGTACCAACCATTGAGATTATTGACAGCCGTATTTCAGATTGGAAAATCAAATTGGTTGATACAGTGGCAGATAATGGCTCGTCAGCAAGAGTAGTCGTTGGGAAAAAGCTGAGCACGATTGAAGGCTTGGATTTGCGAGCTCATGGAATGGTCCTTTATAAAAACGATGAGCTTGTGGCTACAGGAGCTGGAACTGCCGCTCTAGGACACCCCGCCCAAGCGGTTGCTTGGTTAGCCAATAAATTGCATGAATTTGGGATTACTCTAAAAGCAGGTGAGTTAATTCTTCCCGGAGCACTTTCTGGTGCAATTGCAGTAAAAGAAGGCGACACGATACTAGCAAATTTTGGCCCATTAGGTAATGTATCTGTATCATTTAAGTAAGTAAGTTTTTCTCGAATAAAATTATTAAAAGTGGAGGTTCCATTATGACAATATTGCAGGGAACAGAACAAGAAATCGTAGACTACCTATTAGCTGCAGAAAAGGAAAAGCGGGAAGTCGAGAAAATCACGACTAGTTACCCTGAATTAACTTTTGAGCATGCCTATGAAATACAACAAAAATTAATCGAGCAAAAAGAACAGGAGGGGCTTCGCCGAATTGGAGTGAAACTCGGTTTAACAAGTAAGGCAAAGCAGGAGATGATGGGTGTCCATGAAGCAATCTACGGTTACTTAATGGATGATATGCTTGTAACTGAATGGGAACCAGTCCAATTTAGCAGGTTTATCCATCCCAAAGCAGAGCCGGAAATTGCTTTCTTAATTAATAAAGATATCCAAGGCACAAGCGTTACCGCCGATGATATCTTAAAAGTGACGAAATATGTAGCACCAGCTATTGAGATCATTGATAGCCGGTATTTAGATTTTAAGTTTACACTGGTAGACGTTGTAGCGGATAACTGTTCCTCCTCCAAATTTATCGTAGGGAACAAATGGGTAGCACCGGATAAACTAAACCTAAAAGAAATTGGCGTATACATATCTAGGAATTCTGACGTGGAAACAACTGGAACTAGTGCTGCTGTATTAGGAGACCCCGCTGTTGCGGTTGCATGGGCTGTAAACAAGCTGGGAGAAACTGGGCGGGGATTAAAGAAAGGTGATATCGTTCTAAGCGGAGCGATAACAGAAGCAATTAGTTTTCAAGCAGGTGATACGATTTTGGCACAATTTGCAGACCTAGGCAGTGTCTCATTTTCTTGTAAATCATAGATTATCTTCACCCACCAGCTAAAGAGAAAAAAATTAGAGGAGGATTAGTATGCTGATGACTTTAGAGTATTCACATCAATTGGACCAAGAAGATAGCCTGAAGAGATTTCGCGAAGAATTTTACCTAAAGCCGAATTCCATTTATATGGACGGGAATTCATTGGGGCTTCTTTCGAAAAGAGCAGAACGGACGCTGTTGGAGTCTTTAAATGATTGGAAAGAGCATGGAATTGACGGTTGGACAAATGGGAAACACCCTTGGTTTTTTTTATCGGAAAAACTAGGAGAGATGATCGCTCCGTTAGTAGGTGCTGCTGCTAACGAAGTGATTGTAACTGGATCAACAACTGTCAATTTGCATCAGTTAGTTGCTACTTTTTATAAGCCAGAAGGGACAAGGACTAAAATTTTGGCGGACGAATTAACCTTTCCATCAGATATTTATGCACTTCAAAGTCAGCTACGTATGCATGGATTTGATCCCGATACACATCTTATTCGTGTGAAAAGTAGGGATGGTCGCTTTTTAGAGGAAGAAGATATTATCGAAGCGATGACTGATGAAATTGCGCTTATCATTTTGCCAACAGTACTCTATCGAAGCGGCCAAATCTTGGATATGAAGCGTCTGACGGCTGAAGCGAACAGAAGAGGGATATTAATCGGTTTTGATGGATGTCATTCGATCGGAGCGATTCCGCATTCATTTAGTGAATGGGGTGTTGATTTTGCCTACTGGTGTAATTATAAACATTTAAATGGTGGTCCAGGAAGTGTTGGAGGGTTATATGTGAATTCCAAACATTTTGGCACAGCCCCTGGATTGGCTGGCTGGTTTGGTTCCAAAAAAGAGAAACAATTCGACATGGAGCATTCTTTAACACCGGCTGATTCCGCAGGAGCCTATCAAATCGGGACCCCACATGTGTTGAGTCTTGCCCCCTTACTTGGAGCATTGGAGATTTTTGCAGAAGCAGGGATTGAAAATATCCGCGCTAAGTCATTAAATATCAATCAATATTTAATGGATTTAATTAATCATGATCTGCATGACTTCGGATTCACGATTGGAAATCCTATAGACGATATCCGTCGTGGTGGTCATGTAAGTTTAGAACATAAAGAAGCCGCACGTATTTGCAAAGCGTTGAAAGAAAATGGTGTCATTCCTGATTTCCGTGCTCCAAACATTATTCGTCTTGCCCCAGTTGCGCTTTATACCTCGTATACAGAGGTTTGGGAAGTGGTCCAAATTCTTAAGAAAATTATGACTGAAAAGCAATATGAAAAGTTTAAAAATGAACGTGAAGTCGTTGCTTAACCTAATGGAACGAGGAGGAATTATATGGCGAACAATAAAACTCATTTAAAAAATGGAAATGGTTCAGAAAATGGGTTGAAGCGTGAATTAAAAACAAATCAACTTACAATGATAGCTATGGGATGTGCGATTGGAACGGGCCTTTTCCTAGGTAGTGGACTTGCCATTAGTACAGCTGGTCCTAGTGTATTAATCAGTTATGCTATTGGTGCTTTCATTGTTTTACTTTTAATGGGATGCTTATCAGAAATGACTGTTGCCCATCCAACATCAGGGTCTTTTGGAACTATTTCTGAGAAGTATATTAGCCCGTTCGCTGGTTATCTTGTCCGCTATTCCTATTGGGTTGCAAACGTACTTGCAGTTGGAGTAGAGGTAAGTGCAATTGCGGTATATATGAAGTTTTGGTTTCCAGCTGTGCCTGGGTTTGTCTGGATATTATTGTTTGCGGCTGTTTTGATTTATGTAAATGCAACAAGTGTTAATACTTTTGCCACATTTGAGTATTGGTTCTCGATGATCAAAATCAGTGCAATCGTTGGGTTTATTCTTCTTGGGGCTTACGTTTTCTTTGGAGGCTCGGCTAAGCCAGAGATGGGACCTGAGAACTTTGTCAATGCTGGTGGCTTCCTACCGTTCGGCTGGTGGGGAATGTGGGTGGCTATCTTTATATCTTTATTTAGCTTTCTAGGAACAGAATTGATTGCAGTAACAGCTGGGGAAGCAAAGGATCCTGATGTAGCGGTACCTAAAGCTCTGAAAGCAACTGTCTTCCGTTTATCAACATTTTATATTATTACTCTTGGCATCATGCTAATGATTGTTCCTTGGAAATCAGCAGGAGTGGAACAAAGTCCTTTCGTAAAGGTTATGGAACTCTTAAATATCCCAGGTGCAAGTGGAATAATGAATTTTATTATTTTAACCGCTGCCCTGTCAGCAATGAACAGTCAGTTATATGCTTCAACTCGGATGATGTTTTCTCTATCACGAGGAAATTATGCACCAGCCTTTTTAGGTAAATTAAGCAAACAAGGGGTACCTTTAAGCGCTCTTGCTATATCTACACTAGGTATTTTTCTTGCGGCAGCCGTAAATGCATTATTACCAGGCTCTTCTTACGCATTTATGATGGGGATTTCCATGTTTGGTGCGATATTCACGTGGTTTATGGTGTTTGTTTCTCATTTGTTTTTCCGGAAAAAGTGGGAGAAGGCAGGCGGCCGGAAATTGCCAGTTAAAATGGTTGGTTTTCCATATTTGACGATCTTAGGAGCGGTACTTCTACTGAGTTTAATGATCACCACATGGTTTACAGGTTTTAAAATCATGCTCCAATTCGGTGTTCCTTGGTTACTGTTTTTATCTGCAGCCTATTTTATTTTTAATAAAAGAAGAAACAATCCTGAAAAGAACGAGTCAGATGCTATTCTTAACAAAAAGGTAAATTAACGTGGTAAATTCTCATAAATAACCTAACTACCATAGAATGATGGAGGTCTAATACAATGAACTCACAAGAAAAAAACGCAAACAATGGACTAGAGAAAGAAATTCAAACAGATTTTCAAAAAGCGATGTCATACGGGGATTATCTCCATCTTGATAAAATCTTATCCAGCCAGCATCGGCAGTCCGATCACCATGATGAGATGTTATTTATCGTTATCCATCAAGCCAGTGAATTATGGATGAAATTAATCATTCATGAATTGACAGCGGCTATTAAGTTTATACAAAACAACGATCTGGAGCCATCATTCAAAATCCTGTCCCGTGTTTCCAGAATACAACAGCAATTGATTCAGTCTTGGAGTGTTCTTTCTACTTTGACACCTGCTGAATACTTGGAGTTTCGGGATAAATTGGGTCAATCGTCAGGGTTCCAGTCCTACCAGAATCGTTTGATTGAATTTGCCTTAGGGAACAAAAATGCTCATACTCTAGCAGTCTATCAACATCAAACCGAGCTTTATGAAGAAATGCAAGCGGCTCTGCTTAAACCAAGTATTTATGATGCTGCAATTCAGGCTCTTGTTGCACGTGGATTACCGGTTGATCATGAGATTCGACATCGAGATTTATCCAAAAACTATGTTCCGAATACTAGTGTCGAGGAAGCTTGGCTAACCGTTTATCGAAATGTGGACCAATACTGGGACCTTTACGAATTGGCAGAGAAATTAGTTGATATCGGCAATCAGCAGCAATTATGGCGCTTTAATCACATGAGTACGGTAGAAAGAATCATTGGTCATAAGCAAGGGACAGGTGGGTCGTCGGGTGTCACCTATTTAAAAAGAGTACTAGATCAGCAATTTTTTCCTGAACTTTGGAGTTTAAGAACGAGATTATAGTTTTGAATCAGCCGCAAACCTTGATTTATGAGGTTTGTGGTTTTTTTATAGGACCGTTAAGGGGTACGAGTGTCCGTCAAGGTTGAAAAATCGGATCAACGATAACTAGTGGAAGTGGAGGCGACTAATGCCCGTGAAGAATGAAAAATCGGATCAACGGTAACTAGTGGAGGA
>NZ_BCUX01000002.1 GCF_001591445.1 Neobacillus drentensis NBRC 102427 | reverse complement strand
AACTAGTGAAGGTGACTAATGCCCGTGAAGGTTGAAAAAGTGGATCAACGGTAACTAGTGGAGGCGACTAATGCCCGTGAAGGTTGAAAAATTGGATTAACGGTAACCATAGGAAGCGTATGATGCCCGTGAAGGTTGAAAAAGGGGATCAACGGTAACCATAGGAAGCGTATGATGCCCGTGAAGGTTGAAAAAGGAAATCAGCAGTAACCATAGGAAGCGTATGATGCCCGTGATGTATTATTTATTGTTTAGATATATTATTCTTAGCCCAAATTGTAATATCTTTAATAAAATTGTAATGTGGACAGGCCCTTCCGACATAGGATACACGGATGAATATTTATGTCGTATAGGAGGGGTTAGTTTGCCCAGAAAGTGGTTAGTTTTTTTGGTATTTGCTTTTTTTATGTTGTCTAGTTTTTTTGTTGGTGTCCCGACAAGCTCCGCAGCCTCCAGTGGAAAGTTGATCATTATTAACAAGTCAACCAACCGGCTTGCGTACTTTGAAAATGGTGTGTATAAAAAACAGTTTAAAGTAGGGACCGGGAGAAAGAAATCGTACACACCTGAGGGCAAGTTCAAGATTGTAGTTAAGATTAAGAACAGGCCTTACTATAAGGGGCATATACCTGGTGGAGATCCACGGAATCCACTTGGTAACCGATGGCTCGGATTAAATGCACGCGGAACATGGGGAACAACCTATGCGATTCATGGAAACAACAACCCAAGTTCCATTGGCGGGTATGTTAGCAGCGGCTGTATTCGGATGTTTGATAGTGAAGTAGAATGGCTATTTAATCAAGTTCCAACTGGTACTCCAGTGATCATTACATCTTCAGGGAAATCTTTCAATGCGATTGCAACGTCCAATGGATATAAAGTTAGAGGGGGATCTAGTGCACCTTCCGTCCCGGTAAGTACTAGTGGAGAAGTATTAAAAAAAGGAAGTCGGGGTCCTTCTGTCGAGGAGCTCCAACGAAAGTTAACTTCCCTAGGCTATAGCACAAATGGTGTGGATGGTTATTTTGGAGTAAATACCGAGAATGCAGTGCGTAAATTTCAAAAAGCTCTTAAACTATCCGCAGATGGGATTGTCGGTCTTGCAACGAAAAAAGCGCTCGGAATTAAGTGATTTGGGAAACCGTTAATTTTTGTAGCTGCTCAATAAAATGGGCAGCTTTTTCCCATTTTTTTTTGTAAAAGCTTACATAAATTCATAAAAAATACCTGAACATAGTGTAAGACTGTAAATTTGTTGGAGGTAATGGTATGAGTCGACTGGAAAGGCTCAAGATGGATAGAGTTGAACCAAAACATTGGCGGCAATTCAATGAGTTATTACGTTATGTATTCCAAGTGACCAAAAAAGATTTACAAACAGTGGGTTGGGAGGAACGTGAAATCGCATTAGCAAAACTGCCTGTTTTGGAGCAGGCGGATGTGCTGGGCTGGTTTGATGGTGAAAAACTGATTTCCCAAATAGCTGTTTATCCGTTTCAAGTAAATATTTTTGGACGAACCCTTGAGATGGGTGGTTTGACAGGGGTTGGTACTTATCCAGAATACGCGAATTTGGGATTAATGAATAAGTTGATTTGGCAGGCCCTAGCGGACATGAAGGAAAGAAAACAATCGATATGCTATTTATATCCATATTCTTTGCCTTTTTACCGAAAAAAAGGATGGGAAATCATTTCTGATAAGATGACCTTTGAAATTAAAGATTATCAATTGCCGAAGGTAAAAAAAGTACCAGGCTATGTTAATCGGCTAAATACAGATCATCCTGATATTAAAACGGTATATAAGCTTTTCTCTAGTAAACGGCATGCTACAATGATTCGAACAAATTTAGCATGGGAAGAGTACTGGAGATGGGACTTGGAAGATTTAACAGCAGCTGTATATTATGATAGTACCCATCAGCCTCAAGGATATCTGTTGTACTGGATTTCACATGATGTGCTTCATATAAAAGAAATGGTCTATATGAATGAAGAGGCGCGGATAGGACTCTGGAATTTCATCAGTGCTCATTTTTCTATGGTTTCAAAAGTTGTCGGTGCAATATACACCAATGAACCATTAGCATTTTGGCTGGAGGACGGGGATATTAAGGAAACCATCGCACCCTATTTCATGGCACGAATAGTAGATGTTAAACAATTTATCGATCAATACCCTTTTAGAGCACCGGGTGTTGACATAAACCTGACAATGTTGATTGATGATCCAATCCTTGAATGGAATCAAGGGAAATTTACTCTTCATGTCTCAGCTACTGGTCAGGGAGAACTAACTCAAAGTGTAGGGGAACCGCTAGTATCTATTACGATCCAAACATTGACGACGATGTTACTGGGGTATAAACGGCCCTCCTATCTGGCTAGCATCGGTAGACTAACTAGTAATGAACAAACCGTAGAAATATTAGAGAATTTAATTGAAAGACAGACACCTTATTTCTCTGATTATTTTTGAGATCGTTAATTTTTAAGCTTCTTTCCTCTTTCGAAAAAAATGAAAGGGGATTATTTAGCAATAATTCAATTAATGGATGTTGAAAATAAATATACCATCTGGGTTTAGATATGGTTTATTATTATGAAATAATATTTTTTTATTAAAAGGAGATTTTTAATGAATTTTTCTGCCAAACAGATTGTCTTTATTAGTTTTATGTTATTTTCTATGTTTTTTGGAGCAGGCAACCTTATATTTCCACCATTTTTGGGACAGTCAGCGGGTACGAATCTCTGGACAGCTCTTGCTGGTTTTATTATTTCAGCAGTGGGACTACCGATTTTAGGAGTAATTGCGGTGGCTAAGGCAGGAAGTTTTAATGACCTAAATCAACGGGTTCATCCTTTTTTTGCTTTGATTTTTCCATTTCTTATCTATATTGCGATTGGACCTGGACTAGCGATTCCCCGGGCCGGCAGTCTAGCATTTGAAATGGGTTTAGCCCCTTTTTTACCAGAAAATTTGGTAAGCAGCCCGCTCTCTTTGTTGGTGTACAGTATCATCTTTTTTGGATTAGTCACATGGCTTTGTATGTTTCCTTCCAAACTTATTGACCTTTTTGGGAAATTATTGACTCCAATCTTACTCGCCCTCATCGTAATAATTTTTGTGAAAAGCTTAATGGATCCAATCGGTCCATTTGCAGCACCAAAGGAAAACTATGAAACCAACCCAGTATTTCAAGGGGTTTTGGATGGGTATTTAACAATGGATGCGCTGGCGGCCTTAGCTTTTGGTATTGTGATAGCAAACACATTAAAAGCACAGGGTGTAAGCGATAATAAAAAAAGGTCTTTGTATATGATGTACGCTGGATTGGGTGCGGGATTGCTGTTAACCGTGATTTACCTAATCTTAGGTTATTTAGGGGCTGCGAGTTCGTCATTAGGCCAAACAGAAAACGGTGCACAAATATTGGCTAATGTCATGACTCACTTGTTTGGTCAAAGCGGAACCTTTATTTTAGGCCTAGTTTTTACAATCGCCTGTTTTTGCGTTTCAATCGGTTTAGTTACTTCCTGCAGTCAATTTTTCGCAAATGCGATTCCAAAAGTAAATTATAAAAAGTGGGTTATTATCTTAGCAGTTCTTAGTACTGCTATTGCCAATTTAGGCTTAACACAAATACTAAAGATTTCCGTTCCAATTCTTGGCATGATCTATCCGTTAGCAATCGTTATTATCTTTTTAGGGCTTATTGATGATTTAATTAAGAATTTCCGTCAGGTTTATATCTCTGTCATAAGCCTTGTGGCCCTATTTAGTATCATAGATACGATTAATAAAAGCTTCCTCGCCAATAGGTGGAACGAGTTACTTGATATTTTTCCATTTTATAAAGAAGGACTTGGTTGGATTATTCCTGCCGTCATTGGATTGATTGTTGGGTATCTTCTTGGAATAGAACGTGGTACATCATCTGATAACAGAAACCTTAAGAGTTAATTAAAAGATAACTATGAATCGACAAAAAACACGGATGATGTTCAACCGTGTTTTTTGTCTGTTTTCTTTTCACTAAGTGCCCGGTAGATTTGCGTATACATACTACCTTGAACAATATTTTGCAGGAAAAAGTCTCCGATCAGTTTTAGATATTCTTCATCCTCAAACATCTTTTTGTTTTGTAATTCCATTTCAGCTAACCCTTCATATTTGGTGAGAAGGGCATATGTATGGTCTTCACCGGAAACGGGTGTTAAGATTTCGACATTGTGATCATAATTTTCATTCCGGAACGTTTTAATTTCCTTTAAGTTTTCAATACCTTCTTTAAATTTATCCTGTTTAATTTCAAATGTTTGATAGACAAAAATTGCCATTAGCAGCATCCCCTAAATATATTTTACAAACGTAAAAGTAAGTTTCCCCTAGATCAATAAAGTTATTCTTCACCCTCTAGTCTGTAATTCAACATAGTAAATGGAAATATTTCATTCCGCTTAAAAATCTTTTGTGGAGAATAATATCAATGAATAGAAAAACCCAGATTTGAAAGGATTAGGTGAAGCAATGTCGTCATATCAACTAGGACAGATCGTCTACATTATTATTCGGAATCCACATGCCCAAGATGTAGCCAATGTTCAACAAGCGGCAGTTGTACAAAATCCGGATAACCCGGAGCAACTTTCACTTTTTATCTATGAAACCTATTATCCCTTAACGGAGGAAGTGGCCGTTTATTCATCTGCGGAGGAAGCAGAATTTGCCTATCAAGATGCATTTGGTATATCAGAGATGGAGGGTTATTATGGTTAAGCCCTTTGTTCCGCAGCTTGTTTATGTTGAGCCAAGTGCCCTTGAATATCCACTTGGAAAAGAGTTAATCGCAAAATTTGAAAATATGGGAATTGAAATTAGGGAAACCACTTCGCATAATCAAATTCGAAATTTACCAGGTGATAATGATTTTCAAAAATACCGTACGGCAAAATCCACCTTGGTGATCGGTGTAAGGAAAACATTAAAGTTTGATACATCTAAACCCTCTGCGGAATATGCCATCCCGTTTGTGACGGGCTGCATGGGGCATTGTCATTATTGCTACTTACAGACAACAATGGGCAGTAAACCATATATTCGTACCTATGTGAACCTTGAAGATATATTTGAGGCTGCTGATAACTATATGAAAGAACGTGCGCCTGAACCGACTAGGTTTGAAGCCTCATGTACATCTGATATCGTAGGTGTAGATCACCTCACCCATACGTTAAAAAAAGCGATTGAGTTTTTTGGACAATCGGAATATGGCAAGCTTCGTTTTGTAACCAAATTCGCCCATGTGGACCATTTGCTTGATGCTAAGCATAATGGAAAAACCCGTTTTCGCTTTAGCGTCAATGACGATTATATTATCAAGAACTTTGAACCGGGAACATCAAGACTACCAGAAAGAATAGAGGCAGCAGGAAAGGTGGCAGGAGCCGGTTTTCCGTTAGGTTTCATTATTGCACCGATATACCTGCACGAGGGATGGAAGGAAGGATATAAAGAAATGTTAGAAAAGCTGGAGGCGGAACTTCCGGATTCAGCTAAAAAGGATTTAACCTTTGAAATGATTCAGCATCGGTTTACAAAACCAGCGAAGCGTGTCATTCAAAAAAATTATCCGATGACAAAACTTGAATTAGATGAGACCAAACGCAAATGGAAATGGGGACGCTACGGCATCGGAAAATTTGTTTATACAAATGAAGAGCAAGAAGATATAAAAGATACGCTTGGCAGATATATTAACACCTATTTTCCGCAAGCAAAAATAGAATACTTCACATAGAAAAAGAGGGATTCCTATGAATCCCTCCACATCTTATGATTCTGTTGCATCTCGATTAATCGATATCACTTGTTGTTCGCCGCCCTCATTAAGTTCACTATCTCGTTTTATTCGCCCCTTACCAACAGCAAGAGCAACCAAGACTCCGACTGCAATAAAGATGAGACCTGTCAAGAAAACAGTAGAAAATGAATCGGACCAAGCAATTTGAATAGCATGAATCACGCTATTTTGAATATCTTCAGGCATTTTTAAAAGGCCTGGATTAAGCAGCAAACTAAACAATGAATCTGTTTTTTCAGAAAGGGCAGTTAGTGCCTGGTGTGCAATTGGATTTCCAGCATCATTCGCAGCACTTACCATTTCACCTTTTAGTGTATGATTCATGATCGAATTCAATATGGTAATCCCAATCGTTCCACCTATCGATCGGAAGAAGGTGGAGGCTGAAGTTACCGTTCCAAGCTGCGATTTGGGAAACTCATTTTGGATGGCAATCATTAAAGTCGGCATTACTAAGCCCATCCCTAAGCCAAGAACCACCATATAGGCATAGGCAGTAAATTCGTTTGAATCGATGCCCATTGTACTCATTAAAAAGAAACCTAATGCAGCAAGCAGCATTCCCGCGGTTAATACCGAACGGAAGCTAAATCTTAATAATAACTGCCCGCCAACAACACTTGCAGCGATCATAGCAATCATCATTGGTGTCATCGTAGAACCGGCTTGAGTTGGCGAAACACCTAGAATACCTTGCATGTACATTGGTACGAACATTATTGCACCAAACATACCGAGGCCAAGCAAAAATCCTAACCCATTCATCGTGGCAAAAATTCGATTTTTAAATAAAGAAAGATCCAAGATTGGTTCCACTGCTTTACGCTCGATCAATCCGAAAATAATTAGTAGTAAAATAGAACCACCAAATATAAGGAAAGAGGTAGGCGAAGCCCAGTCAAATTTATCCCCGCCGAATGTTAATCCGAGTAATAATATAACGATGGCAGGAATTAATGTGATAATCCCTAAAAAATCAATATTAACTTTGCCTTTATTTGAAATCGTTTCGTGCTTTAATCCCATAAAGATAAAGATTGCGGAAAGTAATCCAAAAGGAACATTAATTAAGAAAATCCAGTGCCAGCTAATACTATCGACAATAATTCCACCTAAGAAAGGACCGATGACTGAACTTAATCCAAAGAGGCCGCCAAAAATTCCTTGCCACTTCGCTCGTTGTTCTGCTGTAAAGATGTCCCCAATAACCGTTTGCGATAAGGGCATAATCATGCCGCCGCCAATCCCTTGAAGACCTCTATAGATCACAAGCTGTTCCATTGATGTTGCAGTGGCACACAGTCCGGAACCAATAATAAAGATGATTGTTCCTAGTAAATAGAGGAACCGTCTGCCATATAGGTCAGATAATTTCCCGACAATCGGGACGACGGTTGTTGAGGTAATCATATAGGCTGTTGTAACCCAAGCAAAAATGGTAAAGCCGTTTAACTCTGAAATAATCGTTGGCATGGCCGTTCCAACGATGGTTTGTTCCAATGCACTGAAAAACATACCGATAATAAGGCCGGTTATGATTAATTTTGTATTTATGCGTTTTTCTTCTATCACCATATTTATTTCTCCTATCTAGATGTTAATAAAATCGATTCTGTCATAAAATATACTTTAAAACTGGCCGGTCAGTCAATTGATTTTATAGTTAAGGATATTTTTAACATATCCTTTATATTTCAAGTCCATAAAAAGCAATTATTTCATTTATGTATTTTTCAAGTGTGGAAATTCCTTTGAAATTTGAAAGCATCCCTTTAACGACTGGAAGACGGGGGTTCTGTTTGTTAATTTCCTCTTCAAGGACATCTAGTGAGATTTCTAACGGTTCTCTATTTTCCATCTGATTAATTTCATTTCTCAAGTTTTGGACAGAAGTTTGAATATCTGTTGGTTCAGAAAAAAGTTTGGAGTTTTTTATTATTTTCCCAAGCTTTTGCTCAGTTAAGAAAGGTTCTTCGTTGGTCATTTCTTTGGCGATGCTATCCATCCTTTTCATTAAAAAGTGGGATAGTTTTTCAAGTTCAAACTCAGCTGGTTCAAGAATCAATAATCCTACATACGACTGAAACAACCCTTCAAGAATCAAGGCTAAATCAATTGAAAAAGGCTCAACTTTCTGACCGTAAATAGATACTAATCCTTTACGGTATAATAAATGTGATTCAAAGCGCTTTTTAAAGAAAAGTTTTTTGATATTTTCATTCCTTGGGATCGCCTGTTCTTTGGAGAGCATAATCATAAATTCTTTATGACCAATAAAGGTTTTGAAAAAAGCAGTGATTTGCTTTATGAATTTTTCACGAGGGGATAAATCTTGATTTTCAAAAACTAATCGACTTGCTTCAATCGTTTCAAATATATATTCCAGAATTGAGAGTAATAATTCATCCTTTGACTTAAAATGTAAATAGAAAGCTCCTTTAGAAATATTACTTTCAGTTGCAATTTCTTGAATAGACGTCGAGGAAAAACCTTTCTGAGCAAAAAGCTTCATCCCTGATTTGATAATTACTTTCTCCTTTTCTGTCAAAATAAACCCTCCATTAATAGATATTACTCGGTTGAGATGTATAATTGTTGACGAATGACCAATTGGTCAGTATGATTAAATCTGTTGTGACCGCATAGTCAATCCTATTTGAATCTGTTCAAAATGTCAACATGGTATAAGAAGGAGACAAAAATGAAGAAAATCATTCAATTTTCATTAAAAAATAAGTTTGCTGTATGGCTGTTAACTATTATTATTACAATTGCCGGATTGTATTCCGGGATGAACATGAAGCTAGAAACTATTCCAAATATCAGTACTCCGCTGGTTACAGTCTTGGCTGTTTATCCGGGTGCCACACCTGAACAAGTAGCGGAGAGTGTTACCATACCAATTGAAAAAAGAGTTGAGAATTTAGACGGAGTTTCGGTTGTAAGTTCCTCTTCGTTTCAAAACGCTTCATCCATACAAATTGAGTATGATTTTGATAAAGACATGGAGAAAGCACAAAACGAAGTCAAAGAAGCATTAAGCAATCTTGAACTACCTGATGGTGTAGAGGAACCCAAGGTTTCTCGTATGAGTTTCTCTGCCATTCCAATTATGTCTTTAAGTATTACCAATAAAGATCAGTCATTAGCTGAATTAACAAAAACTGCAGAAGATGAGATTGTCCCGGAACTTGAAGGGATAGAAGGTGTACAAACCGTTCAAATATCAGGACAGCAAGTCGATGAAGTCCAATTGAAATTTAACGAAACAAAGCTGAAGGAAAATGGTTTAACAGAAGAAACGGTTAAGAATTTAATCAAGGCGTCCGATGTAACATTTCCTTTAGGTTTATACACATTTAAAGATACGCAAAAATCAGTGGTCATCGATGGAAATGTGACAACAATCGATGATTTAAAAGCGATTAAAATACCTGTAATCCCTTCTACAAGCGGGCAGCAAGGAATGACGGGTGGTCAACCAAGCCCCGTACAACAAATAGGTATGACAACCGGCCAAGTTAGCCAAGGCAATCAGCCATCACAGGGTATGGATGGGATTCCAACGGTTGAACTAAAAGATATTGCAACTATTAAAGTAGTAGGGAAAGCCGAATCGATTTCCAGGACGAATGGTAAAGAATCGATTGGTGTTCAAGTTACTAGTGCACAAGACGCAAATACAGTTGATGTGGTTAATGCAGTAAAAGAAAAACTAAGCGGTTTTGAAGCTAAAATCGATGGGTTAAAAGTAACAACCATTTTTGATCAAGGAAAGCCGATTGAAGAATCCGTTTCAACGATGCTGAATAAAGCAATTTTTGGTGCGATTTTCGCGATGATTATCATTTTAATCTTCTTACGAAATTTCCGGACAACGATCATCTCAGTGATCTCCATTCCTTTATCATTATTAATCGCGATATTACTTCTTAAACAAATGGATATCACACTGAATATGATGACCCTCGGGGCGATGACAGTTGCGATTGGGCGCGTTATTGATGATTCCATTGTGGTCATCGAAAATATATTTAGAAGAATGTCTATAAAAAATGAATCATTTACAGGTAAAGAATTAATTGTGGCAGCAACAAGAGAAATGTTTATGCCAATTTTTTCTTCAACTATTGTCACAATTGCTGTTTTCCTACCATTAGGATTAGTAAAAGGCCCGGTTGGGGAGATGTTCTTACCATTTGCACTAACCATCGTTTTCGCCTTAATGGCGTCTCTTTTAGTAGCAATTACGATTGTTCCAATGATGGCTCATTCCTTGTTTAAAAAGGGGATATCTTCGAAACAGGTGCATGTTGAGAGTAACCCAGGTAAATTAGCATCTGGTTATAAAAAGGTTCTGAATTGGTCGTTGAACCATAAAATCATTACTTTTGGGTTGGCAATTCTACTATTAATAGGCAGCTTGTTCCTTGTACCGGTCATTGGGGTCAGTTTCCTGCCATCCGATGAGCAGAAAATGGTAGTTGCCACATACAAACCGGCACCCGGTCAAACACTGGATGAAGTCGAGCGGATTGCAACCGATGCAGAAAAATTTTTAGAAGACAGAGCAGGAGTTAAGACCATACAGTTTTCTGTCGGCGGAGAGAATCCAATGAATCCGGGTCAAAGTAATTCAGCGATGTTCTTTGTTGAATATGATAAAGATACGGCAAATTTTTCAAAAGAAACGGAAAATGTGATCAATGACTTGAAAAAACGAAAAGATAAAGGGGAATGGGCAAGCCAGGATTTCTCTGGTATGGGTTCATCTAATGCGCTAACGTTTAATGTTTATGGCGACAAGATGGATGATATTGAACCCGTCGTTAACAAGATAACGGAAATTTTCAATCGAAACGAATCACTTCGAAATGTGAAAACAAGTATCTCAGATACGTATGAAGAATACACATTAGTAGCAGATCAAGAAAAATTAAGTCAACTAGGTGTTACTGCTGCACAAATCGGGATGGGGTTAGCAGGAAATGGCCAACGTCAAGTATTGACTACAATTGAAAAAGATGGCAAGGAAATGAATGTCTATTTAGAAGTTGAGAAGGATGAGTACCAAAGTATAAACGATCTTACCGATCAAACCATTCAATCTCCGCTTGGAATGGAAGTCCCTATTAAAGATGTTGTTAAAATTAAAAAGGGAAATACATCCGATACGATTACCAGACGTGACGGTCGAATTTATGCAAGTGTAAGTGCAGAAATTACTACTAAAGATGTAGCAAAAGTTTCTACTGCTGTTCAAAAGAAAGTAGATCAATTAAAAATTCCATGGACTGTGGATATTTCTGTCGGTGGGGTTTCTGAAGACATTGCTGAATCCTTTACACAGTTAGGTTTAGCGATGCTTGCTGCGATTGCGATTGTCTATTTAGTACTCGTTATTACGTTTGGTGGTGGCTTAGCTCCGTTAGCCATTTTATTCTCGTTACCCTTCACAATCATCGGCGGCCTTTTAGGTTTATTGATTTCCGGTGAAACATTAAGTGTTTCAGCGATGATTGGTGCCTTGATGTTAATTGGGATTGTTGTAACGAATGCAATTGTCTTAATTGATCGTGTCATTCATAAAGAAAATGATGGGTTATCAACAAGAGAGGCAATTCTCGAAGCAGCTGGAACGCGGGTTCGCCCCATTCTAATGACAGCCATTGCGACAATTGGTGCCCTCATTCCCCTTGCATTTGGCATGGAGGGAAGCGGCCTTATTTCGAAGGGATTGGGTGTCACAGTCATTGGTGGTTTAACAAGTTCAACACTACTTACATTAGTAATAGTACCGATTGTTTATGAAACGCTAATGAAAATGAAGCGAAAAGAGAAAAAGCAAGTAGACCAAGCGTTATAAGTAAATGCTAATGAATAGTAGCTGATTCGACTGTTTTTGTTAACAGAAGAGTCAGCTGCTTTTGTTTTTTTAACGCCTTGACATTTTAAAAAAAGAGAGTATGATAATGTTCTTGTGTTGACCATATTTAATTTTTTTAAAAATATTCATGGATTGTTCATATCTAACTGTTAAGATAGATGTTAGACTATTGGAAGCAGTATTTAAAATAATGACTTAAATTATATAATCATAGATTACAGGGTAGGTGCATTATGAATAACTTATTACAACGAGGTCAAAGTATTTTTAATAAATATGTTGGCTTTTTCTTTTTGACAGTATTTTTCCTTTGGATTAAAACATATATCGTACAATTAACACAATTTGACTTAGGAATTGAAAACTCACTCCAAAAGTTTCTATTATTTATTAATCCACTTGGTTCAGCATTACTTTTTTTAGGGGTTGCATTCTTTTTTAAGGGTCGAAAAAAGTATATTGGGCTAATTGTACTAGATCTTCTTTTATCGATTCTTTTATATGCAAATGTCTTATTTTACCGATTCTTTAGTGATTTTATTACCTTACCGACATTAACGCAGACACAAAACTTTGGGGATGTAAGCAGCAGTGTGACATCTCTATTAAAACCTTATGATATTTTATTCTTCCTTGATGTCATTGTCTTGGTTGCCTTATTAGTATTTCGTTTTGTGAAAATTGACGCTAATGATATGAATCGCGGGAAAGTGGCTGCCTTATTTTCAATGGCGCTTGCCATTTCTAGTGCTAACCTGGCTTTAGCTGAAACAGATCGTCCTCAATTATTAACAAGAGGATTTGACCGAAATTATATTGTGAAATATTTAGGTATGTACAACTACACCATTTATGATGCCGTTCAAAGTACAAAGGCATCAGCACAAAGGGTTATGGCAAGTAGTGATGATATTACAGAAGTTGTTAACTATACAAAATCAAATTATGCCGAGCCAAATCCAGCGTACTTTGGGGCTGGAAAAGGAATGAATGTTATCTATTTACATCTTGAATCAATGCAAAACTTCCTTATTAATTACAAATTGAATGGGGAAGAGGTCACACCGTTTTTAAATTCATTAACGAAAGATCAAAATACACTTTACTTTGATAATTTCTTCCATCAAACTGGACAAGGTAAAACTTCGGATGCTGAGTTTATGTTAGAAAATTCTTTATATGGCTTATCTCAAGGCTCAGCATATACGACAAAAGGGTTAAACACCTATGAGGCTGCTCCAGCAATCCTAGGTCAACAAGGCTACACTTCAGCAGTATTCCACGGAAACTCAGGAAGCTTCTGGAATCGTAATGAAATATATAAATCATTAGGCTTTAACAAGTTCTTTGATTCAAACTATTATCAAATAAATTCTGCTGATCTTGCAGAATACGGGCTGATGGACAAGCCTTTCTATGAACAATCGATTCCTCTATTGGAATCTTTACCAGAGCCATTCTATACAAAATTCATTACTGTATCAAATCATTATCCGTACCCAATTAATGAAGAAGATGCAACGATTGCACCAGGTACCACAGGTGATAAATCGGTTGATGGCTATTTTCAAACGGCACGATATGCGGATGAGGCCTTGAAGCAATTCTTTGATTATCTGAAAAAATCAGGTCTGTACGATCGCTCTATTATTGTATTGTACGGAGATCATTATGGTATTTCTGAAAATCATAATAAAGCCATGGCACAGGTAATGGGAAAAGAAATTACACCTTTTGAAAATACTGGATTACAGCGTGTACCATTATTTATTCGAGTACCAGGTATGGAAGGTGGAGTAAATCACGAATACGGTGGTCAAATCGATCTTCTTCCAACACTACTTCACTTGCTTGGAACGGACACAAAAGAATATGTCCAATTTGGAACCGACTTATTATCTAAACAACATGATGATGTCGTGCCTTTCAGAAATGGTGACTTTGTAAGTTCAACAATCACTGCTATTGATGGGAAGTTCTATGATTCCAAAACAGGCTTGAAGTTAGATGAAGCGAAAAATGAAGAAGCGAAAAAAGACCAGAAAATCGTTGAATATAAATTAAAGCTATCAGATAAAGTTGTGAATGGGGATTTATTACGCTTTTATAAACCAGAGAACTTTACCCCTGTTGACCGTTCACAATACAACTATAACTATGATGAAAAAGTTGTTTCTAAATAATTTTTAAGCTGCATGAGATCTTATTCTCAGGCAGCTTTTTTACGTTTATCCTTCCTTTTTAATCTTGAATTATTAAATTCAAATAGTGTAATGCTATAGACAACTGAAAGATTGATAAAGGGGAGGATTATGATCGGAAAGGTTTGGCACATTTATAAAAATGATTGGAAAAATATCTTTAGTGTTCCTACTGTCGTGTTGTTAGTTACAGCACTAATGATCCTCCCATCTGCTTATGCCTGGATTAATATTAAGTCGATGTGGGACCCTTATGGCAATACAGCCGGGATTCTTGTGGCTGTTAGCAATGAAGATGAAGGGGCTGAAATTCGAGGGAAGAAAATAAATGTCGGAAACGATACGGTAAAAAACCTAACAAAGAATCACCAGCTTGGTTGGACCTTTGTTAATCGGAAAAATGCCGAGAGTGGAGTTGAGAAAGGAAAATACTATGCCTATCTCATTATTCCAAAGGATTTTTCAAAGAAACTTACGAGTATCTTAGAATTGAATCCACAAAAACCAAATATTGAATTTGCTGTAAATGAAAAAATCAATGCCGTGGCCCCGAAAATTGCGAGTTCTGGTGCATCAAGCGTTACAGCTCAAATAAGCCAAGCTTTTATTAAAACTGTCGGGGATGCTATTTTCTCGGGATTTTATAAAGGCGGGATTGAACTTGAGAAAGCATTACCCTCTATTCGTGATGTGGAAAAACAGATTTTTGAGCTAGAGAAGGCTCTGCCGGAAATTGAGAAAATGGGGAAAACGGCGATTGAACTCGAAGCGAGGCTCCCTGAAATACAGGCCAAGGGTCAGAAAATTATTGAGCTTGAACAAAGAATTCCCGAAATCCAGCAGGCTGGCAGCAGTATCTTGAAGGTCGAAGCGAGTTTGCCGCTTATGAAGGACGCAGGAGAAAAAGTGATAGCATTGCAGGGGAATCTTACTGATATGCAGCGTTCCACGGAAATAATAGCTGAAGTCGTTTCGAATTTAACGGAGATAGAAACCAACCTCAATCAAGCGGTCGAAAGTGTAAAGGAAACAAAACAGGTGGATACTACAGCAAATCAAGAGCAGTTAGTTCAATTATATGACGAGTTAGTAAAAATCCATTCTGGCATCCAAGAAACTCGACCGGGCATTCAACAGAAGGTGGATGAAGTAACAGGAGGAATAAATTCAGGAGCCTTTTTTATAAAAAATGATTTGCCCAGGGTTGAACAAAAATTACATGCTGCAGCGGATTTTGTGCAGAAGGATTTGCCAAAAGTGGAGGATGATATTCGAAAAGCAGGAAATCTTGTACGCACAAGGCTTCCAGAACTTGCAAAGGGCGTCCATCAAGCGGCGGATTTAGCTAGAAATGACTTACCTGGATTCGAAGCTAAAATTAGGAGTGCAGCCGCTAAAATCCGTAGGTATGAAAGCAGTGTTAATATAAACGATTTAATTGAATTTCTTAAACATGATCCTCAAAAAGAAAGTAACTTCCTATCAAGTCCTGTGCTATTGACTACAAAACGGCTTTTTCCTATCCCAAATTATGGATCGGCGATGACACCTTTTTATACGATGCTAGCACTATGGGTTGGAGCCACTCTCCTGATTGCCTCTTTAAAAGTAGATGCAGATAATCCTGAAAATAAGTACAAAAGCTATCAACTCTTTTTAGGGAGGCTGTTTACATTTCTGACGATAGGAATTTTCCAAGCGGCCATTATATCCATTGGTGATTTGTTTATCATTCACACGTATGCAGTCGACAAACTTTGGTTTGTACTATTTTGTATTTTTATCAGTATGGTGTTTGTAATAATTACCTATTCTCTATGCTCGGTGTTCGGAAGTTTAGGAAAAGGTTTAACGATTATTTTCCTCGTGCTGCAAATTTCTAGTTCTGGTGCGACATTCCCGGTTAGTTTGACCTCTTCCTTTTTTCAAAAGTTAAACCCTTTCATGCCGTTTACGTATGCCGTGAGTATGCTGCGGGAAACGGTCGGTGGAATGATTAATGAAGTGGTTGTAAACGATTTCCTTTATCTGGTTATCTTTGTTTTGATTAGTTTTCTTTTGGCAATGGTATTAAAAAAACCATTAAGCAATCGGATTGAACAAACAGCAGAAAGAGCAAGAGCCTCAAAAATTATTCCTTAGTATGTGCAAAAGAGCTGGCGATTTGTCTGCCTCTTTTTTTTTGAGCACTTAATGATTTTTTCAAATATTATAATAAATTATATTGACAATTCCTATGTGTATGGTAGGATTAATCGTAATTAATAATAAAATGAAGTTTTTTAAGGGAGGCGAATCAACTGCAAGGTTCAGAATGGCAAGATGTGCGTGAGCATATTGAAAGTATGTTGGATACATTAAAATTTGGTTCTATTACGTTAGTTGTTCAGGATGGAAAAATAGTACAAATCGAGAAAAATGAAAAGGTTCGTCTGCAATCCAATAAAATTCGCTGATTAGACTAACTACTAAAGGCGGTAAACCTATCCCTATTAGTCGGAGGGAAACTGCCTTTTTACTGATAAAGGGGGTACAAGTGGATGACAAAGGCTGTCACTTATAATAATTGGAGTGAAATCTCTGAAACTTTCTCAATTCAAGATGAGACAAAGGGTGCCAGGTCTGTATTAGAGTGGGCATATAGCAATTATCCTGAAGGGAAAATTATTTATGCATCCAGTTTTGGTGCTGAGGCCATAGTATTAATCGATTTGATTTATCAAGTAAAAAAAGATGCTCAGATTGTATTCTTAGATACGGGGCTCCATTTTCCTGAAACGTATGATGTTATTGATAAGATTGAAGCTCGTTTTCCAGAATTACAAATTGAGCGAAAAACACCTGATTTGAGTTTAGATCAACAGGCTGCCGAATTCGGCTCAGCATTATGGAAAAGGGATCCAAACCAATGCTGCCAAATAAGAAAGGTCATTCCACTACGAGAGGCATTGACACCAAGGGACGCTTGGATTTCAGGTCTACGTAGAGAACAGTCTCCAACAAGGAAGGATACTCAATTCGTTAACAAGGATGATAAATTTCAAAATATCAAAATCTGTCCATTAATTCACTGGACGTGGGATGAAGTTTGGTCCTATATCAGGGAAAGAGACCTCCCATATAACGAATTGCATGACCACAACTATCCTAGTATTGGCTGTTTCCCGTGTACACAGGCTGTTGGAACAGATGGTGATTCCCGAGAAGGCCGTTGGTCGGGCAGCGGTAAAACGGAGTGCGGTTTGCACTCTAAATAAAGGCATCAGTGTAGAAGAATTTAGTGACTGCTACTTTAAAAGGTGCAAAGGTAGCGATTAAATTAAAACATTTAGAGAAAGGTTGATTAATATGTCATACTTACCAAAACCGCATGGAGGAAAACTTATTCAAGCGTTTGACCCCAATTACGATCTATCCACGATAGAAAAGGAAATTGAAATTGATGCAATTGCCTTAAGTGATCTAGAATTAATTGGTATCGGATTATTCAGTCCTTTAAAGGGCTTTCTTGGGAAAAAAGACTATGAATCTGTTGTCAACAATATGCGTTTAGCAGACAATACCATTTGGTCGATCCCAGTTACACTACCTATATCTTTTGATGTAGCTGAAACACTTGTAGTAGGTGAAGAGTACAAACTTTCATTTAAAAATGAAGTCTATGGTGTTATTAGAGTTTCAGAATGGTATGAACCTGATTTAGACAAAGAAGCACTTGAAGTATATAAAACAGAAGAACTTGCACATCCTGGTGTGAAACGTCTCTACGAAAGAGGACCTGTATACGTTGCAGGAGAAATCGTACTCGTGAAAAAATCCGAAAAAGGTGTATTCGGTGATGTCTGGTTTGAGCCGAAGGAAACACGGGCCATTTTTGAAGAAAAGGGATGGAAGACTGTTGTAGGCTTCCAAACAAGAAATCCTATTCATCGTGCACATGAGTACATCCAAAAAGCTGCTCTTGAAACGGTCGATGGCCTGTTCGTCAACCCACTTGTTGGCGAAACGAAGTCAGATGACGTCCCTGCGGAAGTCCGCCTGAAAAGCTATCGTGTTTTGCTAGATAACTATTATCCGAGCGAACGTGTTCAACTAGGTGTCTATCCAGCAGCAATGAGATATGCAGGACCAAGGGAAGCTATTTTCCATGCACTAGCTCGTAAAAACTTTGGCTGTACCCATTTTATTGTTGGCCGTGACCACGCCGGAGTTGGCAATTATTACGGAACCTATGATGCCCAGTATATTTTTAGTAATTTTACAGAAGAAGAGCTTGGTATTAAACCTTTGTTCTTTGAACATAGCTTCTATTGCACAAAATGTGAAGGAATGGCTTCTGATAAAACTTGCCCGCATGGCAAGGAGGATAGAGTGATTCTTTCTGGAACAAAGGTGAGAGAAATGCTTCGCTCAGGAGTACTGCCACCATCCACCTTTAGCCGTAAAGAGGTTGTTGAAGTACTAATTGAAGGCATGAAAGAAACAGCATCCGTGTAAGGAGGAAACTGAATCAATGACTAAACCAACGAATATTACATGGCACGAAACATCTATTTCAAAAGAAAATCGACGTGAAAAAAATGGTCATGGGAGCTGTGCTTTATGGTTTACAGGACTCTCAGGCTCTGGAAAATCAACGATTGCAAATGCCGTATCAAACGAATTGTTCCGTCAGGGAATCAGTGAATATGTCCTTGATGGTGATAATATTCGCCACGGTTTAAATAAGGATCTTGGTTTTTCCGATTATGACCGCACTGAAAATATTCGCAGAATTGGCGAAGTTGCTAAGTTGTTTGTCGACAGTGGCAAGGTAGTGACCACCGCCTTTATTTCACCATTTCGTTCTGATCGTGATCAAGTGCGGGCTTTATTTGAAGAAGAGGAGTTTATTGAGGTGTTTGTCCATTGTCCAATTGAGGAATGTGAACGACGCGATCCAAAGCAGTTGTATGCGAAAGCGCGTCGGGGCGAAATTAAGGACTTTACCGGAATTGACTCCCCTTATGAAGCGCCTGAACAACCAGAAATCACTCTTCATTCTGATCAAGTGACCATTGAGGAAGCAGTGGAACAAGTGTTAACTTATTTAAGAGAGAAGAATATTATCTAAATAATAAGCTGCTTTTTCCTCGTCGATCATGAGTGAGAATGGTAAATTCATGGTTGGTAAAGGATAATAAGGTTGAAGAAGAAGGGAGCAGCGAGGGTGAAAGCAATTCTTTACATTGGTCATGGCACACGTTCGAAAAAGGGGGCTGAAGAAGCCCAATCTTTTCTACATAGAGTGATGGACCGAATAAGTGTTGAAATTCAGGAAATCAGTTTTCTTGAGTTGACCGAGCCGAGTATTGAGGAGGGCTTTCTGCGCTGTGTGAATAGGGGGGCGACAGAAATTTCTGTGGTTCCCCTTTTTTTATTGGCTGCAGGTCATATTAAAGAAGATATTCCTCAAGCACTTGCCCCCCTCTGTTACAGGTATCCAAATATCAAGGTGAATATACGGGATCCATTTGGTGTGCAAGGGAAGATTCTCGATGGTATTGCCGAGTTAGTTAGGAATTCAGTCAATGAGATTTCACCACAGGATGCGGTATTGGTTGTCGGTAGAGGCAGTAGTGACAAGAGTATTCACTCAGCTTTTGCAGAAATAACCAAAGGGATAAGAGAACGGCTGGGTATAAAATATGTTTCTGTTTGTTATTTGGCGGCCACAGAACCAAGGCTTCAGGAGGGACTTGAAACGGTTTCAAAGCAAACTGGTGGAAAAATAATCGTTATTCCTTATTTATTATTTTCCGGTCTCCTTTTAAGAGACATCGATCAAAGGGTAAAAATGAGGCAAAATATGGGTCAGCAAATTATCCATACAGGTTCGCTCAGTAAACATCGTGTCATAGAGGATATCATCATAGAGCGTGCTTCAAGAAGATAAGCAAAAATTAGAATAATGTTTAACGCGAGGCTAATAGTCCTAAGGATTATTGGCTATTTTTTTAAAGAATTTATACTAAAGAAATAATAAAACATGAACTTTGGTTCAATTTTTCGTCGAAATATGATATAATAAAGGTATAAATGTAAATAACTATTACATAAAAAATTCTAATCGAAGAGAGGCTAAAGCAGGGGATATGAAAATGGTAAAATCTAACGAAAAGAAGTGATTATATGACAGAACTCATGAATGAAAAAATCCAACACCGCAAATTACCACTTCAAAAAGTAATTCTTCGTACCATCGCTATTACAATCGGAGCAATCTTAATGGCTACCGGTTTAGAAATATTCCTAGTCCCCAATCATGTTATTGATGGCGGCATTACTGGTATTTCGATTATGCTTGCCCATATAATCGGATGGAAATTAGGGATCTTCATCTTCATACTAAACTTGCCCTTTGTATATATGGGTTATAAACAGATGGGAAAAACCTTTGCCATTTCTACTGTGTATGGAATTATCGTTTTATCTATTTTTGTATCGTTTTTCCACCCGATTCAGGCATTTACAGATGATATTCTCCTTGCGACTGTTTTTGGAGGGATGATTCTAGGGATGGGTGTCGGAATCGTTATCCGAAATGGTGGAGCGTTAGATGGGACCGAGATATTGGCACTCGTCATCACGAAAAAGGTTCCATTTTCAGTTGGTCAGATTATCATGTTTATTAATATTTTTATTTTAGGAGCAGCCGGTTTTGTCTTTAGCTGGGACAGGGCTATGTATTCCTTATTAGCCTATGTTATTGCTTCGAAAGCGATCGATACTGTTGTCGCAGGGTTAGAAGAATCCAAATCTGTTTGGATTATTAGTGATGAAGCAGAGGAAATTGGAAATGCCATCAACGCCAGACTTGGTAGAGGGGTTACCTACATAAAGGGTCAAGGGGCCTTTACCGGAGATAATAAGAAGGTCATTTTCAGTATTATCACCAGGTTGGAAGAATCTAAATTAACCACGATTGTTGAGGACATTGATCCGACGGCATTTTTAGCGATAGGGGATATTTCGGAAGTCCGCGGGGGCCGATTTAAGAAAAGAGATATCCATTAACAAAAAACAAAAAGGATCTGCGAATAATCCTAAGGGGTTTACTTTAGAGGTGCAAACATTGTAAAAAATATAGGAAAACGCACTTGAATTTACAATATAAATTACAGTGCATTTTTTATTGATATATCAACATTTTAGCGAATTTTAATTGCTAATTGTTCCCTAATTCACATAATAAATCACAGGGTATGAACTAATTATTCCTTAATCGAGTAACTAGTGCAGTT
>NZ_BCUX01000001.1 GCF_001591445.1 Neobacillus drentensis NBRC 102427 | reverse complement strand
TTTTAGCGTCAAATGGACTTGTACAACTTACTGGTGCTTTTATGAAAAAAAGGCTTAGAGATTTATGCTTCTCTAAGCCTTTTTTACTGTGCAATATACTGTGAATTGTGTTGTGAAATTCATGTGATTTGCTATGGATTAGGTTTGTGATTAACCGTTTTGCATCTCACAAGTAACCGTTAGAATAACCCCAGATCCTTTAATTAACATTAGTGGCCTAAACCAATATCATCGACATGCTGTACATGCTGTTTATTGACCCAGATAAAAAGTACCGACACTAAGACAAATCCTGCCCCAACAATAAATGGAATACTTGGATTGTAGATTTCGGCTAGCTTGCCAGCCGTAAATGGTGCAATGGCACCCCCAATAAAACGGAGGAAGCTATATGCTGCAGATGCCGTTGACCTTTCAACAGGGGCTGCATTCATCACGGCTGTAGTAATGAGTGTATTGTTATTTCCTAATAACGCACCTGCCAGGATAACAGCGGCGATGATCACCCACTGGGTTGATGTCCAGATACCCATTGCAACCAAAAGGAGTGCAAACAAGATTAACATCATACACATCGATTTTATGGTACCAAACCATTCGGAAAGTTTGGGAGCCATAAAAACAGAGGTGACAGCCAGTAAGATTCCCCAACCAAGGAATACGAAGCCTAATCCGTGTTCATCCAAGCCCATCACGAATGGTGCATATGCCAGCAAAGTGAAGAAGCCAAAGTTATACAGGGCTGCTGCAATCCCAAAAACTAATAGTGAACGATGCTTTAAAGCACGAAATGGATCTAATAATGAAGTACGAGCTTTTACCGTATTTTGAGGAGTTGATTTTGGCATGAGGATGAAAAGGCCAATAAAGGCAATGATCATTAAAGTGGCGACCCCAAGAAAAGGTCCTCGCCATGATATAGCCCCAAGCCACCCGCCCAGCAGGGGACCAACTGAAATCCCGAGTCCGATTGCTGCTTCATACAAGATGATTGCTTTTGCTGTTCCACTGTTCGACAAGGATACGATAGCAGATAATGCTGTTGCCACAAACAATGCGTTTCCAAGTCCCCAGCCGCCTCGAAGACCAACAAGTGTCCAAATGCCGTTTGAAAAGCCGCCTAGTGCGGAAAATAATGCAATAATCACGATACCAGAGAGTAATGTCCATTTGATGCCCAGCCTTGTTGATATTACGCCTGTAATAAGCATGGCAACAGCCATGACGGCATTATAGCTAGTGAATAGTAAGGTTACTTCACTATGTGAGGCATTTAATTGATCGGCAATTGCCGGTAAGATAGGGTCAACAAGTCCCAACCCCATGAACGCAATAATACTTGCAAAAAAAACAGCCCAAACTGCTTTAGGCTGGGTAAGTAAACCTGCCTTTTCAGTGTTCGCCTCCGATAGCTGTCGTGATGCTACTAATTTAGATTCCGGTCTTGGTGACATCTTATTCCCCCTGTTTTTTGTTTCCATCTTTTTGATTTAGTTGTATGATGAAAGTATGTAATTGTATTATACAATCAATTTACACTACGTCAATAGTGCTTTTGCAATGAAATTTAGACGGTGATTACTTATCAAAAGTTCGTATGTTATCATTAATAATATGTGGAAATAAGGTTAACAGTGAGGTAAAAGATATGGATGTACATGCATTAGAAATGATTGAACTTGAACTAGCAATTCTGATTCGTCGAACTACTTCAATTTCGAGCAATAAAAAATTCGGGAATCTTGATCGATCTGCCTATTTAATCCTTCGCCGTATCAAAGAAAAGGGGGCAGCAGGGGTTAAAGTTTTAGCAGAGGAATTCAAGTTAGATATATCTACAGTCAGTCGACAAGCTGCGGCTTTAGAGCATAAAGATTATTTGTATAGAATTCCCGATCCATTGGATGGCAGGGCCTATTCTCTTCAGTTAACTGAGCAAGGTACAAAGGAATTATCTGACTATAAACAGGAAAGATTGAAGCGAATTACCGAACTGCTAGAAGACTGGTCTGATGAAGAACGCAAACTTTTTGGGGTACTTTTGGAGAAGTTCAATCAGTCTTTCAATTAATCAATACTGTAAAAACAGAGACATAGATAGTTTAAACTGGTATTATTTTTGTGTGATAAAGTTTTTTAAAGGGTGGGAGACAGCTAATGATGGACACAAAAAGAATGGAACAAGACTTTCTAGGAAAAAAAGAGATACCGGCAGATGCCTATTATGGTATTCAAACTCTAAGAGCAGTTGAAAATTTCCCCATTACAGGTTATCGAATTCATGAGGAATTAATATATGCCCTTGCGATGGTAAAAAAAGCAGCAGCAATTGCAAATATGAATACGAAAAGGCTTTATAGTGGACTTGGCGACGTTATCTGCCAAGCAGCTGATGAAATTATCGAAGGAAAGTGGAATGACCAATTCATTGTTGACCCCATCCAAGGCGGGGCAGGGACATCCATGAACATGAATGCAAACGAAGTGATTACTAACCGGGCGTTAGAATTATTAGGACATGAAAAAGGTGCATATAAGCATTTAAGTCCGAATACACATGTGAATATGTCACAGTCGACGAATGATGTATTTCCGACTGCTATTCATATCGCAACACTTAGATTACTTGAAAAATTGCTTGAGACGATGAAAGATATGCAGAGGGTCTTTAAGGATAAAGCGAAGCAATTTGAAAAAGTGATCAAAATGGGCCGTACTCATCTTCAGGATGCAGTTCCCATTAGACTTGGACAGGAATTTGAAGCTTATTCTCGAGTGCTCGAAAGAGATATTAAGCGGATTCATCTTTCACGTGGTAATTTATATGAGGTTAATATGGGGGCAACAGCCGTTGGTACAGGATTAAATGCGGACCCAAAATATATTGTCGATGTCGTCAAACAACTAACAGTAATCAGTGGATTACCGTTGCTGAATGCGGAGCATTTAGTTGATGCTACTCAAAATACGGATGCCTATACCGAAGTTTCTGCAGCATTAAAGGTGTGTATGATGAACATGTCAAAAATCGCTAATGATTTGCGGTTGATGGCATCAGGTCCACGTGCAGGACTTGCTGAGATTTCTCTTCCTGCCCGTCAGCCAGGTTCTTCGATTATGCCGGGAAAAGTAAACCCGGTTATGCCAGAGTTGATCAATCAAATCGCTTTCCAAGTCATCGGAAACGATCATACCATTTGTCTTGCTTCACAAGCAGGTCAATTGGAATTGAATGTCATGGAACCAGTATTAGTCTTTAATCTACTTCAATCAATTAGTATTATGAACAACGGATTCCGTTCCTTTACAGATCATTGTCTTGTAGGGATTGAGGCGAATGAGGCCCACTTAAAAGAGAATGTTGAGAAAAGCGTGGGTATTATTACTGCGGTTAATCCGCATCTTGGCTATGAAGTGGCAGCAAGAATAGCAAGGGAAGCAACATTAACCGGCAAGTCAGTTCGTGAATTATGTCTAAAGTATGATGTTTTAAGCGAAGAAGAATTAGATATCATTTTGAATATATATGAAATGACCGAACCTGGAATCGCTGGTGCTGCTTTATTAGATAAAGATTAATAGTCTAATTTATTGCTGAAATAAATTCTTTTTAAATGGTGCCTGACACTCGGAGTGTCAGGCACCATTATTTTGCGCGTTTATTATTCTAATAAATCGCTCAATGGAACTAGTTGGTATCCTTGGGCTTTTAGCCATGGGATTACGTTATCAACTGCTGCAGGGGTATTTATTCCGCCGATATGCATGAGGATGATGTCCCCGTTACTTGCTCCAGTTTTAATGCGGGAGATAATTACCTCAGACGCAGGCTGCTGCCAATCAATCGTGTCTAGTGACCACTGGATGCTGTAAGGGTAACCTGCTTCTCCGGCAGTTTTTAAAGCGGCTGTGTTGTATGAGCCGAATGGAAAGCGGAAATACGGCTGCGGAGTCCTTCCTGTTACAGACTTTATGGCTTCTTCTGCCTTAATGATATCCTTTTTAAAAGCACTAGTTGTTGTTTTTACTGCATCCGGATGGGAATAGGAATGGTTACCTATGTCATGTCCTTCATCGGCTATTCTTTTAGCGAGACTTGGATATTTCACTACCCATTTTCCAGTCAGGAAGAAGGTGGCTTTGACATTGTGCTTTTTCAACACATCTAGTATCCCAATGCCCACTGCATCACTACCAGCATCAAAGGTTAGTGCGATTTTTTTCTGCTGGAGGCTGCCGTTGGAAATAATCACCGATGAGGCTGTTGTAGGCGTGGGCTCTTGTTTTGGTGGCTCTGCGGGCGGTATCGGCTCAGCATTCTTCCCATAAAGCTTTAATATTTGACCAACATAGATGACATCGGAGGGGAGACTGTTCCATTGCTTAATTTTTTCAACCGTTACATTTGCACGTTTGGCGATTGAGAATAATGTATCTCCTTTAACGACCTTATAGTCGACCGTTTTATTCTCAGGAACGATAATTTTCTCAGATGGTGTGGGTGCGGGATTACTAGGTTCTTCTTCGGAAGGTTCTTCAGCTGGAGGATGTTCATTTTCGGGTGGGTTTTCGTTTCCAGAGTTTGTTCCATTATCCTGTCTTGGCGTTGAAGGTTTTTCAGTTGTAGGTAAATCGACCTTTACACCACTTCTAAGGCTTGTAGTGTTCCAATTGCCAAAAAACAACAGGAATACAACACCTAATAAACAGATAATTGAAAGTAAGTAGTAAATCCATCGACTTCGATTTCGATTGACATGGGAAAGAACGCCCAAAACAAGAAAAATTGAAAATAAAAGAAAAATAAGAAGAATGAAGATTTCTATCATGACAATTCCCCCTTCATTTTAGGTAATAGCCGGGAGCTGAAAAAAGTAAACTTTCAAGAATAAACCAGAGTGGGAGTTTAAGAAGTGTATCCTGAGGTGTAATGAGTTATAATTGAATTCTAATTTAATTATAACATATGAGGCCATGGGCTTATTTGCTACGCACCCTAAAAATAGCCTATGATGAATCGAATATCATTTTCTTTTTCTTTTATTAAAAATGTACATGTCCAGTATTTCAGCAGGAAAATGTAATAGAATAGAAGAGTCATATGTAACAATGTTCATTTGAAATCGTCTAAAATAGTATAAAAGGGCATAAGGCTTAAAAAGGAGTCAAGTTGGAGAAAATGGCGAAGCAAAATTGGGTAATTTCATTATTATTAGCAGTGTGTTTAATTGGGACGGGGTGCTCGGAGCAAACCGCAAAAGAAAAAGCGGCAAAAGCAGCCGAACAGCAACAGAAAATCGAACAAGCGAAAAAGGTACAAGAAGAAAAAAAACTGGAAGAAGCAAAGAAACGTGAAGAAGAGCGGAAACGGGAGGAAGCTAGGCCTGTATACGTAAATATTATTGATCCCAATTCGAAAGACATAGTAAAAACCTTTAATACGAAGGATTTAGGGTATATAACGGATCCCGGAAATTATAAAACAGAACTTGCAAAAATAACAAGAGAATTAGCGCGGGGAACACAATCGACGCCTGGGTTTGACAAGCGAATGGTGCTTGATAGGCTGGATGAAAATGGTCAGGTTATTAAAGGATCACCTCAAACAATCCTTGAAGAGGACGAATTGATTGAAAAGATTCTCTTGGTATCAGAAAAAGGCGGCAATGTGGAGCTTCCTTTATATGTAACCGCAAGTGGATATCAAGAAGAGGACGCAGCCCATTTAGATGAAGTGGTAGTTGCCTCATATACAACGTATTTTAATAATGGTGTTGCCGGAAGAACGGAAAATATCAAACTATCAGCACAAGCAATTAACAATGTCATCCTTGGCAGCAAGGATTCCTTCTCGTTTAATACGACTGTTGGACCGAGTGATGCGGAGCATGGATACCAAAAGGCGAAAGAGATTAATGACGGAAAATTAGTCGAAGGATATGGCGGGGGGATTTGCCAAACTTCATCTACGCTATATAATGCAATCGATCAACTAGCAGTACAGTATATAGAAAAAAATCATCATTCTTTAAAGGTTGGATACGTGCCATTAGGAAGAGATGCAACCGTATCCTATGGCGGCAAAGATTTTAGATTTCAAAATACAGCTGGTGTACCCTTAATGTTAAAGGCAATCGTAAGAAATGGGTCGCTGACGGTAGAGGTAAGGACATCCAAAGCTTACCAAGGCCAAGTAAAGAAACGCAGTTAACTAGTAAGAAGGATGCATGCTATATATAAAAGTAACATTCATGACAAAAAAATCCCTGCCTCGAACCGAATGACGGATTTGATGCAGGGATTTTTTTTGTGCAAATTGTTACCTCATTTCTTCCCAATCTGTATATTGACCACTGCCCTGGCATCCTGGGCATTCAAACGAATTAAAGTATGCAAATTCATTATAGGGATACACCGTATAGCCACGACCATAACAATCAGGACATTTGGCCTGGTCTTTCATATTGGAGACATGATTTTGGTATTTGGTCTCTTTCCATTGGTTAAAAGAGTTAAGTAGTCCCATTTTATTCACCTCGTCTTTTTTCTTCTTAGTATGGAGAAAAAATGGAATTATTATGCTTGTATTACTTTATAGCATCTGGGGGAGGCGTTTGAATATAAGTTTCCATTTATCAAACATCAATACTTTTCTATAATAATTTTATGTAAAATAACATATTTTGGTGAGTGTTTTAACATGTAAATAAAAAAAATGGAAAGCTTAATCGCTCTCCATTTTCATATCATTCATTTCCCATTAATGTTTAATTTCTTCATCCGATACTGTAAGCTTTGACGACTTAATCCGAGGAGTTGGGCTGTCTTCGAAACATTGAAATTATTTTTAGTTAAAATATGGTCAATATATGACTTCTCAAATAATTCCATTTGATGTTTTAGTGGTACAGCTAACTCTGAATTTTCTTTAATAAAATGGTCAACGGTGGAAAGAGGAATCATTCTTTCTTTCATCTGCATTTTACTTCTGTATTGATATGGTAAATGGGAGTACATAATCCATTCTTCATCAATCATAATATTCATGGCGGCTTCAATAATATGCTCAAGTTCACGAACATTTCCCGTCCAGTCATATTCAAAGAAAGACTGTTTAACCTCCTCAGACAAGCCCTTTACATTCATCTGAAACAGCTCATTGTATTTCTCAATAAAACTTTGAACCAGTAGGGGGATATCTTCTTTGCGCTCTTTTAAGGGTGGGACAAAAATAGTTACAACGCCAAGTCGATAATATAAATCTTTACGCATCCGATTATTCGCAATCGCATCGATAGGATCTTCATTCATATTAGCAATAACCCGTACATCAACAGGTGTATCCTTCGTATCTCCGATTCGCCGGATGGTTTTTTCCTGAAGAACACGAAGTAACTTTGCCTGAAGATTTAAATTTAAGGAGTTGATCTCATCAAGTAAAATCGTTCCGCCATTGGCCTGTTCAAATAGCCCCGGGGTATCAACTGCACCTGTGAAGGCACCTCGCTTAGTTCCAAACAAGAGACTTTCGATTAAATTATCTGGTAAAGCGGCACAGTTTTGCGAAATAAATGGTGAAGTTAATCGACCACTCCCATTGTGAATACTTTGAGCAAAAAGTTCTTTCCCTGTACCTGTATCTCCGACAATCAATACATAGGAGGAGGTCCGGGTAGCACGTTTAGCTGATTCAATGACTTCCTTAATGGCAGGACTGTTTCCAATGATTTTATCAAAGGTATAACGGGTAGACGCCTTATTCATATTGCCTTTGATCAGCCGTTCCAGCTTTGTTACATCCTTAGCAATTTCAACTGCACCCTGTAGTTTTTCATCTGAATATATTGGAATAGTATTGTTAATAGTCGTAATTTCGCGACCCTTATTATTAAAATAGGTTTGTTTTACATTACTGGTTTCTTTTCCTTCTTGGATCGCTTTGACAAGAGTACTAGATTGATCGTCTTTAAACATAAACACATCTAATAGATTTTTATCGATGACGTCTTGAAGGTCCATCGACTCCATTTGCATCATTTTTTTATTATAAATAATCGTTTTTCCGGTTTCATCTACAGCATGGACACCGACATCTACTTCATCTAAAATTCGTTTATAGATTCGATTTACATACTGCAGGTAATGGACTGTATGATTTGTTTTCTCCAATGTGTTCATTCCCTTTGCTTAATCCTTTATGCACCTATTTAATCAAAAAAAACGTAATAATGCAAAATAAATTTGCAGAATGATAAAAAAGTAGAATGAATAAGCAAAAAATATTGGCATCTAACAGATCAAATCCTTGATTGAAAAATCCTGATAGAAATATAGTCTTTCCTTTTTTGTGGAAAACGTATTTTTGCAGGAAAGGTGCAAAATATTTAATCAACGTGCAATAATATTTTGCGATATTGTTCGAAAAATATTCACAGGCGGGCAATTTAATGTTGGCACGAAAATTGCATTTTAATATTTAAAAATATAGTGATAATTTAGAAATTAATGTCTTTTGAGCCAAATCCACTATTTTCATATAATTTAGTATGCAAATAGATGTATCAAAACTAGACAATTAACAAAAAAATTATCCTAATATTTTGGTGCTAAAATATTTGAAAGCGCATTCTTTTTTGGGGATTTTTAGGGGGAAAAAGGGGGATTTTTATGAATTTGCAGGAGAACAATTCTACGCATGAACTTCAGAGGACCATGAAGACGAGACATCTTTTCATGATTTCACTGGGAGGGGTCATTGGTTCAGGACTTTTCTTAGGCTCAGGCTACACGATTAGTCAGGCTGGCCCAATTGGGGCAATTCTTGCTTATATCGTTGGCGGATTTATTATGTTTTTAACCATGCTTTGTCTCGGTGAATTGTCGGTCGCCATGCCAGTTTCAGGGTCGTTCCAAACGTATACAACGAAATTTATTGGCCCTGGAACAGGATTTGCACTAGGATGGCTTTACTGGTTAGGCTGGTCCGTTACAGTTGCATTAGAGTTCCTAGCTGCCGGGCAAATGATGCAAAGATGGTTTCCTGATGTTCAAGTCTGGATTTGGAGCGGCATTTTTGCAGTCATTTTATTCTTACTGAATGCGTTATCTGCACGTGCATTTGGTGAAGCGGAATTTTGGTTTTCAAGTATAAAAATTGTAGCAATTATCCTGTTTATCGCCTTAGGTGGAGCTGCCATGTTTGGATTAATCGACATGAAGGGCAGCGAAGCGGCACCATTTTTTACTAATTTTACTGCACACGGATTTTTACCACACGGATTTTCTGCTTTGATTGTTACCATGATTGCGGTTAACTTTTCCTTCCAGGGTACTGAATTGATTGGGATCGCTGCAGGAGAAAGTGAAGACCCGGAAAAGACGATTCCAAAATCAATTAAGCAAACAGTTTGGCGTACCCTATTCTTCTTTGTTTTAGCGATCTTTGTTGTATCTGGATTAATTCCGATGGAAAAAGCCGGGGTTGTTGAAAGTCCATTTGTTGTTGTCTTTGACAGTATCGGCATTCCATATGCTGCGGACATTATGAATTTTGTTATCCTTACAGCCCTGCTTTCTGTTGCTAACTCTGGCTTATACGCTGGTACGCGGATGCTATATGCGATGTCCAAAGAAAAAATGACCAGTCCATTTCTCACAAAGGTAAATAAACGCGGCGTTCCAATTAACGCATTATTATTCACAATAGGAATTGCGTTATTATCATTGCTCTCAGGCTTCTTTGCAGAAGAAACAGTCTTTATGTGGCTTCTTTCCGTAGCAGGTTTAGGTGCTCAAGTAGGCTGGATTTCGATTACTGCTTCACAAATTGCCTTCCGCAGGAGATTTATCCGTGAAGGCGGCAAGGTTGCCGATCTTAAATTCAAAACACCACTTTACCCATTTCTACCAATTCTTGGATTGGTATTAAATGTTTCCGTGCTCGTTAGCTTAGCGTTTGACCCAGCCCAACGATTAGCTCTTTATTTAGGAGCACCTTTCGTAGGAGCATGTTATTTGATTTACCACTTCAGAATTAAAAAGCTTCGTGAACATGATATGGTCGATGAACATGAAATCGAATTAAACGAAAATAAAAAAATGGTCATTTAATACAACTAAACGCTTGGGAATCCAGGCGTTTTTTCTGTTATTAGTTGGATAAGTTGTAGTAAATTTCAAATACTATTTATCGAGGTGATGATGATGGGAAAATGGAATGAACAAGCTGCACCCAATAATAATATGCCGCGGAGGACCATCAAGCATGGTGAATTAGTAGGCGACGAAGCAAAACTTGAGTTTTCAGAGGAATTATCTGATGGCGGGGAACGGAACCAAAACATTCAGGTTCTAAGAAATAACGGAAGAGTCAAATAGGGAAGGTTAACCGTAGTGGTGATAAAAAAATCACCACTATTTTTTTATAGCTATTTACAATCAGAATCCTTTGGTATAGAATTTCTATGTACCTAATATATCTAGGTAGGTGATGAAATGTTTAATCGTGAATTAGTAAAGGGTAGTACTTCATTAATCCTCCTTCAGCTGCTAAACGAGCGGGATATGTACGGCTATGAATTAGTAAAAGAGCTTGAACAGCGCAGTGATAATGACTTGAGTGTGAAAGAGGGGACTCTGTATCCGGCACTTCATAAGCTTGAAAAGCAAGAATACATTGAGTGTTATTGGCAGGAGCAGGAGAAAGGTCCAGCACGTAAGTATTACAAGATAACCATGGCTGGGAAAGAATTATTGGATGAAAAAACGCGTGAATGGCAGGACTTTGTTAAAGTAATGAACAAAGTGATAGGGAGATCAAAGCATGGAACGGCCGAAGAATAGGTTTCTTGAACAACTGGCAAAAGGGCTAGGAGACCAATTAGATAAAGAGGAGATTCTTCGCGAATATGCTTCACATATCGATGAAATTCTGATTGAATCATTTGAATGCCAAGAAGAGGAAATGGTTTATAAACTGATTGTATCCCGGCTTGGCAGCCCTGAAGAAATTGCACAGTCTTGGAGAGAAGAGTTTTCTGTTACCCCAAGTAATATGAAATGGGTGTTTATCCTCTTAAATATTCTTTTCTTTGGTGGAGGCAGTTTACTAACGTTGGCGCATAATCTCTATCAGTGGGAATGGCTATCGGCCATTTGGAATCACTTGACGGCAATTCCAACCCTAATTGCTTTTCTGTATTTGTTTTTTTGGGCATTGCTGGGTTATGAAATTGGAAAAGGATTTGGGCATAATGGAAGAGCGCTCCTTAGAAAAACATTTTTACTTTCGCTGATTCCTAACTTGCTTTTAATGGTCCTAACTGTGTTCCATGTTATCCCACATTCTTGGTTCGCCCCATTATTAACCAAAACATTTATTATTGCTTGTATCTTTTTTACCATCATTCTCTACCCGGTAAGCTGGATTGGCTATCGATGGGGGAGGAAAGCATCGATATAAGCAGTTTTTTTTGCTTATATACCTAGTAAAACTATATATATAGAAATTCAATGTAAAAGAGGGATGAAGATGGAATCGAAAATTACGAAATCGGATGGGATTTTTTTAATTCTTTGTTTATTACTTGGGATTTTAGGAGAAGAAGCTTTTTTTCGCAGTGAGATAGGAATTTCGTACTTTGTATTTATTTCAGGTTTTTACTCTGTATTTATGTGGCGATACCGCCGCTATCAATTTTCACATCAGCGTTTAGGGTACTTGATTATTTGTTGTATTTGGCTTCTGTCAGCTAGTTACTTTCTAAATAATAACCAACTATTTTACGGCTTAAATATACTGGTCATCCCTGGGTTAGTAATCTTTCACTTGGTCTTAATCACAAGCCCGGAAAATATCCGCTGGAATAAACCGGCCTTTGTTCCTTTTATTTTTACCAAACTGATTCAATCCTTACAATTTAATATAGGTTTTGCCGCCTTGTTTGGAAAGAGCTTAAAACAAGGAGTAAAAGAGGATAAATTAATCATCTGGAAAAAAGTAATCCTTGGGATTGTCATATCACTGCCCATTCTGTTTGTTGTTTTGAACTTACTCATTTCGGCAGATACTGAGTTTGAACGATTAATTGGCGGCGTTCCTCAATGGTTTCATGTCATAAATGTGGAGCGAACGATGAGGCTAATGATAATTCTGTTCCTCACCTTTGCTTTCTTCGGTTTTATGCAAATTCTTGTTAAGAAACACTTGAACGTAAATCAACAACAAATATATGGGAAAAAATTTCAGCTGGATGGAATTATTACAATTACGGTTCTTATCATTATCAATGCCGTTTATCTTTTGTTTACAGTCGTACAATTTAGGTATTTCTTCAGCGGAACATTGCAAGCGGATTATACCTTTGCTGAGTATGCGAGAAAAGGTTTTTTTGAACTATTATTTGTCACACTCATCAATTTATCGATGACAGTAATCGTTTTAACCTTCGTGAATCGCACTTCAAGTTTCTTGCGGCGGGGGCTGCAAATCATGCTGACCATCCTCGTCTTGGCGAGCTCCGTGATGCTAAGTTCCGCGTTCCTGCGTTTAAGTATGTATGAAGACGCCTATGGATTTACGTTCACAAGAGTGCTGGTCCATTCGTTTATGATCTTCTTAGTCGTCATTTTTACGTATACACTAGTGAAGATTTGGGTGGAGAAGTTATCGTTATTTCACTTTTATTTTATTACTTCATTAATCTACTATACAGCGATTACGATTATTGATTTAGATAAAATCGTTGTAAAAGAAAATATGAATCGCTACGAGACATGCGAAAAGATTGATGTTCATTACCTTAATAACTTGTCCTATCGAGGGGTATTAGGCTTAGTCGATCTTTATGAAAAAAATCAGAACATACCTGACCTAAAAAAAATACTCCTAGAGAGAAAACAGGAAGCCCTTACTGAAGACCTACCATGGCAATCGTATAATCTTCAACGAGAGCAAGCATACACTGAACTAAAGAAGTTGGATATTAAATAATAAAAAAGACGATTCGGTCGCACGAATCGTCTTTTACTCTACAGAATTTAATAAAACCAACAAATCAGTCACCATTAAACATATCAAAAATTCCTCGGGCGATGCTACCTTCGTCTTTCGCTCCGCCGCGAGAAGGTGCTGCAGCAAATACACGGCTTGCTAGACGGCTAAATGGCAATGATTGAATCCAAACGGAACCGGGACCACGAAGAGTAGCAAAGAACAAGCCTTCCCCGCCAAACAATGCCGTTTTAACGCCTTTTACAAATTCAATATCATAGTTAACACTGCTGGTCATCGCCACTAAACAGCCGGTATCCACTCGTAAGGATTGGCCGGGTAAAAGGTCCTTTTTAATAATCGTTCCGCCCGCATGAACAAAAGCAAGCCCGTCGCCTTCCAGCTTTTGCATGATAAACCCTTCGCCGCCGAAGAAGCCCGCACCAATTTTTCGCTGAAATTCAATTCCAACCTGTACTCCCTTAGCTGCCGCAAGGAAGGCATCCTTTTGACAAATGATTTTTCCGCCATATTCGCTTAAGTCCATTGGGATAATCTTACCAGGGTAAGGGGAAGCGAATGACACCCGTTTCTTGCCCATGCCGCTATTGGTGAAGGCGGTCATGAATAAGCTTTCACCGGTAAGCACCCGTTTACCGGCGCTAAACAGCTTACCCATCAGGCCGCTTCCAGCACTAGCACCGCTACCATCGCCAAAAATAGTCTCCATATGTATGTCATCTTCCATCATCATAAAACTTCCTGCTTCAGCAACAACCGTTTCTTGTGGATCAAGCTCTATTTCGACAAACTGCATGTCATCCCCATAGATCTTGTAGTCAATTTCATGGTTATTCATATGTTTCCCTCCACTTTTTAAAAATGCAAACCTATATATATTATAAAAAACTTAGGTAAAAAGTGCCAATTTTTTAAAAAAATAAAAAGACGCCTGTTTACACAGACGTCTTTTGCGTATTGAGGCGAAAAACCACACTCCACATGTGCTCCAAAAAGGAATGTTTCTCGACTTACACAACTCAGCTCATCGCTTAGCTATTGTAACATGGTCGCACTGAACTAACAAGTAATTTTGTTAAAATTAAATTCTATTTTTTAAAAACAAAATACTTGCTTTATGAATTGAATTACCATATATTCAAATAATCAGATATACAAAAATAAGAAGATAAGAAGGGTTGATATGTTTATTGACAAAAGATTCCATAATTATTCTTTAAGGAGTGTACCAAAGGATCTCCTTTCAGGATTGATTGTCGGGGTAATCGCAATTCCACTTGGGATGGCTTTTGCTATTGCTTCAGGAGTGAAGCCGGAGTATGGAATCTATACGACGATTGTTGCAGGGATTCTTATCTCTTTATTTGGTGGATCGAAGTATCAAATTGGCGGCCCAACAGGCGCGTTTATTCCCATTTTATTTGGTATTGTAATGACCTACGGCTATGAGAATCTCCTCATCGCCGGATTTATGGCCGGTATCATTTTGTTATTAATGGGTGTATTTAAACTTGGATCACTGATTAAATATATTCCTAGACCAGTAACCATTGGGTTCACAACAGGGATAGCGGTGACGATTTTTATTGGTCAAGTTGCTAGTTTCTTAGGTTTAGTAGGAATAAAGAAACACGAGGAATTTATAAAAAATGTTCAAGAAATCTTTGTTCATTTAGATACCATTAATATTTTTAGTATTCTAACAGCAGGTATTTGTTTAGTAACCGTTATCGTTACTCCAAAAATTGCACCAAAAGTACCAGGTCCGCTGATTGGCTTAGTGGTTTCCTCTGTTATTGCAACATTGTTTTATCCAAGTCAAATTGCGACAATTGGAACAGCCTATGGTCAAATCCCAAGTACGTTACCCGAGCTTCATATTCCTAGTATGAACTTAGAAATGATAGTCAGGCTTATAAAACCTGCATTTATCATTGCCATGCTAGGCGGTATAGAATCATTGTTATCAGCGGTTGTGGCCGATGGAATGACCAATAGCAGGCACAACAGCAATAAAGAGTTGATTGGGCAGGGAATTGCCAATATGATTACCCCATTGTTTGGGGGAATTCCTGCTACAGGTGCGATTGCTCGGACTGCAACAAATATTAAAAATGGAGCGATTTCGCCGTTTTCTGGAATTATCCATGGAATTGTTGTTTTGTTCGTTTTGTTATTTTTTGCACCGTATGCCTCATTTATTCCATTAGCAAGTATGGCCCCAATTTTGATGGTCGTTGCTTGGAATATGAGTGAGCGAAAAGTATTTTCACATATTTTTAAAACAAAATCGACAGATTCTCTTGTCCTAACCGTTACGTTTTTATTAACCGTTTTTGTCAATTTGACGATGGCAGTTGAGGTAGGCTTAGTTATGTCTGCGATTCTTTTTGCGAAAAGAATGAGTGATGTTATGGTAACGGCTAAAGCTTTACCAAATCGAAAACATAAACATGAAAAGGTAGAGACAGGAATCGTTTCAGATACACATGACTGCCCGCAAATAAGTATTTTTAATGTAGAGGGGCCGTTATTTTTCGGCGCCGCTGAAACGTTTGAAAAAACAATCATGAGCACCATTAATTATCGACCAAATATCCTCTTGTTGCGTATGAGTAAGGTTCCGTTAATGGATACGACGGGAGAAGCAACTTTATCAAGTATCGTTCGTCACTTTTCAAAAAATGGTATAGTGATGATATCGGGTTTAAATCAGCAACCGGAAAATGTCTTGAAAAAGACTGGTTTATATTCAATTATTGGTGAAGAGCATTTTTTTGAACACACAGGAGAAGCCCTTCAATATGCCCTTGAGCATATTAACAAAAATAAATGCCTTGGCTGTAAGCATTACGCATTTAGAGAGTGTAAAAAGCTATCTGCCATGGAGGCAGTAGAGGGAAGCAGAGCAAAACTTACTGCTACTTTCTAATAAAGTATAGGAGTGGACAATTTGAATCTTGAAATGCAACGGTTTAAAGCGGAATTTTTCAAAGCACTGGCACATCCCTTGAGAATCCGCATTTTAGAACTTCTTGCTGAAGGGGATAAAAATGTAAACGAAATTCAAACCCTTGTTGGCAGTGAAGGTTCAGCTGTTTCACAGCAATTAACAATCCTAAGAGCGAAGAATATTGTTTCCGGTACGAAAGAAGGAAACAAAGTCATTTATACATTGAAAGACCCGATGATTTTTGAATTATTAGCCGTTGCGAGGCAAATCTTTAACAATCATCTCGTTGATACAATCACGATTCTCGATAAGTTTAAAGAAGATGAGGAAGATCTAGCGATACCGAAGAATTAATTTTCTTCGGTATTTTTTCTATACTAATAGTGAAAAAGAGGATATGTTATTTTTTGGTAACTCTCGATATTTTGTAATATTTAAACCAACTTTCCCACGATACTTTGTATTACTATTAAAGTGAATGAATCTATAGGAATATAGGAAGGCGGTTTACTATGTATGACTTAGTACTGTTGCATCCTCCTACAGTTTATGATTTCCGTAAAGAGATGCTGTTTACAGGTCCAATCAGTGATGTTGTTCCATCCTCTCCCGTTTTTGAAATGTACCCCATCGGGTTAACGAGTATTGGAGACTATCTTGAGCGTTATGGGCTAAAAGTAAAGATCATTAATATAGCCAATCGGATGCTTCTAAATCCAAATTTTGATGTCGAAAAGAAAATCAGAAAAATTAAGACAAAAGCATTTGGAATCGATCTTCATTGGCTTCCGCATGCACATGGCAGTGTGGAGCTGGCAAAAATTATCAAGAAATATCACCCTGATACGCCAGTTATGTTTGGGGGACTATCCAGCACATACTTTCATAAGGAGTTGATAGAGTACCCTTGTATTGATTTCGTTATGCGCGGTGATACAACCGAGAAATTAATTCTAATGCTTCTCAACAAGTTAGAGAAAAGAGAAGAGGACAGCCTTTTTGATATTCCCAATCTTACTTGGAAAAAAGGAAATGATCGTTATTATAATGAAATGTCGTATGTTCCTGATAGTCTTGATGAATTTAATCTACCTGGTTACCGTTATATTATTAGGTCTGTCTTTAAGTATTTTAATCTCTTGGATCCCTTACCCTATAAGGGTTGGCTGCAGTATCCAAACACAGCCATTCTAACTTCCAAAGGGTGCACTTATAATTGTCTGATTTGTGGTGGTTCCAAGGACGCCTATGAGCTCAATTGTAATCGAAAAAAACTTGTCATGCGGTCACCGAAAAAAATGCTTGAGGATATTGCATTGATTCAAAGATTCACCCGTGCCCCAATCTTCTTATTGAACGATATTAGACAAGGTGGCAAAGAGTACGTCGATGAATTCCTGAGTGGCTTAGAAAAAATGAATTTAAAAAATGAAATAGTCTTTGAGTTATTCAATTATGCTGATGAGGAATTTTTCAGGCGCTTAAACAAAGCGATGCCTAAATATAGTATTGAGCTTACGCTTGAATCGGCTGATGAAGATATTCGAAAATATAATGGGAAACTTCCATGCACGAATGCAAAGGTCATCGAAATGCTCCAATTTGCACTAAAACATGGCTGCGCAAAAATTGATTTGTTCTTCATGACGGGGATACCTAATCAAGATTATGACAGTGCGATGCGTAATGTCGATTTTTGTGAAATTATTCACAAACAGTGCGGTGAAAGTCAGCAAATTTCGTACTTCGTCGCACCACTTTCTCCTTTTCTTGACCCAGGCAGCCCAGCATTTGAAAATCCAGAAAAATATGGTTATAAAAAGTTCTGCCAAAAACTTGAAGACTTCCGCGAGGCAATGAAACAACCCTCATGGAAAAACATGTTAAGTTATGAAACCAACAAAATGACGAGAGAAGACATTGTCAGAGCTACCTATGATTCAGCGTTAAAATTAAGTGAATTTAAATACAGAAATGGGATCATTACCAAAGAAGTTCACGATGAAGTTGCGATTAAAATTGCAAAATCTGTTGAATTCCTTAAGCGTTTAGACGAAATCATACTCCTTCCTGCCGACAAACAAAAACTTGAAATGGCGAAAATAAAGGAAGAAGTTGACAAAATTAATCGACATAGTATTTGCGGGAAGAATGAACTGAAGTGGGAGGTGAAAAAGCTATTTGCGGATTTCCCATCGTTAACATATATTGGTTTGGAATTACTTGTGAAGGACATCATTAAAGGAATCAAGTGCCGGATTGGGAAAATTGACCGTAATAGGGCTGTTCCCCCAACTTCCCAACAAAGTAAGGTTGAAAATAGCAAGTAGACGATTTAACTTCACTAAAATCAGTTCGCTTTTTTAAATAGAAGTGTCCCGTTGAGAGGTTGTCGATTTAAGTCGAAAATACCTTGAAAATAAGCTAGAATTGTAGATTTATGAAGGTTTTTCTTGGGTTGTCTATTATTGACATCTAGACTGATAGAATGCTAAAATTTAATCAGCCGTTGCACGAGATTAGATTTATATTACAAGCTTGTTCAAAGTTTTAACCGATGTTTGGATGAGGAAATGAAGGTAAAGCTATCACGTTGTAATTTGGTGAATTTACACATGGCTTACGTGTATAAGCCAATAGGAGGATTTTTTTTCATGAAAAACGGTAAAGTAAAATGGTTTAACTCAGAAAAAGGTTTTGGATTCATCGAAGCTGAGGATGGTAACGACGTATTCGTTCATTATTCTGCAATCCAAACAGAAGGTTTCAAAACTTTAGAAGAAGGTCAAGAAGTATCTTTCGAAGTAGTTGAAGGAGCTCGTGGACCACAAGCTGCTAACGTAACTAAAAAATAATATTGTAATCTATTATAACAGCCCGGACATGGTTCCGGGCTGTTTTTTATAGTTAAAAGGCTTTTCAAATCTCCTCCTTAGTATAAATAACCATTATTCCAGTAATCTGCTAGCATTTCCAAGCTCATTCTTTTTTGTATTTTGCTATAATAGTAGTATTGGAAACAAAGCAGAATAAAATTATTGGGGTGAGCAGATGAAATTTATCCATACAGCTGATTGGCATTTAGGTAAATTAGTCCATGGAGTCTATATGACAGAAAATCAGCGCGAAGTCCTTGAGCAATTTGTGGACATCGTCGCAGAAGAAAAGCCGGATGCAGTAGTCATTGCAGGGGACTTGTATGATCGCTCGGTACCTCCTACTGATGCTGTGGAATTACTTGATGAAATGCTTTTTAAAATTAATGTTGAATTAAAGACACCTGTAGTCGCGATTGCTGGAAACCACGATAGTGCCGAGCGACTTTCATTCGGGAGCTCCTGGTATAAGCACAGTCAATTTTATCTTTCGGGAAAATTATCAAACAGCTTCACTCCTGTGCGAATAAACGGAGTAAACTTCTATCTAGTTCCTTATGCAGAGCCCGGAGTGGTCCGACAACTTCTTGGGGATGATTCGATCCATTCCCATCAAGAAGCGATGAAAGCTCTTATTGGCAAAATGGAGGAAAATCTTAATCCTAACGAGCCCAATATTTTAGTTGGACATGCCTTTGTATTAGGAGGGCAAACGTCCGATTCTGAACGTGTCTTATCAGTAGGCGGTTCCGGCTGTGTTGGGGCTGAATTGTTCGAACCGTTTTCCTATACCGCGCTTGGACACTTACACAGTCCAGATGCCATTAATCATCACAAGGTGAAATACTCGGGCTCCCTCTTAAAATATTCTTTCTCGGAAGCAAAACAAAAAAAGTCGATTTCTATTATTGAAATCGACGATAAAGGGAACTTTACCCATCGTTATCGAACGCTTAAACCGAAACATGATATGCGTGAACTAGAAGGGCAGCTTGAACAATTATTGGATCCTTATTTTTATGAAAAAGAAACGGTCGATGATTATTTAAAAATCACTCTCCTTGATGAAGGAGCATTAATTGACCCGATTAATAAGTTACGGCAAGTGTACCCGAACGTCCTCCATCTTGAACGAAAACTTGATATAACCGATTTAAAGAAAAAACAATCCTTCGCTGCAATTCGAAGTGAGAAAAAGTCTGAGCTTGAGTTGTTTGAACAATTTTACTCAGAAATGACAACCTCTGAATTTTCGCTTGATAAAAAAGAGGCAATGACCGAGGTAATTGAAAAAGTGTTAAGGGAAGAGGGATTGAAATGAAACCTTTAAAACTGACGATGCAAGCTTTCGGTCCTTATGCAGGAAATGAAGAAATTGATTTTACCGCCCTAGGGAATCGGACAATGTTTGTTATTTCTGGTAAAACCGGTTCCGGGAAAACAACGATTTTTGATGCCATCAGTTATGCAATTTATGGAAAAGCGAGTGGAGAAGATCGCAATGGTCCCGAGCTTCGCAGCCAGTTTGCTAAAGACGAGTTATTAACTGAGGTTTCACTTGATTTTTCCCTACGTAATAAAGCTTATTCGATTACAAGGTCACCGCAGCAATTGAAAAAGAAAGAAAAAGGCGATGGCTATACGCAACTTGGTGCCAAAGCTGAATTATACATGTGGGCAGAAAATGGCGAGAAGAAGCTGCTGGCTTCCAAGATTAACGATGTCGAGGAAAAAATTAAGGAAATTATGCTAATTGATGCGAATCAGTTCCGGCAGATTTTAATGATTCCGCAGGGCGAATTCCGAAAACTCCTCACCTCAGATAGTAAAGATAAAGAACTAATCCTCCAGCGGCTATTTCATACCCAATTATATAAAATGGTAGAAGATAAATTGAAGGAAGAAGCCACAGAGTTGAAAAGGACGGTTGAGGACCAGGTACAGTCAAGAAATGAAGCGATTCGCCGCATTCAAGCAGTAACGAATGAAGAGCTCCGTGGCTACTTGGATGCCGATTCTGTAAATGACACGATAATCATGCCGCTATTAAAAGCTGAAATTGCAGGCATGGGTGAAGTGTTGGAGCAACTAAACATTCAATTGAAAGAAAAGGTCCAGGAACAAGACAAACTGAAGGGGCAGCTTTTTGAAGCAGAGGCGATCTTAAAACAGCTGCAAACGAAAGAGGAGTTAAAGGGTCAAAAGGCCAGACTAGTTTCCCAAGAAGAAGTGTTTATTGAAAAAGAGCAGCAGGTCGAGCGAGCACAAAAGGCTGCGCTTTTAGCCAAGCAGGAGGAATTGTGCCACCGTTTAAAACGCGAGCTTGACCAGCACGAGGCTAATTTAAAGTCGATTCAACTGGAAATTGAAAAATGGACTGGACTTTTGAAAAAACATGAGCAACAACTCCAGCTAGAGCTTGAACGAGAGGATGAGCGCCAGGCAGCCCTTGATGAAGTAAACAGTTTAATAAATATGAAAGAGGATGTATATTCGTTTGCCGCATTGCTTAAAGAAACGAAAAACAAGGATGCTGAACTGAAAGCAGCGAAGGAAAAGTATACTCAGTCCGAACAACTAATAGAACAACTAGGAACACAAATCGGATTTCTAAATCAGCAGAAGGAAGAAATTGAAAAGGGAAAATTGACATATTTAGAAAATGAGGGCAGAATTGAAAAACTAAACGCTGAACTTGACCGTTATGAAAAATTTGAAACTCTTCTAGGAAGGCGTCAAAAGGCTGAGCAAACTCTTAAGACAACCACCGCCCGCTATGAAAATACGACCGCTCGGTTTACGGATGCGAGAGCTATGGTTGAAAATTTAGAGAGAAAATGGATGCACGGGCAAGCAGCGATACTAGCAGCAAAGCTTCAATCAGGGGAAGCATGTCCGGTGTGCGGTTCTGAACACCATCCATCCCCAGCCATCCAACATGATGACAGCATTCCGACTGAGGAGGAAATGAAGGCAGCCAAGGCCCAAGCGGCTAAATGGGAAAAAGATAAGTCTGCAGATGAAGCTCAATTTTACCAAATTCAGTCCTTAGTGGCAGCGCAAAGGGAAGCTGTAACCGAAATCTTGCAAGAAATAAGTATGGTTCGGCCAGATTTTACAGAGTCGGATTTACCTCATGCCAAACTTGACGCAGCTACCGCTAAGATCCAGCTTGTACAAAATCAAGAAAAGCTGGCTGCGCAGATTAAGCAATTAGATCAGATTAGATTGGATTTAGAAAAAAGAGAATCTGAAAAAATCAATCTACAAAACACTATTCATCAGGTTTCGGCTCAGGTCAATGAATTAACAGCACAATTTACCGAAAAGAAGACCAATCTTTCACGGATGATGAAAGTCATTCCCGAAAATCTTCGCTCGGAAGCGGAATACGAAAAGGCACTCGCATCCTCTCGAAACCGCCGGGAAACACTAATTAAACAGCTAGAAGAGGCACAGAAGCAGTTACAGATGGTGAACGAAAAACTTTCAAATGAAAAGGCGAGATTACTAGATGCTGAGAAGCACTTTGCTAGTAAACAGCAGGAGCTCGAGACTGAAAGGGAAATCTTTATTAACAAACTTACAGAGCAGGGCTTTGAAAAGTACGGCCTGTATGCAACTTCGAAACGGACAGAAGTAGAAATTCGCAACCTTGAGTCAGAAATCCGCAGCTATCGTGAAGAGCTACGCTCGGTATCAGACCGTTTGAAAGAACTAACCGATCTTTTAATCGATGTGAAAACCCCTGATGTGGAGGGATTAAAGCTAGAGTTAGCGAAAGCTTCAAGTGAAATTGACGCTTTAAATCAACAAATCACAAATCTCTTTGTTAAAAAGCGAGATAACGAAGAAATTTACCTTCGGGTGGAAGGTTTGAATGAACAAATGAAGGTCTTGGAAGAACGCTACAAGTTAATTGGGCATCTTTATGAAATAGCGAAGGGCCAAAATAACTTCCGAGTTACCTTTGAACGATATGTGCTGGCTGCATTCCTGGATGATATTTTACGAGAAGCAAATGGTCGCTTACGAAAAATGACGTCCGGCCGTTTTCAGTTGCTGAGAAAAACAGACCGGTCCAAAGGGAATGCGCAGAGCGGCTTAGAATTGCTGGTGTTTGACCAGTACACGGGCCAGGAACGACATGTTAAAACATTATCGGGCGGGGAAAGCTTTAAAGCTTCCTTGTCGCTGGCACTGGGTCTGGCAGATGTAGTTCAAAATTATGCCGGCGGGGTTTCGCTTGAAACCATGTTCATCGATGAAGGCTTTGGGACACTCGACCCTGAATCCCTTGATCAGGCAATTGAAGCATTAATGGACATCCAAAGCAGCGGCCGTTTGGTTGGAATCATCTCGCATGTTCCGGAGCTGAAAGAACGAATTGATGTCCGACTCGAAGTTATGGCAGACCAGACCGGCAGTCGGACGGAATTTATGTTTACTAATTAATGGATTTATAGTTATCACGGTTGGAGCGAGCCCCTAGAGCTACTTTAAGTGACCGCGGAGCAAGAAAAAAGCAGTGGACGGTAACATAGAGAGGCTTTAAGTGACCGCGGAGCAAGAAAAAGGCGGTTGACGGTAACATAGAGAGGCTTTAAGTGACCGTGGAGCAAGAAAAAAGCGGTTGACGGTAACATAGAGAGGCTTTAAGTGACCGTGGAGCAAGAAAAAAGCGTCCGACGGTAACATAGAGCCGCCTTAAGTGACCTCAGAGCAAGAAAAAAGTGGCCGACGGTAACATAGAGGTCTTTAATTATCCGAAAAGCAGTGGATTCATTTACATCAATGAATCACACTGCTTTTTGTGTTTTTCTGCTAACTATTAAAGATAGCCATCCCTCAAATAAGCTTGAAATTAGGAAACCGTTCTTGTGCCTCGGCTAGGGTTGAAAGACTGGTCAATTCTGCTAACGAACCAATTTTGTCCCATACTTCCATAACTGCAGCTGATTGATGTGCTTTCTCTATTGCTTCGGTTGACCTCCACTCAGCAATTTCGATAATCGTACCATCCTCTGCTTGCAGCGAGAGTAATTCTAGGTTTGTAATCAATTCTTCTTTTCTTAAAGTTGGGATATGTACTTTAAGAACTTCTCTCAATTCCTCCGCTTTTCCAGGATGCGGACGATAAAGGGCCATGAATACTAATGATGATGACATATTTTTCACCCCCTTAACAAGATTCTCTTCATAGTTATGATAATTCTTTAGCAAGTGCACGTCCAGCCTGTCTCCCTGTGAACAGACAGCCCCCAACAAAGGTTCCTTCCAATGAGCGGTAGCCATGAATCCCGCCTCCTCCAAACCCTGAGACCTCGCCAGCTGCGTATAAACCTGGAACAGGACTACCTGTTTCATCGAGGACTCTGCCAGATAGGTCAGTCTGCAGTCCACCTAGCGTTTTTCGACTAACAATGTTTAACCGAACAGCTATTAATGGGCCCATCTTTGGATCGAGAATTCTATGTGGGGATGCCACTCTAATCAGTTTGTCACCAAGGTAATTTCTAGCTCCACGCATCGCCGTAATTTGAAGATCCTTCGTAAACTTATTTTCGATCTCCCGGTCTCTAGCTAAAACCTGGCGTTCGATTTCTGCAAAATTAAGTAAGTTATCACCTGAAAGTTTGTTCATTCCATCCACTAGCTCAACTAGGGTATTTGCAATAATAAAATCCTCGCCCTTATCCATAAATGCCTTAACTGGTGCAGTAGGGCCGGGTAGGATACGTGCTAACACTTTTTTGATACTTTTCCCAGTCAAATCGGGATTTTGCTCAGACCCTGAAAGGGCAAACTCTTTTTCAATAATTTTCTGAGTTAAAATGAACCAGGAGTAGTCGTAGCCTGACTTCATAATCGCTTCAAGGGTCCCCAAAGTATCAAAGCCAGGAAAGTTTGGCGCTGGAAAACGCTTTCCTTTGGCATCGAACCAAAGCGAGGATGGACCAGGCAGGATCCGAATACCATGTTTAGGCCAGACCGGGTCCCAGTTTTTAATGCCTTCGGTATAGTGCCACATTCGGTCGCGATTTACGATGCGTCCGCCGGCTTTCTCTGTTATACCAAGCATTCTTCCGTCCACATGGTCCGGTACCCCGGATATCATTTTAGGAGCTTTACCGAGCCGCTCGGGCCAATTTTCCCTAATAAGATCATGGTTTCCACCAATACCGCCGCTTGTCACCACAACCGCAGAGGAATGAAATTCGAATTCATCAATTACCTCCCGTGAACTTGCTTCCCCTCGGGCCGCAGTACTTGGAACTAGAATGTCACCTTGGACACCAATAATAGCACCATTTTCCTTTATTAATTCATTAACGCGATGGCGTGGACGATAATCGACAAGTCCGTTCTTCATTGCCTGTCTGACTCTATCCTCAAATGGCTTTACGAGACCTGGACCTGTTCCCCATACAATGTGGAAGCGTGGCACTGAATTGCCATGTCCTTCAGCAGTATAGCCGCCACGTTCTGCCCATCCGACAACGGGAAAAAAACGAATGCCCATTCCGGATAGCCATTCACGTTTCTCACCCGCGGCGAATTCAACATATGCCTCAGCCCACTTTTTTCCCCAATAATCCTCATCTTCTTCTCTATCAAACCCTGCGGCCCCTAACCAATCCTGCCAGGCTAGTTCTCGGGAATCCTTAATGCCCATTCTTCGCTGTTCGGGAGAATTGATGAGAAATAGACCTCCAAAAGACCACCACGCCTGCCCACCGAGAGACGCTTCAGGTTCTTGGTCTAAAAGGAGCACCCTTTTTCCTGCATCCGCCAATTCAGCAGTTGTAACTAACCCTGCGAGGCCGGCACCAATTACAATCGCATCAAAATTCAAATAAATCCCCCCGGTATTTATTAATATGTTATTGAATTTTCTGAAGAGTTAATATAATCTAGTATAACATAACTTCTTTAGGATTTTGGTTGTTATATACATGTCTGCTAGGATCAAACGAATTGAGAATAGTATAGAAGACTGACTGTTTCCCATTGAATAATGAAAACGAAAAAAGACGTGTGCCATTTCACACGTCTTTTATAATGCCATTTAAATAACGATTAATCCTTGCTCTAACCCAAAAACGTCTGAACTACCAACCAGATATTTAAACCTAATATAATTAGTCCGAATAATGATGAAGCAATCGTTGTGATTCGTTTATTAGTTAACACGCCCATGAATTCTTTTTTTTGTGTAAAGTAGATTAAAGCAATAATTGGGAAGGGTAACACCATGCTTAGAACCACCTGGCTGATCACAAGTGTACGGGTAGGGTCGACCCCAATCGCAACGATGATTACTGTTGGGAGCATAGTTACTAGACGGCGGACCCAAACGGGAATTGTAAATCCTACAAATCCCTGCATGATGACTTGCCCGGCCATTGTACCGACCACAGAACTTGATAGTCCTGAAGCAAGTAAAGAAATTAAGAATACACTGGCCGCTGCAGGACCAAGCAACGGTGTAAGCGTGTGGTAGGCTGACTGGATATCTGCAATCTGACTGTTTCCAGTAGTGTTAAATACAGACGCAGCCATGTACATCATTGATAAATTAATAAAGCCGGCTAAAGTCATCGCAATGAATATTTCTTTCGTGCTAAATTTTTGTATTTTGATTTTCTCCTTATCGTTACGAGGAACGATTCGTCCTTGAGTTAAGCTTGAATGTAAATAAATCGCATGCGGCATAACTGTGGCACCGAGTACGCCAACTGCAAGGATCAGGCTTTCGCTATTACCTAGCCATGGCACAACGCTATGATAAGCTATTTGCGCAATATTTGGTTTAGAAAATATTGTTTCGACTAAATAACATAAACCTATTAAAACGGCAAATGCTGCAATAAATTTTTCAAGCGGACGAAATCCATATTTCTCTAGCATTAATATTAGATAGGTGACGACCCCAGTTATGATCGTCGCTAACAGCATTGGAATACCTGCCAACAAATTTAAAGCCAGCGTAGCGCCCAAAAATTCAGCAAGGTCAGTCGCCATTGCGGCTAACTCAGAAACAATCCACATAATAATAGTAAGCCATTTTGGAAAATTCTCGCGGCAAATTTCAGGAAGACTTTTGCCTGTGGCAATGCCAAGTTTCGCAGACATGTTCTGTAAAAGCATGGCCATCAGGTTGGCTAATACAATAATCCAAAGCATTTTATATCCAAAACGAGCACCGCTTTGGATGTTAGTTGCAAAATTTCCAGGATCTATATATGCAATGGAAGCAATGAACGCGGGGCCTAAGAAAGGCAATAATGCCCGAAATCCCTTTACTTTACCATTTATGGCATCTCTAGCAGCAGAAACAGTTCGTTGTTCAGCTACTTGAGCCCGGTCTACTGCGAGTGAATTTGTGTGACTCATAAGATATCCCCTTTCATCTATCTTTCGTATAGGAAATATTTATTCGTTAAGGAATAAAAGTTGCGCTAATGCAAAACTATATTTTTATTATACAAAATTTCGAGAAAATTGTGTAGCTTTTTCAGAAAAAAGTTTTAAGCAGGTAATTTATTGAAATTATTCTACTTTTCATAAAAGAAGGAAAAGATAGTGGTAATAAGATTCATGGGGATGAATAGAAGAGGGGATAGTATGGTAATTACTCTTTATTTCACTTTCACTTGTTCTTAACAGTAAAAGAACAGGTAAAATAAAAAAACCAGATGAATTTCTGGTTTTTGTTATTTTAAAGAATTTTTTGCGAGGAAGCTTTTCAGATCTTTTAAACTTTTTGATTGATAAACAATTCTACTATTATCAAAAAGAATATAGCTTGATTGATTTTCAATTGCTAGGTTAGGATAAATTTTTTCGACCATTTTAAGTGTGGGTAAACTCAAAATGTTAGTAACCACTTTAATAATTTTCTCGTCCTTCTCGATGGGTGTTTGTTCTTCCTGTTCTCCAATCGTCAGGAGGGAATAAGACTGGTCATTATCCGCCAACAAATTCGGGTAGGGGAACGTGTTGTCTTTTTTTATTTCAACTTTCTGTTGAGGCTGTTTGCTTGGAGTGTTTACTTCTTCTGCCTTTGGTTCACTATTCTGACAGGCTGTTAATAGGAGCATTCCTGCGATTATCGGCCAAACCATTTTCTTCATTTGTAATCTTCCTTTGTTGTTTATATGTTCTATCTAACAACATAGCACATTAATGAAACATATAGATGGTATGAATGTGGAGATATCTTGAAAAGAGAAGGAGTAATTGTACTAAAATCTACTCTTGAACAATCAAGTTATAAAGGCTACAGTAGAATGGAAGAACGATAAAGTAGGTGGCAAACGTGGAAAAAAGATTTTTTACGATTGGGATGGCAGGGCATATCGATCATGGGAAAACGTCACTAACCAAAGCGTTAACCAATGTGGATACCGACCGGTTAAAGGAAGAAAAGGAACGTCAAATTTCTATTGAACTCGGTTTTGCACCCTTATATGAAGATAATGAAATACAAATTTCTGTCATAGATGTTCCAGGACATGAACGTTTTATCCGGCAAATGATTGCTGGTGTTGCGGGGATAGACCTCGTAGTGCTAGTCGTTGCCGCAGATGAAGGTGTGATGCCGCAGACGAGGGAGCACCTGGACATCTTGAAATTTTTAGGTGTCAAAAATGGTTTAGTCGCTATTTCAAAAATTGACCGGGTTGATGGGGAATTTATCGAGCTTGTTAAGGATGATATTTTAGAAGAACTTACTGATACTGTTTTTGAAGATGCACCGTTTGTTTTGATTGATAGTCTCTCTAAAAAAGGGATTGAAGAATTGAAGGAGTTAATCATTAATACATTAAAGGAACAAGAAATGCGTGATGCGAAAGGCGCCTTTCGTCTGCCAATCGACCAGGTATTCACGGTAAAAGGTCAAGGGACGGTCGTTCGAGGCACTGTGTATGAAGGAACCGTTGAGGAAGGGCAAACTTTAAAAATAATGCCAAAAGGGATTGAGGTTAGAGCGCGTCAGATTCAAGTACATCATAAATCGGCAGGGAAGGCCTATGCCGGACAAAGGACGGCACTTAACCTTTCCGGTGTTTCGAAGGAAGACGTTGAACGAGGAGATGTCCTTGTGTCATCCGAACATTTCCTAGTATCGAAGACTTTGGATGTAGCTATTCGTGTAGTGGAGGACCTCGAGCATATAGTCAAACAGCGGATGCCGATAAAGCTCCATCTCGGTACGGCAGAGGTAATGGGGCGGATTGTCTTTTTTGACCGTAATGAAGTAAAGGAGGAGAACGGCGAAATCCTTTGTCAGCTTCGACTTGAAGAAGAAATTCTTACGAAACGAGGCGACCGCTTTATTTTGCGACGGCCAAGCCCTCAAGAGACGATTGGCGGCGGATGGGTGATTGATCCTCGCGGGGACAAATATCGATTTGGCAATCAAACGATAGAGGACCTGGAAAAGAAAAAAGTCGGCTCACCAAAGGAACGGATATCCGCAATTTTAATGGAAGCGAAAAGTTTACCGTTGAATGAGTTGATTAAACGGACTTCTCTAGATGGAGAAACATTAACAGAGCACTTAGCCGAAGCAGAATTTGTTTTATATGATGGAAAAGAATATACGCTTCAACTGTTAATCCATTCCATTGAAGAAGATATTTTTGATAAACTGCAGGATTTTCATCATCTCCATTCAATGAAGATAGGCATTAATAAAGCGGAGCTTTTCCAAACCATGCAGAAAAGATTTCCGAAAGCTCTGCTCGATTATGTACTGGAAAATGGAATTACAAATCATCTCTTTAAACGGAAGGGACAGTTTGTTTCTTTGGCAAGTTTTGTCCCTCATGTACCAAAAAGCTGGGCGAAACGGACTGAAAATCTTATTAATGAATTGCAGAGGGATGGATTAAAGGTTCGTTACTTAAGGGACTATTTTGCTGATTCAGGTATTCCTGAGAACCTTGAAGCGGATGTACGACGCTTCCTTGAAGACGCTGAACAACTTGTTCAGTTGGATGAGCAATTCGCATATCATGGGGAAGTGTTTAAACAAGCTGTAGCTAAACTACGCAGCCATACAGGTTCAGAGTTTGAGGTCGGTGATGCAAAAGATGCTCTTGAACTTTCACGTAAATACATGATTCCATTCTTAGAAAAATTAGATTCACTGGGTCTGACAAAGCGTGTGGAAAATAAGCGAGTTTGGAAGAATTAAAAAAAGCCTCTATTCCGTGATGGAATGGAGGCTTTTGCTTTTCTTAATTTAAAAACTCTGCAGGGTTTAGTCCAAGTTCGCGACAAATATCACTTACCATTTGTTTTTCATTGTTGTCAAAATTTCCATCTGCATAGCCAATTGCGATGCAATATCGGGCGACAAGACGAGCAATTTCCGGTTTCGTTCTTATTTTTCCAAGTGCACGAAATGCTTCGGCACGCCCTAGCATTCGATCGTTTTCCAGCTTAGCAATGAAAAAGTTAAACTTTTGGATGACTTTATTGGTGTCAAAAACACGTAATTCCTCACTTGAATTGACGAATTCAATCATTTTCTGACGCTCAGAAGCATCCAAGTATCCGTCGGCCATCGCAACTAAAGCACAGGCTGCGACAACCGCATCAAGTACATCCTGACTTTTATAACGATTAAATAGATCTTGGGCTTTTCTCTTTTGATTATTAGCCCACTCTGCGTAATCTGTTTGTGAAGGGGACCAGTTATTGCCGCAGCTATTACAAGAAAACTTCAATTGGTTTTTTCCAATAAAACCGCCCAGTAAGCCGACAGGACCAAGGATTAACCCGCCAATTGCTGCTTTTCCTAATCCGAATCCCTTTTTGCCTGTCCTGACATTGGCTGAATGACAGCGTGGGCATATGATATCATCTCCACCATACGATTGGTGTGAATTTGTGGGCGCTGGATAAGACTGGGTCGGATATCCGTAGGCGGGTTGCTGATGGGATGATTCAGGTTGAAGATGTATAGGCTGTTGGTAAGAACCAGGGCTTGTTTGGTTTTGTTGGTATGGATTACTTTGCTGAAACGGATTAGGATTTGCTTGATTTTGCTGATACGAATTCGGGCTTTGTTGACCATTCATTGGCTGGAATGGTGGCGACGTGACGCTCGCAGGTGGGTCGTCAACCGAAATACCAAAGTTCCGACATAATGCAGCTAACCCCCCTTGAAAGCCACTGGCGATTGCATTAAACTTCCATTCTCCGTTGTGACGGTAGAGCTCTGCTGCTACAATTGCAGTTTCTACGGTGAAATCCCGTCCAAGGTTAAATCTCAACAATTCTTCATTTGTTTGCTCATTAAAAATACGCACATAGGAATCTGTAATTTGTCCGAAATTTTGCCCTTTCATTTGAGCATCATGGATAGTTATCGTGAAGGCAACCCGGTGAATGTGGGAGGGAACCTTGTTTAAATCAATCCGGATCTGCTCATCATCATGAGCTCCTGCACCGGTACGATTGTCTCCGCTATAGATAATCGAGCCATTTCCACCTGACGGATTGTTATAAAATACAAAATCCTGATCACTGTTCACCGTACCGGTTTGACCTAATAAAAATGCTGAAGCATCTAAATCAAAATTGGATCCTTGCTGACTAATATTCCAACCTAACCCGACAACGACATTTTGCAGACCGGGGTGAGATTTGGTCAAATCAACCTTTTGGCCTTTGCTAAGTGTAACACCCACTTTTTTTCACTCCTCATCGATTCTTGTTCATATGTACATTATAAATGTATTTTTGAAAAAGGGAAAAATTTCATGAAAGATATATTTCTTCATTATTCTTAACACTCTATATGTACGAGAATAAAGTGGAAAAGTTTCAAAAAAGGTAAAAAAAGCACGCTGACCCATGGGCCAGCGCAACTAATTAGTCGAGAGGATTGTCATGATCTTTAGCTTTTAGAAATGGCCACCAATTGGCTTCACCGAATGTTTTTACCATAACTGGAACAAACAATGGGAGCACAACTAGTGAGTACAAGGCTAAGCCGATTAATAGAATTGTAGCAATTTCAACCAAGGATAATACACCTGATGGCATCATAGCTGCAAATGTACCGCCCAAGATAACCGCTGCAGAAATAATTACTGTACCCATCTTTTTCATCGAAAGTAGAATTGCTTCTTGAACCGGCATATTTCGGTATTCGTTAAACCGATCCATTAAGAAAATACTATAGTCTATTCCCAAAGCGACTAAAATAACAAAGGCGAAGAAGGGAACCGCCCAACTTATTCCTGTATAGCCTAATAGATTAACGAAAATCTTTTCTGATATGGCCATCGCAGTAAAATAAGTTAAAACTAATGACCCAATCAAATAAAGCGGCATAATCAGTGATCGGAGAAGAATGATTAAGATTAGACTAATTCCGATTAGCATCAATAGAACGGTTCTAGAATAATCCGCTTTTGAAATTGAATCAAGGTCTTTATGCATACTCGAAACCCCGCCAACAGCAACTTTAGCATTTTCGAGTTTGCTATCCTTAATCACACGTTTGACGGCATGCTTAATCTCAGGGATCCGATTGATCGCTTGATTCGAGTATGGATTTTTATTAAAAATCACATCAATGGTCATTACTTTTCTGTCATTTGACATATATGCATTCAGTGATTGCTCGAAATCTTTACCATCAAGAACCTCCTGCGGAATGAAAAACCCAGTTTGCTTCTGCTTTGATACCTCTGAAAGATAATCTTGGGCAGAATTAAGGCCATCTGAAACTTTATTTAATCCATCCGCACTTTTGGTTAAGCCATCAGAAAGCTGCGTGATTTGCCCACCGATGTCTTGGAAGCCAGAAAGGAGCTGCTTTTGCCCGTCATTTATTCCAGAAAGTCCACCAGTAAATTGTGGGAGTCCGTCGATGACTTTTCCTTGTCCAGCGGCCATTTTATCTAGTCCTGTTTCAAGGTCGGAAATTCCTTTGATCAGTCCCTCCATCCCGCTAATCAGGGCTTTCTGACCATCAGTTATTTCAGAAAATTTACTGTTGGCAAACTGAATCCCTTCCTGCGCGTCTGTTAGTCCTGCATTTAATTTCTGTAATCCGCCTGCTAATTCCTTTGTTGCAGTTTGGGACCCTTGTACCGTCATTTTGATAGCTTGATAATTTTGGTTTTTCCCAATATCACTATATTGTTTTTCAAGATTAGCAAAATATTGATTGGTTGCCGTTAGGGATTTGTTCAATGAATCTAATCCTGTAGCTACTTTTTCATAATTCCCCTGAAGGGTAGCTAATCCTGTACTTGCCTTTTGATAACCAGCGAGCAATTGTTTACTACCAGCTAAAACTTCAGCAGATTTTGTCTTAACCAAAGTCATCCCATCTTTAATCTGCTGAGAACCAGCGGAACCAGATTTTAGTCCTTTTTCAATTGCCGTTAATCCGCCTTGAATGTCGCCCATCCCATTTTTTAGTTTACTTGTTCCATTTATTAATTCGTTTATACCAGAAGTGGCTTCCTTCATTTTCGGCTGATTAGCGGCCATTTGGGTGCCAGCTTCTTCGAGTCCGTCACTGATTTTTTTAATCCCATCATTCCCCTTACCAAGTCCATCCCCTAGACTTGCCACCTGTTTGGACAGATATAAGTCATCAATGGGTTCACCGGTAGGACGGGTTACAGAACGAACGGTATCTACATCATTTACTTTAGCCAGCTCCTGACTAATTTTTTCCGTAATGGAAATATACTCTGAAGTATTCATTTTATCATCATTTTTAATAACAATTTGGGTGGGCATTACCTCACCAGGGCCAAAGGAATCAGCAATGATATTAAACCCTTTTATGGAGGAAAAATCATCACTGATTTCCTCAAGTGAATTAAATGATAATTGATCCTTATAGGAAAACAAGAAAGGTACAGAAATAATGCCGACAATAATAAAAGCAATTAATGGACGTGCGAGCGCAAATTTTCCGGCAACCCCCCAAAATTTACTTTCACTATGTTCAAGGTTACCCTTGGATGGCCAGAACAATTTTTTGCCAAGCACAGCCATAAAGAAGGGGACAATGGTTACAAGTGCAATCAGGAGGATTGCCACACCGACAGCCACTGCAGCTGCTGATTGATAAAGCTTAAAGGTGGAAAAGCCAATCGAGGCAAAACCGATCATAACGGCAACGCCACTAAAAAAAACTGTTTTTCCAGCAGTTCGATAGGTTGCCAGAATTGATTCTGTGACACTATCATTTTTGGCCATTTCCTCTTTAAAACGACTAAGCAGCAAAATGCAATAGTCGGTTCCAATCCCAAACAGGACGGCAACTAAGAAAATTTGCGTAAATGTGGAAAGAGGGAAGTTAACCTTATCCACTAATAAAGAAACGATTGATTGGGCCGTAAGATAACTGAAACCAACTGTCACTAACGGAATGATTGGCGCAATAGCCGACCTAAAAACAAGAAGGAGTACAATCAGGATAAATCCAACAGTAATACCCTCTGTTTTCTTCAAACCTTCCTGAGAATTGGTGACAAGATCATCACTGATGACCCAGTTTCCTGTGTAGTAATGGTCAAGCTTGATGTCATCAATCGCTTGATATAAATCATCCGAAATTTCCTTTGCTTCACGGTCCTTCACATTCACTTTAAGAGAAACAAGAATGGTTTTACCATCCTTTGAAACAAGCTGATCTTTTAGCTTTGCTTCATTAAAATGAGTTAAAATTTCGGAAATTCCAAGTTGACCCTTGTTTTTATCAAGCACATTCACAGCTTTTTCTGCATTTGCAAAATCAGTTTTTGTTAACTTTTTATCACTATGAAAAACCAAGGCGGTTTGAAGACTACTGCCGCTGTTTTCACTTGATTGGACATCCTTGAGAATTTTTTCAGCGATGGTTGAGGAATATCCTTCTGGTACTGTAATTTGTCCCTTATCCCGTACAAGTGCCTCCATATTTGGGGCCACCATGAAAAGTACTGCAATAACAACAATCCATGCAGCTAAGATGAACCATTTACCCTTTAAAATTGCCCTCACTTGTTTATTCCTCCCGTTCTTCCTGTTTCTTGTTGATTAAGAGTTGAGCCAATTTCTCATAAGTATTTATAAATGTGGTAATTTCGGTTTCGTCAAATTGCGTAATAATTGATTCAACGAGAAGCTGAACTTTTTCTTGGCAATTTTCGTAAAGGGTATTACCTTCCTTTGTTAACGTTAAGTAAACTACCCTCCGGTCATTTACATCTCGTGTCCTTTGAATTAAGCCTCGGTCTGCCATCCGATTAATGATTGCCGTGATCGCACTTTTATTTACCTCGAAAGCGTCTGCCAATTCCGTGGAAGTGCAATCATTTGATTGATGAATATATCTTAATATGTAGTGCTGATCATTGGTTAAATCGTCGCCGATTTGCCCCTTGATTAAATATTCCGCTTTTTTTTGTACCTGAAAAGAAACGGCCACATAACGGTCAATTAGCTCCTGAATGATCTTTTTATCCATTATTGTTCACCTCTTTAATTTTTAATAAATTAGTTAAACTCTTTAACTATTCACTTGCTTAACTATATATAAAATAAAAATTGATGTCAATTATGAACTTTTAAGGAAAAGTTAAGAAATAAACATAATAATGGGTGTAGATTAGAATATTTGGCATCCTCGGTACGGTCATTTATTTTTAAACAGATAATAAATTATATAAGGATGTTAACCAATCATTGCTTGGATCTATTGATCATTTTCAACATCAGACGGAGGGACCCGGTGAAATCCGTGAGAATAGTGGGGGCCCCATTCCAAAGTTTAAAGGGAGAGACCCGCGGACATGACCCTCATTTGGGACGAAAATAATCAGCTGATGTTGGAACAAAACCGTGATTCGGAAATTTTCCAAGATAATGAGAAGTTGATCCGCCCGAAAACATTAAATACCTTAACCGATGTGGATGTAGATGATTTTTCGTTTAGATATATTGCTCTTAAAGTGGATCATCCAGAGTTAGGTAAGGTAACAGTTCAATTCATTCAATACTGCTTTCATGTTCACAGAACCACTCCTTCATCATTCTAAAAATTAAGGATACCGGAATCGGGATTCCTGAAAATGATATTCCAAAGATCTTTGATCGTTTCTACCAGAGTGATAAAGCAAGGACGGCTGCCGAGGGAACAGGGCTGGGCTTGTCGATAGCTAAGTGGATAATTGAGAAACATCATGGAAAAACAAAGGTACAAAGCACCCTTGGTAAAGGAACATCCATTGAAATTATTTTTCCAAAAACCCAAAATAATTATTTTGGGTTTTTTGCTTTTCTTAGCTTATAAAAAGAAAAGGCACACGAAAATTTTTCGTGTGCCTTAGTTATTTATTGAACAATAATCGTCCCTTTAAACATTTGCATTCCACAGCTAAAGGTGTATTCGCCTGATTTATCAGGAGTAAAGGTTAGTTTAGTTGTTCCTGTTTTTAAGTTGACATTGTTAATATTAAAATCAGGAATCATAAAGGTGGAGATACAATTACTACTATCAAGCGGATTATTAATTTCTAGTTCTACAGGTACGCCTTTTTTAACTCGGATAACATTAGGTGTGTACCCTTGTGTGGTTACTTTCATCTTTATTAGCGGCTTGCTTTCCTTTGTTACATCCACTTCTGTTTTGGGAACCTCTGGTGTAGTAGCTGCTTGTTGAGTTTCTGTTTGAGTCGCTTTACTTTGACCGGGAATTTCAACCATATCACTGCTATACATAAATAAAAATAATGATACTAGAACGACGCCTCCTGCGATGATGGCAAATGGTGAGAGCTCTTGTGTATCAAGCGATAATTTATTATTCGATTCCACGAAAATATACATGATCACGAATCCGATAATTAAAATATAAAAACCTAGTAAGATTCCTAGCAAAATAGTAGGGTTAATAAATTGAATGAATGCACCAAGAATGGAACCAATAATTCCGCCCATTAAACCCGAAATAGATCCCATCAGGATCGCTAATATTCCGACAGGGTGTCCAGCTAAGAAGCCGACGACGAAACCGATGATCATACTGACTCCTACCACTAGAAAAATCTCACCGGAAAGAATACCAATGATACTCCCGGTCAGTAACCCGGTGATTACAGCGATGACCATACTAATCATAACTCCAGATGTGTTGGCAAGCTTATTTTTATGCCGGTAAACAGAATAAATGGAATATCCAGTGCCCATCGCCACAATAATTGCCGAAATAATCGCAAATATATTCATTTTTTGTCTCCTCTGATGTGTAAGTGTTTTAACAACATAAGAGTATTATAAATGTAAATTACTTCTTCAAATTTGTATTTTCAGTGATTTATTTGAACGTTTAATGAACTTTGTTGAGGTATACGAGCAAGAATCATATAAGGAGATCGTTCTATTCTTCTTCTTTTTTATCAAGGGTATTTTTATAAATTCTTTTCATAGCTTCATTTTGCATTTTTATGTACTCAAGGAGAAATTCTTTTTCTTCTTCTTCTTGTTGGAGATCATCCTTTTCTTTTTCCAAGTAAGCCACCCCACCATTTTTCTAATTACTAGCATTTTAACCGATAAAATCAATTGATTAAAGTAAATTCAGTGTAAATATGCCCACTTCAGCAAAATATTCCAAAAAAAATTGACTTTTGTTCGGATGAAATATATAATTTTCAAAAATACTATTGAAACTGTGACGGGGATTAGTAAAGTGAAAAGGTCTTACAAAGAGAGGGAACCAATGGTGCGAGGTTTCTTAAGACAGTCATTTGAACCTGCCTCTGAGTTCTGTATCGGATTCATTTGAAGATACATGCGGATAATGTCCGTTATCATGGAAAGTGTATAAAGCTTTTTGCTTTATGAATTTAGGGTGGTACCGCCAGGCCTTGGTCCCTTTTTAGGATCAAGGCCTTTTTGTGCTGAAAAGCGGAAGCGCCCGTCTCTATATAAAAAAATTAATGAGGTGTCAAACATGGCAAAAGAATTTGTTAAAGATGTTACAGCGATGGACGATGATTTCGCTCAGTGGTATACAGATGTCGTCACAAAAGCTGATTTGATTGATTATTCAAGCGTGCGTGGTTCGATGATTATTCGTCCCTATGGCTATGCTTTATGGGATAATATTAAAAATGAATTGGATCGCCGGATTAAAGAAACCGGGCATGAAAATGTTTATATGCCTTTATTTATTCCTGAAAGCTTGCTTCAAAAAGAAAAAGACCATGTGGAGGGTTTTGCACCAGAAGTGGCATGGGTTACACATGGCGGGTCAGAAAAACTCGCAGAACGCTTAGTTGTCCGCCCGACATCTGAGGTTCTTTTCTGTGAGCATTATAGCAACATTATTCATTCTTACAGAGATCTTCCAAAGCTATATAATCAATGGGCAAACGTCGTTCGGTGGGAAAAAACTACTCGTCCGTTCTTACGGACATTAGAGTTTTTATGGCAAGAAGGTCATACTGCACATGCTACTGACGAAGACGCAATGGAAGAAACCATTAAAATGCTCAATGTTTATGCCGCTATTTGCGAAGAAATCCTTGCGATTCCAGTTGTAAAGGGGCAAAAAACGGAAAAAGAAAAGTTTGCCGGCGCGAAAGCTACGTTTACGATTGAAAGCTTGATGCATGATGGAAAAGCGTTACAATCTGGCACATCTCACCACTTTGGTACGGGGTTTGCTGAGGCGTTTAACATTCAGTACACAGACAAAGAAGGAAAGCTGCAATATGTGCATCAAACATCTTGGGGCTTTACAACAAGGATTATCGGTGCTTTAATCATGGTCCACGGCGACGACCGCGGTCTAGTAATCCCTCCAAAAGCTGCGCCAACTCAAGTGATGATTGTGCCGATTGCGCAGCATAAAGAAGGCGTGCTTGATTTTGCCTACGATTTGAAAAAGTCGCTTGGTCAAGTTGCCCGTGTTGAAATTGATGCCAGCGATAAAAAGCCAGGCTGGAAGTTCAATGAGTATGAAATGAAAGGTATTCCAGTCCGTCTTGAGGTTGGACCTAAAGATATTGAAAACAAGCAAGTGGTTCTAGTGAGACGCGATACTTTAGAGAAAGTATTTGTGCCGCTGGACCAATTAGAAACAAAGCTTGTTGAATTATTAGATGAAATTCAAACAAATTTATATAATAAAGCATTAACTCATCGTGAAGAAAGAACTACCGTGGCTGTGACACTTGATGAATTAAAGCAATCTCTTGAAGCAAAACCTGGTTTTATTAAGGCTATGTGGTGCGGCGATTTAGCTTGTGAAGAAAAAATTAAAGAAGATACAACGGCAACATCTAGATGTATGCCATTCGAGCAAGAACAGGTATCGGATAAATGCGTATGCTGTGGAAAAACTGCAGATAAGATGGTTTATTGGGCAAAAGCATACTAAAAATAGAACATTTAGAGGCTCTTCCTTACGGGGAAGGGTCTTTTTTTGAAAAAGTACTCAATAAAAGGTCGTTTTTGAATAAATTATATTTCAATGTGCGGATTTTTCCGTTTAATGAGAGGATTTCACGGTTTAATGGGCGAATTTATTTATCGAGCTATCCTCGGATTTTCCTATCAGCGAATTTCTTGATTCTATCGGCGACTTCACTCATTCTATCAGCGAATTTCTCTATTCTATCAGCGAATTCCTCAATTCTATTGGCGAATCCTGATTTCAACAGTTTTTTCAGAAATAAGGAAATAAAAAATCAGTAGAGAATATCTTATATTCAGAAGGAGGGCGAGTTTATGAAACCAATACTATTAGACTTTCCTAATCAATTTTATACAGATAGATTATTAATACGCATGCCGATGCCCGGGGATGGTAACGTTGTTTACCAAGCAATGCAGGCATCCTTAAACGAACTAAAAGAATGGATGCCTTGGGCCCATCGCGAGCAAACTGAGGAAGATGTAGAGGCAAACATGCGTGAGGCAAATGCTAAGTTTTTAACTCGCGAGGATTTGAGGTTACATATTTTTAATAGGGAAACAGGAGAATTCATTGGGTCTTCTGGTTTGCATAGAATCAATTGGGATATCCCGAAGGTTGAAATAGGTTATTGGATAGATACGCGATTTAGCGGAAAGGGGTATATCACGGAGGCAGCAAAGGCGATAACGAAATTTGCCTTTACCGAACTTAATGCAAAACGAGTTGAAATTCGCTGCGACACCAATAATATCAAAAGCCGCGCCATTCCAGAACGATTGGGTTTTACCCTAGAAGGCATTTTAAAAAATGATCAAATATCAGCAAATGGCAAAGAATTAAGAGATACGTGTGTCTATGCGAAAATAACCCAAAGTTAATAACAAAAGAGTACTGGGTCCCAGTACTCTTTTACTATTAGATATCTCAGTTGAAGATATATCTTTTTAAATAGAATTTAGTAATCGCCAAATATTCGCGGGAATAGGATTTTACCACGGCAATCCATGGAGTTTCTGCCGGGAGGCCCTGTACGTCCAGACCATAGTCACGGGCAATTGAGACAGCTCGGTAAAGATGAAAGGTATTGGTAACGACAAGACCGTACGCAGCCCCTTTTGGAATAAGCTTTTTCGAAAAATTAATATTTTCATATGTATCGGTGGATTGATTTTCTAAGATGATCCGATTCTTGTTGATTCCTTGCTTGATTAGCTCTCTCCTGATCGATTCTGCTTCGGAAATATCCTCACCCGGACCTTTTCCCCCTGAAGCAATGACAAATGTATCTTTGTTGTTCTTTAAATATTCAGCAGCTGCATTTATTCTGCTCGCAAACGACAAAGAAGGTACAGTTCCTTTAACCCTTGCTCCAAGAACAATTAAATAGTCTACATTATTAGGTGCTTCTTTATGACTATATTGACTGATTTTAAATTGTAAAATACCAATATATATCAAACCTAAAGCAACAAAAATTCCTATCAACAAAAACACTCGTTTCCTATTTTTCATCATTTCAAATCCATTCCATTCTAAGTTTTCTATTAAACCAATTATACAAAATAATACATTTAGTTGGTGTAAAACACTAACATATTTTTGAAATGAAGTATAATAAATGAAGAATAAGTTTCGTATAGTGGACTCGCATCATTACATTATGGGAGGGTTAGAAATGTCATCAATTAATTTATTGAAAAGAACGGCCGGTATTGTCTTGGAAAAGAAAAAGCTAACTAATGTAGTTGCTAGAGTTGGATTAGTGTTGGATATTTCAGGTTCAATGAGAAATTTATACAAAAATGGAACGGTTCAAAAAGTTGTGGAGCGGATTCTTGCGGTTGCTAGCCAATTTGATGATGATGGATCATTGGATGTTTGGGTATATGATAACGAATTTTCTCGATTAAAATCTATTAAGGATAGTGATTTTACTAACTATGTTGAAGATTACATTTTGTCTAACGATTTAATACATAAATTCGGAAGAAACGATGAACCACCTGTAATGGAGGACGTAATTCAGAAATACACGGTTGAATCCCCGTCAAAGGAACCTGCTTTTATTGTTTTTATTAATGATGGTGGCTGCAAAAGAACAATTAAGAAACCTGTAGTTGAATCATCAACAAAACCGATTTTTTGGCAATTTGTTGGTATCGGTGATTCCAACTTTGAAGTCTTGGAAAAATTGGATACGATGGAAGGTCGTTTTGTAGATAATGCTAACTTTTTCCACATTAAAGATATCGAAAAAACAACGGATGAAGAATTGTATAATCAGTTGCTGAACGAACTCCCATCTTGGTTAAAAGAAGCGAAATCAAAGGGGATTTTGTAGATTACTATTTTAGCATTAAACTTTTCAGTATAAGGTCTCTTATCGCTACCGTATCCTCAAATTTTTCGAGTCTGCGGGCACGATTAGCTTCGAAATTTTTGAAATTACCTCGTTAAAAAAAGGACTGAACCCATCAGTCCTTTTTATCTATTCACAAACCCAAGACAATCCAAGCGTTCCTACCCCTGTATGCACGCCGGCAACAGTAATCAGCATCATTGATTCCGTTTCAATATCAGGGAATGTTTCGTTGACTAGTTTTTCAAGCTCGGCAGCTTTCTCAGAGTCGTTTGCATGGACGATCGCTACTTTTTTAACAATCTTTGTTTCCAGGTCTGTTTTTAAATTGTTGAGTAGCCAGGCTAGTGCTCTTTTTTCAGTGCGAACTTTATCCTTTATCTTTGCGCCTCCATCTTCAATCGACAATATCGGCTTAATGTTAAATAGAGAAGCTAAAATTGCTTGACCGCCAGAGACTCTGCCACTTTTGCGCAGTTGGTCCAAGCTTGAGGGAACTAAAAATAAGCGGGTGTTTTCTCGTAATTCATTTAATTTAGCTACAACCTCGCTGCTATCGAGATCTTTTTCCATTAGTTCAATCCCTTTTTTTATTAAAAAGGAAAGTGGGTAGGAACCTGTTAGTGAATCGATTGCCAACAATTTAAAATCAGCCATTTCCGCTGCCATTACAGAGGTTTGAAACGTACCGGATAATAGACTGGAAGCATGAATGGCTATTCCATAATCATAGTCTTCCTTTAACCTTGTATAAAGTTCCACAAAATCACCTATTGCCGGCTGCGAGGTTTGGAATTTCGAATCTTCCTTCTTCATGCGCTCATAAAACTCTTTTTGTGTGATGTCTATTGTTTCCTTATAGGATTCTTGGTTAATGACAACATGGAGCGGAACGACGTGTATATTATATTGCTCTATAAATTCTTTGCTGAGAGAAGCTGTAGTATCGGTAATCCATGCGATTTTTGCTGTGTTCATGTTAATCCTCTTCCTCCAGTTAAATCTTAATTCATTGCTCTCTAATTATGTTAATTTTTTTAGTAAAAGAATTTGTTAGTTTTGCTTAATAGAATCAACATTACTAGAAGGAATATTAACCAACAAGTTATATTTGTCATGTTAAAATGTGAAGACTTTGTGAAGTTTTTAGGGTAAAAAATGCTATTATTGCCCTAGTTCGAATTATTCAAATATAACTGTGTGTGATTTAGATCACTTATTGTTTGTGAAATATTTCATATAATCACTGTAGATATAGTGATTACTTAAGGAGTGTTATGAATGTTAGATCAAAAAACGATTGAAATCATCAAATCAACTGTCCCAGTATTAGAACAACATGGTGAAAAAATCACGACTCGATTTTACCAATTAATGTTTGGTAATCATCCTGAATTATTAAATGTCTTTAATCATGCCAATCAAAAACAAGGCAGACAACAAAAGGCATTAGCTGGAACAGTCTATGCAGCAGCAATGTACATTGATAATCTGGGAGCAATTCTTCCGGTAGTAAAACAAATTGCTCAAAAACACAGAAGCCTTGGGATTAAGCCTGAACAATACCCGATTGTCGGAAAACACCTTTTACTAGCGATTAAGGATGTGTTAGGCGATGCAGCCACAGATGAGATTATCGATGCATGGGCCCAAGCGTATCAAGTAATCGCGGATGTTTTTATCAGTGTAGAAGCAGAGTTATATGATGAAACGCAAAATCAACAAGGTGGTTGGGAGGGCTTCCGCAACTTTATAGTTGATCGTAAAGTAGTCGAAAGTGAAGAAATTACCTCTTTCTACTTAAAACCTGAAGATCATAAAAAAATTGCAGATTTTACCCCTGGTCAATATATAAGTATTAAACTAGAAATAGCTGGTGAAAAGTTCACCCATATTCGTCAATACAGCCTCTCAGATGCGCCAGGTAAAGACTATTACCGGATTAGTGTGAAGCGCGAAGCGGGAATGGAAAATCCAGACGGAATGGTCTCCAATTACCTACACGATGGAGTGAACCAAGGAGATATATTAAAAGTAAGTGCTCCTGCAGGGGATTTCATGCTTGATACTGAAAAAAATTCACCAGTTGTGTTACTAAGCGGCGGCGTTGGTTTGACACCGATGATGAGTATGCTGAAAACAGTCGTTGAGGTCCAGCCTGAACGAAAGGTAACATTTGTTCATGCAGCTGCAAATGGGAATGTACATGCATTACGAGATGAAGTTGAAGAGGTATCAACCCTTGAAAACGTAACCTCCTATGTCTTTTACGATTCACCGACAGAAGAGGATCGTCTGAATAATCGCTTTGATGTTGAAGGCTATGTAACACGTGATTGGCTGAATGAAAAAATCGATACAAAGGACGCAGATTTTTATTTTTGTGGCCCTGTTCCGTTTATGAAGGCTATTAATCGTTCATTAAAGGAACTAGGGGTTAACGAAGAAAAAATTCACTTTGAATTTTTTGGCCCGATGGGGAATTTAGAAGAATAATAGAGAAACAGCCGATTTCCAAAAATGGAAGTCGGCTTTATTTATTTCTATTTTGGGGAAAATATATAAAAAGTTACCAAATATCGAACCTTTACATATTTCACACGATATAAAGGCATTGAAAGTTTGATTCGTCTCGCAACTATGATTTAATTTAAATAGAAGAAGTGGCCAGAAAGGATGTAAATGAATGAATAAGAATGTGATACGTTCGATCACGGGCATAGCTGTATTATTTTGCCTGCTCTGGCTGATCGGACTTGGCTGGGCTGTAGGTGAATATTATGCTGGAACCCCAGAGAAAATTCCCAAAGCAAAAACCGTTTCCCAGGTGGAAAATAAAAAAGGGTTAACCATCGTAGCCTTGGGCGATTCATTAACGAGAGGAACTGGTGATGAAACCGGCAAGGGCTATGTTGGTGTCTTGATCGATGAAATCAAGGGAAAAACTAAGCGTCCTGTCCAGCTTACAAACCTTGGCATTAACGGGCAAAGATCCAACTCACTAAGAAAGCAAGTACAGGAAACGGAAGTCGGGCGACAAATTCAAAGAGCAGATATGGTGCTGGTAACGATTGGCGGAAACGACTTGTTCCGTGGCGGCCAAGCTTTAATGGATTTTAAAACAGGTGACATAGCAACCATTGAAAAGAAATACCTGAACAATTTAAAATTTATTTTTGAACAAATCCGTAAAAATAATCCGAAGGCCAATGTGTTTTTCATTGGATTGTATAACCCGTTTATTGATTTGGACCAAGGTAGAGAGATGTCGAAAGTGGTCCGTCACTGGAATTATGACAGTGCTGAAGTTAGTGCCTCTTTTCCAAAAATTGTATTTGTACCAACCTTTGATTTATTTGAGTTAAAGGTTAATGACTATTTGTATTCTGATAAGTTTCATCCGAACTCAAAAGGATACCGTTTAATTGCCGAACGGGTAGCCTCATTGCTTACCTGGTAAGGAGAGGAAATTGATGGAGAAAAAAATCACACTTTCTGTAAAGAATCTTAAAAAGGTTATTGGAAAAAAAGAAATCATCAAGGGATTGTCTTTCGATTTACGTGAAGGAGAGGTATTTGGCTTTCTAGGACCAAATGGCGCAGGGAAAACGACGACAATCCGCATGCTTGTCGGATTGATTAAACCCACATCCGGCACTATTCAAATATGTGGGGCTAATATAGAAGATAATTTCCAAGAAGCGATGACAAACCTTGGTTGTATTGTAGAAAATCCAGAATTATATCCGTATCTTTCCGGCTATAATAACCTACTTCATTTTGCCAGGATGCTCGATCGGGTTGGGGATGATCGCATCAAAGAGGTTACTAAGCTTGTTGGTTTAACGGAAAGAATTCATGATAAGGTAAAGACGTATTCCTTAGGCATGAGGCAGCGTCTTGGAATCGCCCAAGCTTTGTTGGGAAGACCGAAAGTGTTGATACTGGATGAGCCAACAAACGGATTGGACCCTGCAGGAATCCGTGAAATGCGGCAATTTATTCGCTTTCTTGCAGAAGAGGAAGGCTTAAGTGTCTTAGTTTCCAGCCATTTATTGAGTGAAATTCAACTATTATGTGACCGGGTTGCGATCATTTCCAAAGGGTCAATTATACGAACGGATACGGTTCATCAACTGCTGGCAAATCGCGAACGAGTCATTTGGCATGTTCAACCGCTTGAGAAGGGCAAGGAAGTATTAGGGTCCCTTACAGGAATTGATGTAACAGATGATGGTGCCATTTTGACGGAATATAATGAAGAAAAGATACCACTTTGGAATAAACAATTAGTTGAAGCAGGGATAGCTGTGACGGAAATGAATCGAAAGATGCCAGTGTTAGAAGATTTATTCCTCGAACTTACCGGGGGTGATACGATTGAATAAATTAATTCAAAATGAAATGATGAAACTGATTGCTAAGAAGCGTCTGATCGTCATTGCTATTATTATTGGCGTTCTTGTCATGTTATTTACATATGCACAATATAAACAAGTTCAAACCCAACGGGAAAAATTGGGGACTAGTGATTGGCGAACAATATTACAGCAGCAGATTGTTGATACAACTAATCGCTTGAGCAGCAGTAGAATCACAGACGAATGGAAGAAGCAGCTGCAAATTTCCTTACAGCAGCAGCAATATTATCTCGACCATGATATTAATCCTTCAGAGCCTGGTGCACCAACATTTATGAGGATTTTCTTAGAGAACTCCATTGATCTGTTTATTCCACTAATGGTCATGGTGATTGCCAGTGATTTGGTTTCATCGGAGCACAGTTTAGGATCGATTAAACTGCTTTTGACGAGGCCGGTCAAACGATGGAAAGTGCTCTTAAGTAAATATTTAACTCTTTGCTTAGCCATTTCGTTAATCATCGCGATCGCAGGAATTCTTTCTTATTTAATCTCTGGCTTAGTGTTCGGCTACAAAGGATGGGGAGCGCCAATCCTGACGGGCTTTAATGTAACTGAAACAGGATTAAATACATCAGAAGTTAAACTTATGGGTCAGTGGAAATTTTTATTAATGGATTTTGGATTGGTCTGGTTTGTTTCTATCGTCGTAGGTACTCTTTCTTTTATGCTGTCTGTGTTGATTCGCAGTACGGCAGCAGGAATGGGGGTAATGCTCGCCTCATTAATCTCAGGAGCTATACTAACAAACATGGTATCCTCATGGGAATCAGCTAAGTACTTTTTTATGGTTAATTTACGATTAACCGATTATATGAAAGGAACAGCCCCACCGATTGAAGGGATGAACCTATCATTTTCCATTCAGACCCTATTTGTATGGTGGGCAGTTGCTTTATTCGTTTCATTTTTTGTTTTTACTAGAAGAGATGTGTATTAAAGAAGTGCTATTTCTGTCTCGACGGGAATAGCCTTTTTTAAAAAATTTTAACTTGAAAGAATATTAAAAAATTTATAGAATATGAAAGAGGAGAATTGACAAATGGGGGAATATTTATGTCATTTGCAATAAAAAAGATCGATCATATCCAGCTAGCTGCACCAAAGGGTTGTGAAGAGGCAGCACGGGAATTTTTTAGTGGAATTCTGGGGTTAACTGAAGTAGAAAAGCCTGCTGAATTAAAGAAACGCGGCGGTGTTTGGTTTGAATTTGGAACCTTTCAACTTCATATCGGTGTAGAGGAACCATTTTCACCTGCTAAAAAAGCACATCCGGCTTTTATGGTTGAAAATATCGAGGAATTAAAAGCAAATCTTCGGAATAAAGAAATTACTTTTACAGAAGACGATCTTCTTCCCGGGGCGAGCAGAATTCATGTACATGATCCATTTGGAAATCGAATCGAACTATTAGAATGGCTCTAGATATTTAGTTGATATAGGTAAAAACAGCCCCACTCTAGAAAGCTGGAATGGGGCTGTTTGCCTTAAATTGGGGGATTGAAGGCATTATTTACTTAGGGATGATTCTATTCAAATTCCAGTAGGGGAGGGTAACCCGGCTGGAAGGGAAGTATGCGATTTTAAGGGTAAGGTTACTGTTTCACAGTAACTTTTACCTGTTCTCTGTTTACACCAAAGTGTTGTTTGAGTATTAATGAAGGACCGCCAAGATTAAACAGGTAGCGGGCTTCGATAACTAGTTTCATAAAGGCTCCAATCAAGCCTGATAAACGGACTGTACCTACTTTTCCAACTCCGGCAGAAAGTCCAATGGAAGCAACAGAGCCTTTGTGGTGATATTCAAAGGAAGTTAATGATTCACCTCTTAGTGAAGCAACGATGTTTTTTGCACAGACAGGCGCTTGCTGCAAAGCCACTTGTGCAGTCGGAGCCAAGGAGGTTTTATCATCCTTCATGAATAAAGAGCAGTCTCCGATACTAAAAACATTTTTCGTATTCTTAACCCGAAGATAAGAATCGACAGCAAGTTTCCCTTTTTCAATTGGTAAACCCCATTTTTGGACAATGGTGTTTCCTTGAACGCCACATGACCAAACTAAGGTCTTAGCAGGAACTTCGATATTATTTTCAAGGATAATTTTATCAGCTGTACAGCCAAGTATTTTTGTGGATGTAATTAATTGGATATTCAGCTTGCGCAATACTTCTGTCGTATATTCAACGGATTGTTTAGGAAAAAACGGAATAACAGATGGCGCTGCCTCAATACCGATTATCTTTACTTTTTCAAAAGGAACATTGTGTTCTTTACATAGCTTTGGAAGACCATCAGCTAATTCTCCAAGTAATTCAATTCCTGTGAACCCTCCACCGGCAACGACAAATGTTAAACGAGAAGGGTCTTGATCTTCTTTATAAAGGTTAAGTTGTTTTTTGATGTGGTGGTAGATCGCCTTTGAGCTTCTAAAACTGCGAAGTTCAAATGCATTCTCTTTAACACCGGGAATGCCAAATGTTTGACCTTCAAATCCTAAAGCAATTAATAGATAGTCATAGTTGACTGTCTCACCGCCTTCAAGTTGAACTTCTTGGTTGTCTGTATCCACATGGGTTACTGTAGCTTTTAAAAAGTGAGTTTTGCTTATATCGATTAATTCAGGAATGGACATCGCGATTTGACGATCCGCAGCTGTCCCAATGCCTGTTTTATGTAATTGTGTTGTAATGTAATGATAATCATGTTTATTAATTAATGTAACATCTGCTTCACCAGATTTAAGTAGCTTCTCTAATTTCTTGCTTGTGATAATTCCGCCGTATCCGGCACCTAGGATTACAATTTTTGGTTTGTTCAAAACTTCCCACTCCTAACACTTTTAAAAAGTATTTTCTCTTTTTTATTGTGAAACATTTCACATATATAATTTTAAAAATAAGAGCGAACGCCCTGATTATCTTGTGAAATACTTCACATATGTTCTATATTCATAGGATACGATAATTCGCATGAAATCTCAAGTGGTTTTTTACTAAATATTTGTCCATTTGGTAAATTTTTTTTAGAGAACTGGGAATGATAATTCCGTACCGTTAAAGAAAGGTTTATTTTACTAATTTAAAGGATTGGAAGGAGATAATTATGAGATTTAAAATGTTACTTTTATCATTAGGACTATTATTGTCTGCGCCTGGATTGGCTGCGGCAAATCATACGTCCGTGCCTGACGCCACTAATGGAGAGCAGAGGGAAAAAGCACCTTGTGATTGTAAAGAGGGCAGTCATCATCATATGATGCATAAAGATTGGCAAGCAAAGATGGCAGAAAGAGAGAAGATGCTTCTTTCTTGGGTTGACCAGTATACTCCTGATAAAAAAGGGGAGTGGACAACAGTTCTTGCTGAAAAGAAAACTTTAAGCGATCAATGGATGAGTCCAGGAAATGCAGGAAAACGTGAGCAATGGAAAAAAGAAAAAATGGCAAAAATCGAAAAACTAAAAAAACAATTTGATGCTGGAAAGATAACCAAAGAAGAATTTATTAAACAAGCACATGGCGGAAAAGAAATGTCACATTGGAGAACGTTCCATGAATTAAGAAATGCCGTGGAAAAGAAGGATAATAAGAAGGCTGCAATCCTTCTAAATCAATTGTTAGATCAAATGAAACAACACAATGAAAAAATCAAAGGACTACTGAAGAAGTAATGAGAAGGAAGAATATAATGATGACCACTGCTGCACTTGGGGCTGCCTATTTACTACGTAATCCAAAATCAAGGCAAAAATTAATACATCAACTCCAAGCGTTTGCAAAAAATAAATAAAACAACATCCCCTCCAATCTGTTGGAGGGGATGTTTTCTGTAGCTAAGGTTACTTCTTTAAATTAATTGTACCTTGTTGAGTTTCTTTGATGTCTTCTTTTATTTCTTCCTTTATATCATCTGCAATGCCTTCGGTGGCTTTTTTAAATTCTCGTAAAGATCTACCAAACGCACGGCCAACTTCCGGGAGTTTGTTTGGACCAAAAACGACTAGAGCTACGATTAAGATTAAAATTAATCCTGGCACACCAATATTTGAAAACATACTTTCATCTCCTATTGGATTAATTCAGCTTGCACGTAATGATACAGCAGTTTGGCTGTATTTTCAATAGATGACTCGTGTGTTCGTTCAAATGCATGGGATGAATCGATACCAGGTCCTATCAAACCATGGACGATATCATTGCCCGATCGAATTGCTGCTGAAGCATCGGAACCATAGAAGGGATAAATATCTAGTTTATAATCGATTTTGTTCTCTTCTGCTAGACGAACTAAATTTTTCCTCAATTCATAGTGATAAGGTCCACTAGCATCCTTCACACAGATGGAAACTGTATACTCATCAGTCGACTGTCCGTCGCCCATTGCACCCATATCGACGGCTAAATACTCCACCGTTTCTGGTGTGATATTCGAATTCCCACCGTAGCCGATTTCCTCATTATTAGAAATTAAGAAATGGGTGGTATAGGGTAAGGTCAGGTTTTCAGTCTTAATTTGCTTTATTAATTGAAGAAGAATGGCCACACTTGCTTTGTCATCCAAATGGCGAGATTTAATGTAGCCACTCGGAGTTACTTCTACACGAGGGTCAAACGAGATAAAATCACCAACCTGAATTCCAAGAGCATGAACCTCCGCTGCGTTATGTACTTTTTCATCAATTCTAATTTCGATATTCTCCTGATTTCGTTCTGCTTTTCCAGCATCTTTATAAACATGGACAGATGTTTGGTGCATCAAAATAGTCCCTGTATATTTTTTACCGCTGCTTGTTTCGATTTGGCAATATTCGCCTTCAATCGAGTTATATTTAAAACCGCCAATCAAGTCAATCTTCAAACGCCCATTTGCTTTTACCTCTTTTACCATCGCACCGAGTGTATCGACATGCGCCGTCAGCATCCGATGCTTGCTTGAATCTTTTCCATCGATTGTGGCAATTAATCCGCCTTTCCGGTTTCTATAGGTTTTAATTTGTAATTCAGATAGGAATTTTTCTACAAAGGTAATTACTTCATTTGTATTTCCTGAAGGGCTTGGAATGGATACCAAGTCAGTAATTAATTTCAGCGTTTCTTGTGGATTTGTATTGTGCACAGCTATACCCCTTTCAGATTGTTCATACGTTTCTATTATACCTAAAGACCAAATGATGTGTCTAAAAACAGGGCGATTGCGCTTTTCTTATTTAAACCAACCCTTCTTCTTAAACCAAAGGGACATGCCAATCGCAACTAAAACCATCAGGATAAGCGTGGCAAAATATCCATATTTCCATGTTAGTTCAGGCATATAATGAAAATTCATCCCATACAGTCCAGCGATGAAAGTAAGCGGCATGAAAATCGTGGTAATGACAGTTAAAACCTTCATGACATGATTGGTCTGATGTGAGTTAAGTGAGATATAGCTGTCACGGATATCCGTGGTCAGTTCACGGTTTGCCTCAATCATCTCTGTTAACTTCAGTAAATGATCATGAATATCTGAAAAGTATTCTCTTTTTCCATTTATGTAAGTCATTCGCTCAGAGTTCAGAATTCGATAAATTAGGTCACGCATCGGTGTAATCGTATGTCGTAAAGATAAAAGGTGATGCCTTGTGACAAACAAATCCTCAAGTAGTGCCTCCATCGTTCTCCCTTTAGAATTCTCATCAATTTCATTTAACATATCCTCGATTTGATAAACAAGCGGGTAATAATTATCCACCATTTTATCGAGAATAAAGTATAAAACATGGGAGGGGTCCCACTTTTCTATAGTTGTTGATAAGTTAAATCGTTTCCACATCTCATCAATTTCAGAAGAAGGTTGGCGGTGAAAAGTGATGATATAATTCTCACCAAGGAAAAAATCAATTTCTTCTCTTGTCATCGTTTGTTGATTTAACGACTGTGTCACAAAAAAAGTATGGTCCTCATAATAATCCAATTTTGGTCTTTGAAGATTATGCATACAATCTTCAATCGCTAATGGATGAAACCGAAGTGGGTCACGAAGGAATTCAATTTCCTCATCTGTGGGCATATCAAAATCTATCCAGAACCATTGGAAATCCCCGTTTAATAATTCCAAGATTGTAACATCCTTAACCAATTCGAACTTCTTATTTACAGCAATTGTTCTTAACATAATAGCTCCTTCTCATATTTGACCATTCTTTCATAGGTTGTTATCGTTTAGGATTAAAATACCATCAATTGACGAATTTATAAAGAAAGAGGCACTCCTGAAATGAAGGAGTACCTCTTTCTTTAGATAATTTTAAACGGTTGGAGTAGTTTCTTTATTCCGCATCGCTTGTGGGATATAAACGCAGAATGGTTCGCTTTCCATATAGTCTCCTGTTACTGCATAGGTACGTGAACGGGAACCACCACACATTTTGTTATATTCACATACGCCGCATTTGCCTTTGTAGTTATCAGGCTGACGTAAATCTTTAAATACTTTTGCTTCTCGATAAATTTCTGCCAGTGGGGTATCACGGATGTTACCACCAACGATCGGTAGTAATCCACTTGGCATAACATCTCCAATATGAGAGACAAATGCAAAGCCGTTGCCGTCATTTACACCTTTTGGAGCACGTTTTAATCCGTCATGCATGGACGCAAAATCAGTTGTGATCGAGTCTTCGTAGTGTATTTCACCTTTTTCAATTAACTGGTCACGCGTTTTTTGCTGCAAAACAACTCTGCGGTAATGTTGTGCCGCGGTCGTTTTAATATCATATGGAGCAGTTTTGCTTAATTCATACAACCAACGAAACACCTTTTCATGCTCAGCAGGGGAAATACATGCATCCATTTGTCCTCTGCCTGTTGGAACAAGTAAGAAAATGTACCACATAACAGCACCTAGTTCAGCAACTAGTTTTGACATTTGCTCTAGTGAGTCGTAATTCCAACGTGAGATTACAGTATTTATTTGGAGCGGCATATCTAATTCATTAAGATATTTAATTTTTTCAACAGTCAGATCAAATGACCCAGGAGTACCGCGGAAATGGTCATGAATTTCAGGTGTTGGGCCGTCTAAGCTAAAGCCCCAACGTGATAAGCCTACATCTTTGAAAAGTTTCATTTTTTCCTTTGTTACATTATCAGTGGCACTTGGTGTCATCGAAACGCGCATGCCTTTTTTGATTGCATAATCTGCAAGCTCATAAAGGTCCTCACGCATCATACAATCCCCGCCTGTAAACACGAGCATAGGGTTATCCATTTCATAAATCTGATCGATTAGGTTAATTCCTTCTTGATGTGATAGTTCACGAGGGTCTGGAGTAAGCTGTGCATCTGCACGGCAGTGAATACACTTAAGTTGACAAGCTCTGGTTACTTCCCAAATAACGATAAACGGATTTTTATCATAATCTATAACATTTCGCATTCCATGAGGATGCCCCATAGCATGTGGATGTCCTTTTCCGATTCCTTGCATCATCATCACCTAAATTTCATTAGTATTTTTATAAAACTATAAAGAAAGTTTCTATAGGTTAATTATAGGTTTATCATCCGACAGTGCATGGAAGTATTGTTACAATATTTCTACATTACTAACCTAAGATTTGAGAGTTAAAGTTAAATTATTTTAATATTTTAATGGTTTTCATTACAGGTATTTACTTTTTTTAACAAGAAAGCCATATCTTTGGTATTTATTCATTCCTTATTGGTCGTTTATGATGTAACTACACACAAAGGAAATGAAGGAGTGCGACGATGAAAAAACATCTACTATCATTCGCAGCAACAGCCGGGCTCTTGTTTAGCACATTTGGTGGTTCTGCTAGTGCACACGAAAACATCTATACGGTACAATCGGGGGATACCCTTTGGAAAATCTCGCAAACAAATAAAATACCAATTGCAGACTTGAAAACTTGGAATCACCTAACAAGTGATGCTATCTATGTAAATCAGAAGCTATCACTATTAGCACCACATAGCCACGAACTTGTAGCATCGACCTATACGGTTCAAAAAGGGGATACACTTTATCTAATTTCAGTCCGCTACAAGCTTACTATAGCTCAACTTAAATCACTGAATAATCTTACAACAGATATGATTTATGTCGGACAAGTTTTGAAAGTATCTTCTGGTTCGACAGTAGCTCCAGTGCCTTCACCAACAGTGTCAAAGGCGCAAATGGTGATCGATGAAGCAAAAAAATACATAGGTACCCCTTATTTATGGGGCGGAAATACGCCGGCAGGTTTTGATTGCAGCGGATTAACAAGTTATGTTTTTAATAGAGTTGGTATAGCCATTCCACGAACAGCAGCAACTCAGTGGTCGGGTCTGAAAGCAGTAAGCACCCTGAATCCAGGAGATTTGGTATTCTTTGAAACGTATGCACCAGGACCTACCCATGTAGGAATTTACTTAGGAAACAATCAATTTATTCAAGCGGGTTCTAAGGGTGTATCGATTGCAGATATGTCAAATACCTATTGGAAACCTAAATACCTTGGTGCGAGAACGGCATTTTAATAGATATCTAAAAGGGCCATTCCAAGGAATAGCCCTTTTTATTTTTTTCAAAATAAATAATATAGTATGATGAGGTTATTAAATTGAATGAAGTGAATGGGGTTCTCGGATGTTTAAAAGAATTTTAAGTATAGGCATTTTGCTGATTATCATTGCGATTGGGTTATTGCAAAAGGATGAACTATTATTCCTGGTTAAACAGGGCGGAGCCTTATCCATTATCATTAGCATGTTATTTGTTGCTATTTGTGTCTTCTTTCCCGTCATCCCATTTCCTGTTTTAGCAGGAATGATTGGAGCAGTATTTGGAACAGCTCAAGGAATGCTTATTTCATTAACAGGTGCAATGGCAGGAACGATGGTTTTCTTCTTCATATCTAGGTATGGGTTTCGTGATTTTGCACAGGAAAAACTGATGAAGTATCCAAAAGTTCAGGAGTACGATAAGTTTCTAAACAGAAATTCCTTTTTAGCCATTTTAACTTGCCGCTTAATCCCGGTCATTCCAGCACCGGTTGTCAATATCATTTGTGGATTAAGTCAGGTGAAATGGCTAACTTTTTTAACGGCCTCCCTAATCGGAAAGATCCCTAATATTCTTCTTTTGTCGTATGCGGGTGCAACATTTAGTAATAACAAACTTTATGCTTTTGGCTTATACGGCATTTATGTCCTCATTATTTTCGTCATTAACTTTGTTTTCATTTATCGAAAACAAGCAAAAAGTTCATCGGATTAAACTACTTCAGGAATATTTAAATCATTTTGTTTCTCAACAGTGATGAGTTCCTTGAAGAAGCTTTTCAATATAAGCCATTTAGCTGGATAACTGTAAATAAAATCTTCAATTACCTGTGATGAGTAATACAAAAGACAATCGACTTGCACTTTTTCCTTTTTTAAGTCGTATAACAAGGCATGTGGAATTGTGTAAAAATCGTTTAGTTGGTAAGGGTTAAACTTTACTACTTGAATGTTTTGGTCGTTAATAAATTTTTTCAAGGATTGTTCTTGAAATGTAAGGCTTTCCTGTTTCGTAAGTCCATTTATACAAATCCGATCATTAATAAAATAAATTCCCTTCAATCATAACACCTCTTAAATTCTTAATTGGTATTGTTATTGACAGGGATTTGAAGAAGTATACTAATTCCATAAAACAAAAAAATTACCCGGCACTTGGCCGGGTATTCAAACAAATCTATATTTTAAGGGGGCGGAGGTTTAAGGTTCTTCCGTGAACCTATTTAAATCTTACTGGATAATTATTAATAAACTATGAACGAAAGATTAATAGTTTAAGAAATAGAAATGAAAGTGAAGCGGAGCGATGAGTTTCACTTTTTTAGTTTTGGTAGATGACAAATGTACATTGTCGTCGGTTGATAATCATGGTATTTTCATGAATATCATTTCTATTTTATTGAATCTCGCTTTACTTGAAAGGATTGAATTCTATTGGCCGCCACACATGTTTTTTCAAAGAAAGAGGAACTAGCAAATTCCGTTACACACGGAATTGGAGCACTATTAAGCATTTCTGCCTTAGTTATATTAATTGTTTATGCATCACTATATGGAACGGTATGGCATGTCGTTAGCTTCACGATCTTTGGTATAACGATGTTTATTCTTTATATGTCATCCACATTGCTCCATAGCTTCCCCGAAGGAAAGGTAAAGGACATTTTCGAGATCTTTGACCATTCGTCGATATACTTTTTTATTGCCGGTACCTATACACCATTTTTATTAGTCGTCATCAAAGGAACACTCGGATGGTCACTTTTTGGAATTGTTTGGGGACTGGCGATTGCTGGTACCATCTTTAAATGTTTTTTTGTGAAAAAGTACCTTTTTTCATCTACCGCGCTGTATGTGGTTATGGGTTGGTTAATTGTCTTCGCTTGGAAACCATTAGTGAATAATTTAGCACCACAGGGGATGACTTATTTAATTATTGGTGGGGTACTGTATACACTCGGAGCCATATTTTACGTTTGGCGGGGGTTTGCCTATCACCACGCCGTCTGGCACCTTTTTGTATTAGCAGCAAGTGTGGCGCACTTTTTTTGTGTGTTGTTCTATGTATTACCGATTAAATAAGAAACTGTTCATGAGGACAAAACTTCGAATGGAAGGGCAAGTTTTGTTCTCATGACATTCAGTAGCTAAGAAATCCCCTCAAAGGTTTACTGCACATGCCGCATTTTTCTAAAGTTAAGCTTCTCCCGAGAAAACCAGAGGCTCATTACAAAGCTGATTATGCCTGTTATTAATAAAACATCCCCAATGATTCTCATATTTTCGGCTGTTACTTCTATCCCAAAGATTAATCCTAATATGATTGAAGATAAAATCGAACCTAAATATCGGCAGGTTTGAAACAAGCCGGATGTGGTACCAATAATTTCTTTAGGACTCTCTTTTACCATAGCCACTTGCAGAACAACATTTCCAATTCCGTAACTTAAGCCCATGATTGATAAAATAATCCCGATACCCAAATAGGAAGAATTAACGAAAAATAGAATAAAAGCCAGCGCACCAATAATGGAGACAAAGGAACCAACCATGATCGGCTGGTTTACACCTGATCGGTCGATCCATTTTCCTGTTACAGATGAGATAATAATGCTGATTCCAGACATGAATAGCATTAACAAGCCGCTTAATTGAACACTTAAGCCCATCCCCTCTTGAAAATAACTTGGCAGACCAAAAAATAAACAATAGAAAAAGATATTTAAAAAAATAAACTGGATATATACCATAGACAATTTTGGATGTGTTTTGAAAATACGAATATCAATAAATGGTTCCTTTACTCGTAACTCCCTCCAAACAAATAAACCAAAAAAGAGAATTCCAACAACTCCCGACAGATAATGAATTTTCCCTTCAAATGATAATAAAAACCATAAAAAGAAAACCATTCCCGCAGCGAAGTAGCCAATTCCGAGAAAATCTAAGTTGGAGAATAATTTCTTCATGTGTGCCTTATCTTGTTTAATGTCTTTCGGAAACAAAAACCACCCGAGCAGAAAACTGAGAATAATAAAAGGGAAATTCACCCAGAAGATGGCCGGCCAATTGCCTAAAACAATTAAGAAACCACCAATTGTTGGCCCGAGTGCGACCATTGCGGAAGCGAAAATTGATAATACGGCAAGGGCTGAAGCTTGTCTTTCTTTAATATGATCCCGAATTAATGCCATCCCTGCCGGATAAATGGCGCTGCTCCCAATCGATTGAAACAATCTCATGATGAGTAACATGAGAAAGGTGGATGACAGAGGTGCACCAATTGCTGATAGAGCAACTAAAATGAGACCGGTTAAAAACGTTTTTTTTCGTCCAAAAATATCACCAATTTTTCCTGTAACGGGCTGCGCCACTGCGCTAGCTAAATAAAAGCTCGAAATCAACCACGAAACGGTGGTAAAGGACAGGTGGAAATCCTTTTGAATACTGTGTAATGCTAAAGCAATCATTGATGAATTAAGTGGATTTAACATTGTTCCAGAAGCAACTGCTGTTAAAAATAGTGCACGATTTTTCTTCATGTCTTCATCCTTTGCTGGACCCTGAGATTTGTTTATTTTTTGCAATATATTCATCATCATACACTAACCAGTATTTTTTCGGCTATTTACAACTTTGAGCAGGAACATTTAAAAATTTATCATTCTAGGAATAGCTTCTAATTTATATAAATAAAATAGGAATTTTTTGAGATTGAAGTGGAGGAATCCGATGGATGATATTTATCCGATATTAGAAGCCATTGGTCAACCAGGCAAGAAGGTGTTAGCAACAATTGTTCGTGTTCAAGGCTCTGCCTATAAACGGGAAGGCTCTTCGATGCTTTTTTTTGAAGACGGAAAGCAAATTGGCATGCTAACCGCGGGTTGTTTGGAAACAGACTTGGCCATAAAAGCTGATGAGGTGATAGAGAGACAGGAGGCAAAACTATTTCAATATCACCTGTCCGATGAAGACGATATGAGCTGGGGTCAGGGGAATGGCTGTAACGGCACAATTGATATATTACTTGAGCCGGTTTCTGAAAAATTAACGGAGGATTTCTTTGTTGTTAAAAGATCTCTAGCTAGATACCAACCGGTAATCATGTTAAAAAAACTGGATGAATTGGGGGAGTATCTGTTAATTGAGGAGGAAGGCGATCCGTTTGGAAATTGGTCAGGGGAAATCCCGGAAATTGCTTTTACATCGAAAAGTGGAATCATACCCGGACCTCATTCGATATACCAGCATACGTATCAGCCCAAGCCGCGGCTTATCGTCTTCGGAGCAGGACCAGACGCAAAACCGCTTGTTGAGCTAGCAGCGAAAACAGGATTTTCAGTAACAGTTTGCGATTGGCGGGAAGCGTTTTGTCAGAAGAAATACTTTCCAAATGCATCGGAGCTCCTGTTAGGATTTCCTAAAAATCTGTTGAAGCAAATTTCCTTTTCACCTTTTGATTATGTTGTCATTATGACGCATCATTTTGAGAGGGATCAAGAAATATTAAAGTTGGTTCGTAAGGAAAATATAAGGTACTTAGGTGTACTAGGACCGCGTGAAAGAACCAAAAGGCTGCTTAAGCGTGATAATGTCCCAAGCTGGATTTATTCACCGGTAGGCCGAAATATTGGAGCAAAGGGTCCAGAGGAAATTGCAGTTAGTATTGTTGCCCAATTAGTTGAGGTGTGGAGAACGCCAGTCCATGAAAGAGTTCAACTTCTTTGGACAATACCAGATTGAGTGGAACTTATGGGGGGAGGGATGAGCTTGGAAGTGATCGGGAAAAGTGTCATTCGGAAAGAGGCGCTAGATAAAGTGACAGGAAGAGCGAAATATACCCATGACTATCATTCGATTCCGATGCTGTCTGGCCAAAAGGTCATTAGTCCTTTTGGTCATGCGAAAATTGTGAACATAGACACTACGGAGGCTTCGAAGGTCCCTGGAGTGCGGGCAATCCTCGCCGGGAAACAGTATCCATTGACAGGGGAAGCAATACGGGACCGCCCCCCAATCGCCTTTGACAAGGTTCGTTACCACGGGGAAACGGTTGCTCTGGTTGTTGCTGATTCACCTGTGCAGGCTAAAAAGGCTGCTAATCTAATTAAGGTCCAATATGAATTATTGCCGGTCGTTAATTCCCCTTCCCAAGCGTTCGAAAAAGGGGCCCCGTTAGTCCATGAACACTTGGGCGAATATAAAAAGGAATTTGATTCTCACCCGGTGCCTGACACCAATATTGCGACTCATATTAAAATCCGGAAGGGGAAAATGGAAAAGGGGTGGTCGGAAAGTACGTCAGTGGTGGAAGCGAGCTTTTCTTTTTCTCCTTCCGATCATGTGGCTATGGAAACAAGATGTGCGACTGCGGAGATATTGCCCGATGGGAATATCATCATTACCACATCTTCTCAAGCCCCCTTCATGGTCAAGAGACTTATCGCTGACTATTTTGATGAGGACATGGGGAAAATTATTGTCCATACTCCTCTTGTAGGCGGAGCCTATGGCGGGAAAGCTGCTGTACAGCTTGAGATTCTTGCCTATCTAGCATCGAAGGCAGTTGGCGGAAAACCAGTCGAGATCTTAAATACAAGAGAGGAAGATATTTTAACGTCTCCCTGTCACATTGGTTTAGATGCAAAAATTAAATTTGGAGCTGACAGCAGCGGGAAAATTAAGGCGGCTGAAATTCGCTTTTTGTGGGATGGCGGGGCTTATTCCGATAAAGCTATTGATCTAACAAGGGCAGGTGCAGTCGATTGCACAGGACCGTATCATATTGAAAATGTCTGGTGTGATTCGTATTGCATGTATACAAACCACCCCTATGCAGCACCATTCAGAGGCTTTAGTCATTCCGAACTTTCCTTTGCCATAGAGCGAACCTTGGATCTACTTGCGCAGAAATTAAAGCTCGACCCATTGAAACTGCGCTATTTAAATGCAATTAAACCAGGAAACACTACCCCAACAAGGGTCCGGTTAAATAAAAGCAATGTTGGAAATCTACAAAAATGTATCGAGAGAGTAAGAGAATTAATGAAATGGGACCAAGGCCCCATCGAAGAAATAAATGAACGGATAAGCAAGGTAAAAGGAGTAGCATGCAGCTGGAAAACATCGACAATTGATCCAAATGCACCCTCAGGGGTCATTTTAACTTTTAATCGTGACGGAAGTATAAATTTGCTATCAGGAGTAATTGAAATTGGAACTGGGACGAAGACGGTCCTAGCCCAGATTCTTGCAGAACGGCTGCAGATGGATGTGGATAAAATTTATGTCCGGATGGAAGTAGATACGCAAACAACTCCGGAGCATTGGAAGACAGTTGCGAGCAGGGGAACTTTTATGGGGGGAAGGGCGCTTCTCGAAGCCGCAGATGATGTCATAAGACAATTAAAGGATATCGCTGCTACGGTTTTAAGAGCACCAAGAGAGGACCTTGAAGTAGCAAATAGCCGAGTCTTTTTACGAGATGACCCTAAAATAGGACTTCCATTTAAAGATATTTGCTATGGGTATCAATATCCAAATGGGAATTCCATTGGCGGGCAAATCATTGGCAAAGGTAATTATATCTTACGTCATCTTACCCATTTAGACCCGGAGACTGGGGCTGGCAAGCCCGGACCTGAATGGACGGTAGCTGCCTACGGGGTGGAAATTGAATTTGATAAAAGAGATTTTACCTATCGACTTTTGAAGGCGTGTACCGTTGTTGACATTGGCCGAGTTCTAAACGAAAAAGCTGCCTTGGGTCAGGTGATGGGTGCCATGAGCATGGGTTTAGCCTTTGCAGGGCGGGAAACATTTTATTTTGATGAACAGGGCAGGGTTATGAACCCCCAACTTAGAACCTATAGGCCACTTCGCTACGGAGAGAATCCAGAATATTTAGTTGAATTTGTTGAAACACCTCAAATCGATGGTCCATATGGGGCGCGCGGCGTTGGTGAGCACGGACTAATGGGCATGCCTGCAGCACTCGGAAATGCATTATCGACAGCAGCTGGAGTGTCACTGCACAATTTGCCGCTGATTCCAGAGCTGATTTGGAAAGCAAAGGAGGCGCAAAAATAATGCTTCCTTTTGATTTTGATTATTACAAGCCGACCTCGTTGAAAGAAGCAGTCGATTTATATCAGTATTTAGATCAGCACGGCAAGCAGCCAATGTTCTTTTCGGGAGGAACCGAATTAATTACACTTGGAAGAATTGATTTAGCTTATACCGAGGCAGTTATTGATATTAAGGGTATTTCCGAATGCAATGTTATGCAGATAAGTGCCGATCATTTGCTGCTTGGCAGTACCTTATCGCTTACAAAAATTGAAGAAGCAAATCTTTTCCCGTTATTAACGAAAACAGCCAGTGAAGTTGCCGATCATACGGCACGGGGGAAGATTACCTTAGGAGGCAATATCTGCGCTCAGATATTTTACCGAGAAGCTGTCCTGCCATTTTTACTTGCAGATAGCCAAGTATTAATTGTTGGTCCGGATGGAAAAAAGATGGTACCCATCCATGAGCTTTTTCTTGAAAAGCTTCAACTAAAAAAAGGTGAATTTCTCATTCAATTAGCAACAGAAACTCGGTTTATCTCAGCACCATTTTATAGCTTTAAGCGGCGCCAGCAGTGGGAAACAGGCTATCCATTGATTACTGTCGCAGCTTTGAAAATCGGTCAGGAAGTCCGTGTTGCCATCAGTGGATTATGCCCATTTCCGTTTCGTTCAAAAGAGTTAGAGGCTTCATTAAATAAACGAGATCTCCCTGTAAGTTCAAGGATTGATGAGGGGCTTTCCAAGCTGCCGAAGCCTATTTTAGATGATGTCGAAGGGTCAGCAAACTACAGGCTTTTTGTTTTAAGGAATCTTTTATCAGATATGTTAACTGCGTTGGATCGCATTTGATGCTAGTTTTAAAAGTGACTTAAAGGAGGGGAGTACTTTGAAATCCCACACCATTACGTTGTCAATCAATGGAGAAAATCGGAGTGTGATGGTTAGGTCTGCTGATACACTTTTATATGTACTCCGAGGCAAACTCGGTTTGACAGGTGCAAAGCCGGGGTGTTTAAACGGTGACTGCGGCGCATGTACCGTCAATGTAGAAGGATGGCCGATGAAATCATGTCTCATGCTGGCCGTTGAAGCCGATGGAAAAAAAGTAATAACTATTGAGGGACTGGAGAATACCCCTATCCAAAAGGCTTTTGTGGAAAATTTTGCATTTCAATGCGGCTACTGTACCCCCGGCTTCATTATGAACTGCCATTCGTTAATTCTTAAGCATCCCGATGCCGATGATCATAGGATTAAAGAATGGCTGGAATCGAATATCTGCCGCTGTACTGGCTATGCAGAAATTGAAAGTGCATTGAAGTCAGTGCTCAGAAAAAAATGACCAATAAAAAGGATGCCTTCCAAAGGCACCCGCATTCCAAATTTATTTTTTTTTCATTTTAAAATAGGTGTCCAAAACACGGCGGCCGATTTTCATATTTGCACGATTGTCCTTTTTTCCTTGATATGCCCATGGAACAATCACGGCCATGGCGATTTCAGGATTCGTGCTAGGTGCATAGCTTACTAAGCTCAGGTTCATTACGGGAGGGGGCTCTATACCAAACCTATGCCGCTCAGGTCCATCATAAAAAGCTTCGGCAGTCCCTGTTTTCCCGGCAGGAGAGTAGTGTGCATTTTTAAAGTATTTATAAGCTGTCCCGCCACGTTCCTGCATGACTTTTTTAAAACCTACTTGGACGCGGTACATCCAATCTGGATTCACATCAATTGTATTAAGGACGGTTGGAGAGATTTCTTGTACAATCGGACCAAGTTCATCTTTTCCTTCCTTTGGTTCGAGCATTTGTTTGACCACATGTGGCTGCATCCGATATCCGCCATTTGCAATTGTTGAAACATATTGTGCCAATTGCATAGCGGAATAGGTATCATATTGGCCAATCACGAGGTCAAGTAAATACCCTGGCAAATGGCTGGAACCTTTAAATCCGGACTGTTCATTCGGTAAATCAATTCCAGTTCTTGTTCCAAGACCAAACGAAGCAAAAGAGTTTCTAATTGTGTCAAAAGACTTTGAGCTAAAGTTTAACGGTTTATCATATTCATAATGCCCTTTTCCAATTCTAATTGCGGTATGAAACATATAAACGTTGGAAGATAATTTTAAGGCATTAATTTCATTTAATTTTCCTAAGTAGGCATAGGATTTTTTTAAAGGTGTGGCTTGAATTTTTAAACCCGCATCATCAAATACTGTACCCGGGGCAATCGCTCCTGTTTTATAACCAGTCAAAATCGTTGCCCCCTTGACAGTCGAACCAACGTTATATGTGGTGGTAAAAGTCCCAAGTGCATCATCTTCCATTTCGACTCTGCCAGTTTGTTTGTTTCTAACCATTTTTTTACCTGACATAGCTAAGACTTCACCTGTTTTAGGGTTCATTAAGACTACATAGGCACGGTCAGTTAAAAACGTCCCGGGATATCTTTTAGCGGCCCAAAGTTCTTCCTCAATAATCCGATCAACCTTCATTTGTAGATCCATGTCAATGCTCAAGACCAGATCTTTCCCTTTTTTACCTTTTGATATGGGATGATTTTCAATGACATTCCCTGTTTTATCGGTTACATTTTTTACTTTTGATTTATAGCCATGAAGAACATCTTCGTACTGCCATTCTAGCTGGCTTTTGCCGACACGATCATTCCGGTTGTAATCTCTTGCCAAGAAATATTCCAATTGATCAGCAGGCAGTCCATCATCTGATTTGGTTACTTTACCTAACACAGACTTTAAGGTTCCGTCAAAAGAATAGGAACGCTCCCAGTCAGTTGTAGTATCTACACCCGGAAGGGATTGAAGATTTTCGTTCACAACGGCCAATTCCTTCGGGGTCACACCGTCATTTTTTATAACTTGGGTGGTAAATTTGTACCCATTATTGAACTCTTTAAAAAGTGCTAGGGCCTCAAGCTGATCCTTATTTATTTCCTTTAATTCATCAGCTGTTATGCGTCCTAATTTTAATTTATAAATTTCCGTGTCTGTTAATTTTTTTGCATAATATAATTCCATTTCATTCTTTGTGATTTTGGCATTCGCACGGTCAGGATTATTTATTAACCAGAAATCGAGTTTATCTCTTTCGGTTACCTTGTCTGTTTTTTTATCGATTAGTTTTGCTAATTTTTCTGCAGTTTCAAGCATGACTTGTTGACTAAATCCCTCGTTCGTGTATGTAATGGCATTCTTTGGCACATTATCAACAATAATCCGATAATCACGGTCAAGTATTTTACCTCTTGGGACAGGATTACTGACCGTTATATCTTCTTTTCTTTCTAAATCCCTTTTAAAATTTTCACCATAGACGATTTGAACGAAGCCGAGGCGCAGTATTAAAACTGAAAAAAGTAAAAAAACACCAAAAAAAAGGATATTTAGCCGAAAGGGAAAGTGAGATTTCTTCATTTTATGTTGATCCAAATTGCCTTCACATCCTTATACACGTCCAAAATGTTTACATAAATAGCTTGCCCGGTAGTAAATTGTGGTATTAAAAAAGTTATTATTCATTGAAAAAAAGTATATTTATCGACAGCATCTGTGATTCTGTAAGCTTTTTGTCTATAAAAAAATTTCTAAATTTTTCCCATAGTGGAAATTTTAATTTATAATCAAAAGGGATGTGAAAGATTCTTGATGACATCTTTATAAACAGAAAAAAAGATTGATTAGGAGGCCTGTATTCAATGGAACAGAAAGTGATCGATCCAGTTGTTCAAAAGGCATTAGTCCAATTTAAGAATTTGGATGAAAAAATTACTCATTTTTCAAGCATCATCGGTTTGGCTGATTGGGATCAAAAGGTGATGGCACCGAAAAAAGGCAGAAGTATTTTTGCCAAGGCAACAGGGACACTACGGACGGAAATTTTTAAGCTCTCTGTCTCACAGGAAATGGGCGACCTGCTTGCTGAATTAATGCTTCCTGAAAACTTTGAATTATTAGATGCAGTAACAAAAGCAAAAGTTAGAGAATATAGCGCGTACTATCAAAAATCGAAGAGCATCCCTGCAGACCTTTTTCAGGAATATAGTATTCTAACGGCACAGGCAAATGATGCCTGGGAGGAGGCAAGGGAAAACAATGATTTTGCACGCTTCCTTCCTTATTTGGAAAAAATTGTGGATTACAAACGAAAATTTGCTGATATTTATGGATATGTTGACCACCCATACGATGCACTATTGGATGAATTTGAACCTGGATTAACTGTAAAGATACTGGACCCGCTCTTTGCTAAGTTAAGAGACTCTAGTGTGAAACTATTAGAGCGTATTCAAAAACATGGAACGAAGACACAGGTTGAAATTTTTGATCAATCATTTGCAATTGAACAACAAAAAGAATGTAATCGCTTTATCTTGCCTATTATTGGTTTTGATCTCGAGGCTGGCAGATTGGATGAAACCGTTCATCCCTTCGCCCAAACCGTTAATACGGGAGATGTTAGGTTAACCACTCGTTATTTAGAAAGAAACGTAAGGTCCGCATTATTCGGAACCATTCATGAAGCGGGTCATGGTATATATGAACAGCATATCAACCCTGAATTTGAGGAATCTGTCCTCCAAAGCGGAGCATCTTTCGGAATCCATGAATCACAATCGAGGTTTTTAGAAAATATGGTCGGCCGCAGTAAAGAATTCTGGAAATTTTTCTATCCTAAACTGCAGGAGTATTTTCCAAAGCAGCTCGAATCCTTATCATTGGATGAATTTTATCGGGCCGTTAATACGGTTCAACCATCCTTTATTCGTGTAGAAGCGGATGAATTAACCTATAATCTGCATATAATGCTTCGTTATGAAATCGAAAAGGCATTAGTAAGCGGTGAAATCGAAGCGAAGGACCTGCCAACTGTTTGGAACCAGAAAATGCAGGATTATCTTGGTGTAACCCCAAGTACCGATTCAGAAGGTGTCCTTCAAGATGTCCATTGGTCATTCGGCGGGATTGGATATTTCCCTTCGTACTCATTAGGAAATCTCTATGCAGCTCAAATACTGCGTACGATTCAAAAAGACATCCCTGACTTTTACAGCCATATTGAAAATGGCCGGTTTGATCTAATTCAAGAATGGCTAAAGGAAAATATTCATCAGTACGGTAAGCTCTACACACCCAATGAGTTAATCGTAAAGGTCACAGGTGAGGAATTAAACGCGGAATATCTTGTTGAATACCTTGAGAAAAAGTACACTGAAGTATATGGATTATAATCTACAATAGGGTAACATTATTAAACATTCATTCTCACATTGACATTTGACCATGATTATAATATATTAATAGTAATTAAATATTTCCTTTTAAAGGGGAGTAGCTGCTACAATAAAGTCGTCATTCCGAGAATTCAATTCTCCGGCTTTATTGGCAACATTTACGTTGTTAGCAAGACCTTTACTTTACTGTAAAGGTCTTTTTGTGTATTTTTAGGCCTTTACTGTAATTAGTAAAGGCCTATTTTTATGGCGTAAGGGAGTATTTTTGAAAAAAACAAGCTTTAAAGGAGGAAATATTTATGGATTTAGCTCTTTTACTGGAATACGGATGGGTGTTACTGATCTTGGTAGCGTTAGAGGGCCTATTAGCTGCAGACAACGCTTTAGTACTGGCAATTATGGTAAAACAACTACCTGAGGAAAAACGTAAGAAGGCATTGTTTTATGGGTTAGCGGGAGCCTTTGTGTTCCGGTTTGCTTCTTTGTTTGTAATTTCGTTTTTGGTTGATGTATGGCAGGTTCAAGCCATTGGTGCTATTTATTTGCTGTTTATGGCCGGTAATCATATATTCCGAAAGGTGGTTAAGGGAAAGGCAGAAGAAAAAGAGGAGAAGGAAGCATCAAAAGCCAGTAGCTTTTGGTTAACTGTTTTGAAAGTGGAAGTGGCTGACATTGCCTTTGCCGTAGATTCAATACTTGCTGCTGTTGCAATGGCAGTTGCCCTTCCGGAAACACCGCTTCCAAATATCGGCGGGCTAGATGGCGGTAAATTCCTAGTTATATTTGCTGGTGGGATTATTGGCCTTATTATTATGCGCTTTGCTGCCAATCAGTTTGTAAAGCTTTTAGAAAAACGACCAGGTTTAGAAATTGCTGCATTTACAATTGTCGGTTGGGTTGGAGTCAAGCTCGCGGTTTACACGTTATCTCATCCGGCTTTAGCTATTCTTAATGAGGAATTTGCCCATTCAACGGGATGGAAAATAACTTTTTATGTTGTTTTGGTAGGTATTGCTGTAGTAGGCTGGTTTTTCTCCAAAGAAAAAGGCACCGAATCGATGAGAAAAGAGCCAAAAACCTTATAATTATTTTTGCATTATAAGTAAGGCAGATTTATATAAAATCTGCCTTTTTTACTTATCATCCATTTAGGTTCGTACTTTTATGACATACTAATTTTAGCACAATGAAATTAAAGTAGTAGAAGCCACTCCTAGATTGTCCTATAATGAATTGTGAATGACATTGGGTTACAACGGCTATCATGTTTTTTCAATATTACCAAGAAAAAGGTATAATAAGGTAAAACAACGTGAAAAAAGGATGGCTTAATTATTATTTAGTATGGAGTGATACATATCATCAGAAACAGTATTCCTAATTTATTTACGATTTCAAATTTATTTTTTGGATATTTATCCATTATGTATTCCGCCCAAGGGGATTACAAAAATGCAGCAATTTTAATTTTAATAGGGATGATGCTCGATAGCATGGATGGTCGAATTGCCAGAATGTTACGGGTGGATAGTGAATTAGGGAAAGAATTAGACTCACTTGCAGATGTAGTTACCTTTGGGGTTGCTCCTGCGATGATGGCCTATTATTCCTACTTCTCTGAGTTTGGGGTAGCAGGCATGGCCATTTCCGGTCTTTTTCCATTATTCGGTGCCTACCGGTTAGCTCGGTTTAATATTAATGCGGTTAAATCATCGAATTCGTATTTTACCGGTGTCCCAATAACTGCTGGTGGCGGATTACTAACATTGCTGACCTTATTCCAGGGGAAAATGCCTGAAATTATCCTTCCGATTTCCTTTTTTGTCATTTGTTACTTAATGGTTAGTACTGTAAAAATTCCAAGTTTAAAAGACGTCCCTCTGCCGAAGTATGGAATTATCGTTACGCTGTTTCTAGGGTATGCGATTTACATCGTCTTTAAAAAAGAGCAGCATCGCTTTCCATATTTCATTTATGTCGCTATTCCATTATATATAGCGTTCATTAGTTACCAATTGGTAAAGATAAAAAGAAATAGTAATAATATATCAAAAAAATAATGAAATGCTGAGATGGCAAAGCATTTTATGTTGTCTAATTGAGAACAATAGTGGGATAATACTAATGAATACATAGATAGAGGAGAGCAAAAAATGAAGGTTAAAGTTAATCGAAATGCAGCGAAAGCATTGAAAAAGATGATGGAACAAGAAGAGGCACAAGGGAAACTGTTCCGAGTGTACGTTACAAGTATCCATGGCGATCATGCCCATTATGATCTAATGCTTGATACTCCAACAGAAAACGATGTCGTGGTGACAAGCGACAAAGAAATTGATTTCATTCTTGATAAAAATGACCCAACCTTAAATAGTATCTGGATCCAATATTTCCAATTACCGAAAGAAGAATGGCTAATTACCAACCCAACAATGGGTGTCCATCATCATCATTAATAACAAAAAGCGCTTGTGGATTCTCCACAGGCGTTTTATTATTGTAAAATTTAATAACTATTTTTTCGAGGAAATGAAATATGAAGTAGTCCATTATATAATTGTGTTTGCATTAAATGAGCCTGTGTTGGTTCTGGAAGTTCAATAATTCGTTCAAAATCACCATAAATTCGCTCTCTTTGCATTTCCATTTCTACTGGTAGAACAGGCTTGATTCTGCCATTAATTTTAAGCTGTGAATTGGTAATTAAGTTAAGTGACAGGTCTTCTTGATTGACTCCTGGTATTTCAAAGATAATTAAATAATAATTTTCATTTAGATATATATCAAATTTTGGATTGCATACTGCTTCTCTAAAAAATTCATCAGGATGTTTTTGCTTGAGGACGTTAGACCAAAAATTACTCTCTCGATAATCATTTGTAATCTCCAGCCATTTTCTCATTTTTTCAATATCCATCTTACTGCTCCTTTAAAGTTGATTGGCGATAGGCATAGATGGGTTAGCTATTTGATCCTGATCACTTACATCGGGATCTATATTTCCTGAATTCATAAGTGAAGAAGCTGGTGAAAAGTCACCTAAAGAAAAATTTGCCCCGACAAATTTACTATTAGCGGTATGGCTATTATGCACAGTAGGACCGATATCAACATTTCCGTTTTGCGTAGCTCCATTAATCTTGAAATTTAAAATATTAATTTGAAATGGCATATCAATTTACTCCTATAAATTTAGATTAGTGGTACAGGTGGAATTGGTGTATTTATATTCGTAGCATCAGTTGTGCCAATTGAGGTTTGATCATTAACGTCAGGATCATTTAAGAGGTTTTCCATCATTGCTTCAGTGGGTGAAGTATCTCCATATGAAGCATTAATTCCTTGTAATTTACTATTGGAAGTCGGACTATTATGAGAAGCTTCCCCAATAGTTATCGAACCATTACCCGAAATACTGTTGATTTTTAAATAATATAAATTGATTACAACCGATGGCATCTTTAAACACCTTTCTATTCTTGGCTTATGGGTACTATATGCAATCTTGCGCCTATTTGTGTTAATCTAATTAAGGAAAAAGTAAGTAAGGGAGTTTTTTACATATGGAAAATTTTATCAATGATGTTGACATCAAATTAGTCGCACTGGATATGGACGGGACACTGTTAAATAATAAAGGCCAGATAACTGAAGCTAATCGTCAAGCCATTCAAGCTGCAAAAGATCAAGGTGTTTTTGTAGTTCTTAGTACGGGGCGTTCAATAACTACAAGTCGGGAGCATGCTGACTCATTAGAGCTAAATTCGTATTTGGTTACGGTAAACGGTAGTGAAATTTGGGATGAGAAACGAGAATTAGTGGAGCGGAATTTAGTGAAATCGGACCTTGTCGAGTGGATGTGGGGGTTAACGCAACAGCATAACACAAAATTTTGGGCAATTAGCACCGTCAGAAATTGGCATAATGAAATGCCGGAGGATCTACATACCTTTGAATGGATGAAGTTTGGCTTCAACATTGATGATGATGCAACAAGAGCATTAATTTTGAATGAATTACAGTCAAAGGGTGAATTTGAATTAAGTAATTCTACCTTAAAGAACATTGAAGTTAATCCTGCAGGAATTAATAAAGCGAAGGGACTTGGAATTGTTTGTAAACGACTGGGCTTGGATATGAAAAATGTAATGGCGGTAGGCGACAGCCTGAATGATTTGGCGATGATCAAAGCAGCTGGTTTAGGGGTAGCAATGGGAAATGCACAGGATATGGTGAAGGAATCCGCGGACTGGGTAACAGCAAGTAATGAAGAAGATGGAGTAGCACAAGCAATCCGGAAATGGATACTTTTTAAATAAAATATTTACGAAAAAATTTTTTTGAGATATAGAATGGTATATGCATCCTGGAATTGGGTAAAAATAATTGGGCAAGTCAATTTGCAATTTACATGTAATTGTTACATGCTAGGAGGCTACAAAGATGGAAACAGGTAAAGTAAAATGGTTTAACGGTGAAAAAGGTTTTGGATTCATTGAGCGCGAGGGTGGAGAAGATGTATTTGTGCACTTCTCAGCGATTCAAGGTGAAGGATACAAAACATTAGATGAAGGTCAAGAGGTTACGTTTGAAATTGAAAGTGGTCAACGTGGACCACAAGCGGTAAACGTCCGTAAAGCATAATGACCCACCGATAAAACAGGCCCAAGCATATGGGTCTGTTTTTTTATCGAAAAAAACCCTCTACAATTCATTGTAGAGGGTGGGTTTTACCTATTTATTTCCTTTACTCTTCCAACTTGTCCATCTGTGAGTCTTACCTTGATGCCATGTGGATGGAAGCTGGACTTGGTTAATATATCCTTGACGATACCCTCGGTTAGTTTTCCACTTCTTTGGTCAGCTTTTAGGACAATTTTGACCTGAACACCTGGAATAATATCGGCTCTATTTTGACCGCTAGACACCCATTTTTCTCCGGGAATTACTTACTTTTTTCGTCTGCTGACTTTGTAGCTTCTTCGTTGCCTGTGAGCTATTTGAGCCTAAATTTCCTCCGGCCACTTTGTTTTTCTTGTTTGCCAACTGCAGCTTCATTGCTTCCTGCAGACTAATTTTTTTCTTTGGTTCTTCCTGTGGATTGGTTTGGTTAGAATCACTCATAAAAAATCCTCCTAATAAAGTGTTAACTTCATTATAAGCTATTTTGAGTCAAATAAAAATTTTTTGGACGTTATTTCTCATTTTTGGAATAACTCTGCGCTATTATGCATTATTGAAATAAATTTACTGATTTCTCGGAATTTTTATGCAGGATTTAAAGGCCTTTGATTAGAATTATAGTAATATGATAATTCAAAGGGGGATTAACATGAGTATCCAGGTAGTCGAAAAAGAAGAGATGAAAGTTGTTGGAATTTCATGGAACGGAACCTATTCGCAAATCAATACACTGCCAAATCTGTTTAAAGAAATGATCAATCGGCAGGAAGAAGTATCCTATCAAACGAAAGAACCCGTTTTAATTGCACCTTTTCATAGCAGAGAAACAGAACTTACCTATTATGTAACAGCACCCGTTGAAAAAATAGAAGAAATCCCTGAAGGAATGGTCGGCTTTACGATTCCAAGTAAATATTATGTTTTCGCGACCCATATAGGGAGTCAAGAGGAAGTCGAAGATACATATAAAAAAATATATTCCTGGATGGGGGAATATGGGTATGAACAGGATCATAATGCCTTAAGCATTGAGGTCTATAAAGTAGAACATGACCATCTAAATGCAAATGGAGAGCTTCACTTTGATATTTATCTTCCTGTAAAGACGTATAAACGATAAAAGTTTTTTTTGTGAAGATAAAACATAGTAATAATTTCCTGTTTGGGCAAAATATAAGAGCAATTCCCTTTACTGTTAGGAATAATTGTACTATCATAAAATATATTCGAATAATTTCCTTCGGGGTCAGGTGAAATTCCTAACCGGCGGTGATGAAGCTATGCTTCTTAGTCCGTGACCCGGTTAACATATTTTTGTTAAACGGTGGATCTGGTGAAACTCCAGGGCCGACAGTTAAAGTCTGGATGGGAGAAGGAAAAGACAGGATTAAATGTAGGGGGAAATTTGCCTATTTTTAACCCTTTATTTTCTATTGCCTTTTTCAGGACCCTGATGACTTATGTCGTCAGGGTCCTTCTTATTTTTAGGGAAAGAATCATCTGGATTGATAGTTAGGAGAAGGAGCGATATGTTTACTGGGATTATTGAAGAAATTGGCGTCATCGCAAACATCCAGCGGACTGGCGAGTCATTCGTGTTAACGATTGAAGCAAAAAAAATACTTAATGATGTCCACCTTGGCGACAGTATTGCAGTCAACGGGGTTTGTCTTACGGTCACATCCTTTACGGGAAAACTGTTTACGGTAGATGTTATGCCAGAGACAGTCAGGGCTAGCAGTCTAAACATGGTAAAACGGGGTTCGAAAGTTAACCTTGAGCGGGCGATGGCAGCCGGTGGAAGGTTTGGCGGACATTTCGTCTCAGGACATATTGATGGGACTGGCGTCATAAAAAGTAAACAATCACTTGAAAACGCGATTTACTATGAGATTGAGGCTGACCCGGAATTATTAAGATATGTCATCTTAAGAGGTTCTATTGCGGTGGATGGGACTAGCTTAACCGTTTTTGCTGTATCGGAAAACAGTTTTACCTTATCAATTATCCCACATACCTTGTCAGAATCGATTTTAGGTCTGAAGGGTTCAGGGGATATTGTGAATCTAGAATGCGATATGATTGGAAAATACGTGGGTCATTTTATTCATAACTTATCAAACCAACCTCCGCAAAAAAATAGCAAGGGGATAACCGCCAACTTTTTAGAAGAGAATGGATTTTTATAAAATGATAAATGGAAAGAAGAGATGAGACGATGTTTAATACGATTGACGAAGCTCTTACTGATTTAAAAGAAGGAAAGGTAATTATTGTTTGTGATGATGAGAATAGAGAAAATGAAGGTGACTTTATTTCTCTTGCTGAAAAAGCAACGCCTGAGGTTATAAACCTAATGGCCACTCACGGGAGAGGGCTAATCTGTGTTCCTATTGATGAGGAACTTGCTCAAAAGCTAGACTTACACCCCATGGTCTCCGAGAACACCGATCGAAATCGAACGGCTTTTACCGTGAGTATTGACCACAAGTTTACTACGACAGGAATTTCTGCATTTGAACGATCGGCAACGGTATTGAGTATGGTTGACCCAGAATCGAAAGCAGCTGATTTTTTAAGACCAGGGCATATTTTTCCACTGATTGCTAAAAAAGGCGGAGTCCTGAGTAGAAATGGCCATACAGAAGCTGCTGTGGATCTTGCTCTACTATGCGATGCTAAGCCAGCAGGGGTTATTTGTGAAATCATGAATGAAGACGGAACCATGGCCCGCGTCCCACAATTGCGAATTATTGCAGATAAGCTAAATGTTAAAATGATTACCATTAAGGATCTAGTTGAATACCGAATGAATAAGGAACATTTGGTCAAACGAGAGGTTTAAATAGCCTCTTGAAAAAAATGCTTTAACTAAACTATTTTTGGAGGAATACACATGAGTAATATTTTTGAAGGAAATTTAGTTGGCTCCGGATTAAAAATCGGAATCGTGGTTGGACGATTTAATGAATTCATTACTAGTAAATTATTAAGCGGTGCACAGGATTCACTTAAAAGACACGGTGTCAGTGAGTCAGATGTGGATATTGCCTGGGTTCCAGGTGTATTTGAGATATCATTAATCGCTCAAAAAATGGCGAATAGTAAAAAATATGATGCGGTAATTACGCTTGGAACAGTGATTCGAGGCTCGACTCCTCATTTTGACTATGTATGTAATGAAGTGGCGAAAGGAGTTTCCGCTATTAATTTAAGCAGTGGCATTCCGGTTATTTTTGGTGTGTTAACAACAGAATCTATTGAACAAGCGATCGAGCGTGCTGGAACGAAAGCAGGAAATAAAGGCTGGGATGCCGCATCGTCTGCGATTGAGATGGCAAATTTATGCAGAAGTTTTGAGTAATAGAATTATTGCAAAAGCATATACAAATCATTTTATCTTTTCTATAATGAGATTAACAAAAAATATTTTTAAAAATTAGGTGCTAAATCTTATCAAAAGATTTTTAGCTTAAAAGGGAAGTTTGGTATAAACCAACGCGGTCCCGCCACTGTAAATGGGAGCAACCTATATTGTGTCACTGTCGAAGACGATGGGAAGACATAGGAAGCGATGATCATGAGCCAGGAAACCTGCCTAATTCTTGTGCGCCAATAAACCTACGAGGATAGGAAGGGTGTTGAAGGGCTAGACTCTCATTACTTTATATTAGTAACCTGAATCTAATCATACCAACATCTCCATTTCTAAGTGGAGATGTTTTTTGTTGTTATCCGAGCTATGGGGTTTAGCACAAGAACTAATTTTTTGTTACATACGTCGTGTTAATACACAGAAAGCAGGGAGAAAAATGAAGAAGTTGTATTCAATGCTGTTAGTAGTATTATTGACAGTAGGAGTTTTGGCAGGTTGTGCTGAAAAGAAAGATCAGGTAAAAGAAGAGAATAAAACAAGTGTTGAGAAGAAAACAGCAGAAATAACGTATCCACTTACAATTACAGATGCATCCAAGACCAAAGTTACTATCGAAAAAAAACCTGAAAAGATTGTTTCCCTTATTCCAAGTAATACAGAAATTGTTTTTGCCTTAGGTTTAGACAAAGAAGTGGTCGGAGTAACCGATTTCGATAATTATCCGGAAGCAGCAGCGAAAAAAGAAAAAATCGGTGGGCAAGAAATAAATTTAGAAAAGATTATTTCCTTAAAGCCTGATTTAGTTTTAGCACATGCCTCTTGGGCTACAAATTCTGAAGCAGGGCTTCAGCAGTTAAAGGATGCGGGTATTGCAGTATTTGTTGTTAATGATGCCCAAAACTTTGACCAAGTCTTTGATTCGATAGATATGATTGGGAAAGCTACTGGTGAAACAGTTAAAGCCGAAAAGATTATCTCCGGGATGAAGGAAAAATTAGAAGAAATTAAAGCAAAAGCTAGCGGGATAAAAGAAAAGAAAAAGGTATTAGTTGAGGTTTCACCCGCTCCAGAAATTTATACACCTGGAAAGAATACGTTTATGGATCAAATGCTTAGTTTGATAAATGCGGAAAACATCGCAAATGATCAAGATGGCTGGATTAAAATTGACCAAGAAGCTATGATTAAACGTAATCCAGATGTCATTGTCACTACTTACGGATACTATGTCAAGAACCCAGTTGATCAAGTATTAACTAGAAAAGGTTGGGAAACGGTCAACGCGGTAAAAAATAAGCATGTTGTTGATGTCGATTCGGACCGTGTGACTCGTTCTGGCCCAAGGATCGTTGAAGGAGTAGAAGATCTTGCGAAGGCTGTTTATCCTGAAGTTTTTAAATAACAAATATTTAGCCTATTGTCTAGCGGGAATTTTTCTTGTTCTTTCTATATTATTAGGTATTTCAAATGGAACTGTTTCGGTTCCAATCTTAACGATTATTAAGATTATCAGTGCTAAAGTTTTTGGATTTAGTTTATTGGAGACAATCGACCCAATGTATTCGAGTATTGTCCTAAACATACGCTTGCCAAGAGTGATTTTATCAGGTCTTGTCGGGGCTTCCCTAGCTATTGCAGGGGCAGCCTTTCAAGGACTGCTTCGAAACCCGTTAGCAGATCCATATACATTGGGTGTATCCTCCGGTGCATCTGTAGGTGCGGTTTTGACACTGTTTTTCCAGCTGTCAATCCCATTTGTAGGTTCCTTCACCTTGCCATTATTAAGTATCCTATTTTCATTCTTAACCATCTTTCTAGTTCTTACCTTCGCTAGTAAAATCGAACGCTCGATGCGAGTGGAAACGATTATTTTAACGGGTATCATTTTTAGTTCCTTTTTAGGAGCCATTATTTCGCTGATGATCGCACTGACTGGAGATGAACTCCGGCAAATTATTGGCTGGCTGCTGGGGAGCGTATCAATGAGAGGCTGGGAATACATAAAGATCATTTTGCCATTTTTTATCATTGGATCAGGACTGTTAATCTTTAATGCTAAGGAACTAAATGCCATGTCATTTGGTGAAGAACGAGCACAGCATTTAGGAGTCAACGTACAAAAGAGAAAGCTCTTAATCCTAACCGCAGGCTCGATTTTAACCGGAGCGGCTGTTGCGGTGTCAGGCACCATCGGTTTTGTCGGGTTAGTGATTCCCCATCTATCTAGATTATTATGGGGTCCAGATCATCGACATCTTCTTCCTCTATCCATCATAACGGGGAGCGGTTTTTTAATTTTAGCTGATCTGATATCAAGAACAATAATCTCACCTACAGAATTACCGATTGGTGTGATTACTGCGTTAATTGGTGCACCTGTATTTGCACTAATCCTTCTACAAAGAAAAAGGATGGAAAGAAGTGGTTAAAGGATGCTCGACGTTCAACAGGTTTCCGGTGGATACTCAAGTGAAGCCGTTCTGAAAGATATTTCCTTTACCGTGGAAAAGGGAGAATTATTTGGGATATTAGGACCAAATGGAAGTGGTAAGACAACTCTTTTGAAAATGCTCAGTGGAATTTTACCGTTCCAAGAAGGGGAGATTGTGATCAATGGAAAATCGCTCCAAGAATATAAGGCTAAGCAGCTAGCAAAGATTATCGCTGTTCTTTCCCAGCATTCATCACAGTCTTTCTCCTATACGGTAAAAGAAACCGTCTCCCTCGGCCGTTATGCCCACCAAAAGGGTTTGTTCCAAACTTGGAGTACCGCCGATGAAGAGGTCGTGCAAAAAGTAATGAATCAAATAGGTGTATCCAGATTCCAAAATAAAAATATTCAGGAGTTATCAGGCGGGGAAAAACAACGAGTATTTCTCGCTCAAGCGCTTGCCCAAGAACCTGAGATTCTCTTATTAGATGAACCCACGAATCATTTGGATCTATCGTACCAAAAGGAATTGCTTGATTTCTTAAAACAATGGACTTCAGAAAATGGGTTAACCGTCATCTCTATTTTTCATGATTTAAACCTAGCGGGTCTGTATTGTGACCGACTTCTCCTCCTTGAAAATGGACGGATTAATATTGATCAGATTCCTAATGAAGTTCTTCGGGAAGAACGAATAAGAGACGTGTACCATACAGACATTCAAAAACATCCTCATCCTAAAGTGGCTGCACCGCAAATGGTCTTACTTCCTAAAAGGAATTGCGAGGTTGTCAATTTTAACATAGATGAGACGAGGTTACATATTTCGGAAGAATGGATCGAGCTAACAACGCCTATTCCATTAAGGACCATGTCATCTGGGGTCATTGGTTCGGGAACAGGGTGGCACCAAATATTTGTCAATCGACATGTTCACAAGGATTACAGCTGTAGTAACCATCGAGCAGAAATGGCCTCATTTTTAAAATCAAAGGGATTTGAACCATCGGAAACCGTTGGGATGATGACAGCCGTCGTCCTTGAAGATGTGGTCTACAAACGATTTATAGAAGAAGAATTCTCCATCTTTGTTGTGGTAACGGCAGGGGTGGGAAATGCAATTGATGCGTCTAAAGGTGAACAGCATTCATTCGAAATGACACCTGGCACGATTAATACTTGGGTTTTTGTGACCGGCGAGCTAACAGAAGAAGCTTTTATCCAAAGTATCATGACCGCAACAGAAGCGAAGGTAAAGGCATTGAATGATTTAAAGGTAAAAGATGAAGTGACAGGAACGATCGCTTCTGGAACCTCAACCGATAGTATTTTAATTGCTGCTACTCAAACGGGAGCAGTGCTTGAATTTGCAGGAACGATTACCCCATTAGGAAAGCTCATCGGTAAAGCAGTTTATCTGTGCACGACAGAAGCAATTCAAAAATCAAGTAAAAGGAAAAGAAAATGATTGTCAATCATTTAATCGCAATTTCAGTTGCATATATTTTGGACATGATTATTGGAGATCCACCTAATTGGTCTCATCCAGTCAGATGGATAGGTACGATGATTACATTTTTTGAAAAACGTTGGAATAAGGGTAAGTTTAAACGATGGAAAGGGTTGGGCATGCTCCTTTTTATTTTACTCTCTGTTTATATCATTGTGTTGGTTTTACTAGTAACAGGATATGGGATTCATCCAATTGTCGGGGTACTAGTAGAAAGTATCATTATTTCTACCACGATTGCCCAAAAAAGCTTGAAGGGAGCGTCACTGGAGGTTTATCGGCCATTATTAGCAGGGGACCTTACTGATGCCAGGCTAAAACTATCGTATATTGTGGGACGGGATACTGAAAACCTCGCTGAAGGCGAAATAGCACGAGGAACGATTGAAACGGTTGCCGAAAATACAAGTGATGGGGTAACTGCCCCGATGTTTTGGGCGCTGATAGGTGGAGCTCCGCTTGCGATGGTTTACCGTGCAGCAAATACATGTGACTCGATGGTAGGCCACATGAATAATAGATATATAGAGTTTGGCTGGGCGTCTGCAAAATGGGATGATGTCATGAATTGGCTCCCCAGTCGATTAACTGGAATGATTATGCTACTCGGACAACGACCTGATTGCATTACATATAAAAAAGCGTGGACGATTTTGTTCCGCGATGCAAAAAAGCATCTGAGCCCAAATAGTGGCTGGGGGGAAGCGGCTGTTGCAGCAATTTTAGGGATACAGCTTGGTGGTATCAATTATTACCAAGGGATCGTTTCCAACCGAGCAAAAATGGGTGACCCCATTCGGTCCATCAAAGCCGAACATATCATCCAAGCTAATTACATTTTATGCAAAACGGTCTTTTTATTTTTACTACTTTTATGGACTGGGGGAATCCTCCTTGATTTGGCCGTCACATGGTTCGAATCCTCAATATTTATATAAAGCGATGGGACTAGCTCTCCCAAAGCAGTTTATTGATTTTAGCGCAAACATCAATCCACTTGGTCCGCCACCTGCTTTGAAAGAGAAGTGGCTGGATTTCTTTCACGAAATTAATGTTTACCCGGATCCGTTTGCAGCAAAGCTGAGGGACATAATTTCAAAATCAGAACAGGTACCGAATGAATCTATTTTTATTGGCAATGGCGGGGCAGAGCTCATTACCCTGGTTGCTCGAATGCTTGCCGGAAAAAAAGTCGTCATCGTGGAACCAACATTTACAGAATACGAAGAAGCATGTCGGGCAAATTCATGTGAAATTATCTACCATCAATTAATAGAGCCTAATTTTGAATTGAACACTGCCGATTTACACATGAGTCTTCTGGATGCGGATGCCTTGTTTTTGTGTAACCCTAACAATCCAACAGGCATCCAGTATTCTGCGTCAACAATTATCTCGATTGTAGAGGAATGTGAACAACGAGATTGCTTAGTCATTTTGGATGAGGCATTTTTCGATTTTTTAATAGAATATGAATCACTAGTTCCATATATAAACAAATTTTCAAATTTGATTATCATCCGCTCGCTAACCAAGATGTTTGCAATCCCAGGAATTCGTTTGGGATATTTAATAGCTCCACCTGCACTTGTTTCAGAACTTAGCAAATGGCAATCACATTGGAGTGTCAATACGATCGCACTGCTGGCAGGGGAACTTTGTCTGCAATCCGGATCTTTTATGATAGAAACACAAGAATATATCTGTAATGAGCGAAGACGGCTTTTTTCCTTTTTTATTAAAAATGAATTTGTAGTTTCGTCGTCTCGTGTTAATTTCTACCTATTACAGGACCCGCTTTTACCGGATCAATTCTCATTGTTTGAGTTTCTTCTTCATCAAGGCATTATTCCACGCCATACCTTTAATTTCCCCGGCTTAGAGGGAAGATGGCTGCGTTTTGCTATAAAAGGTCATGAAGACAATAATCAACTAATGGAGGTGTTAACACATTGGCGACACCATCATTCATCTTCATCACAGGTGGAGTAAGAAGCGGAAAGAGCAGTTTTGCAGAGAGGAAAGCAGTCGAAATTGCAAGTAAAACTGGAGGCAGACTTAACTATTTGGCAACTGGTGTTGTTTCGGATCCAGAAATGAAGGAACGAATTGAAAAACACCAACATGATCGATTATCAGGAGCTTATCTTTGGAAAACATATGAACGGTCTGTACAAATTGGTAGGCTGGCTGAAGAGTTCAATGCCAAAGATGTCGTTTTACTAGATTGTGTCACCACACTATTAAATAATGAATTGTTTTCTTTTGAGCAAAAGTGGGAGGAACAGTTTTTAGAAACCGTCAAAGATAATATTATAACGGGCATTTCATCCATTAAAAATTGTGCCGGGCTCCTGATTGTTGTCAGTAATGAAGTTTTAAACGAACCTGTAGTTAGCAATGAAATGGTATTCACGTATGGACGTTTGCTAGGACAAATTCATCAGGATTTGGTCAAGGAAGCAGACCAAGTGTTTTTAGTAGAAGCAGGGATTCCAATTGGAATGAAGGGAGTCCTACGATGAAAGGAATCATGATTCAGGGAACAGCTTCAGATGTGGGGAAAAGTCTGATCGTCACCGCGATGTGTCGAATCCTTGCCGATGAGGGAGTCAGAGTTACCCCATTTAAATCGCAGAACATGTCCAATAACTCTTACGTGACAAGAGATGGAAAAGAAATCGGCAGGGCGCAAGGGATTCAAGCGGAAGCAGCTCGAGTGGAGCCTTCTGTTTGGATGAATCCAATTCTATTAAAGCCGCGGTCAGATCAGCACGCCGAAATTGTTTATCTGGGAAAAGCACTCGCAACCCTTTCAGGGCGCAGGTATCGAGATCACTTCTATGAGCAAGGGTTAGCCGTAATTCAGCAATCACTCCGCCACCTTTCTGAAGAATTTGATGTGGTCGTGATTGAAGGGGCAGGCAGTCCGGTTGAAATCAATTTAAAGGATCGAGAATTGGTCAATATGAAGGTGGCCGAACTAGCAGATGTCCCAGTTATCTTAGTTGCTGATATCGATCGCGGGGGAGTGTTTGCCAGTATTATTGGTACGCTTGACCTTTTGGAATCGAATGAAAGGCAAAGAGTGATTGGTATAATTATCAATAAATTCCGCGGTGATATCACCTTATTTGAAGATGGAGTTCAATGGCTCGAAGAGAGGACAGGTGTCCCAGTATTAGGTATCTTGCCGTATGTGGAAAATCATATGATCGATGGGGAGGATTCCTTGTCGATTCGGACCCAATTTTCAAAACGCAATAACGGAGTTCTTGATATCGCCGTCATCCACCTGCCGTTTATTTCAAATTACAGTGATTTTGAGCCATTCTTATATGAAGAAGATGTGACGCTCCGCTGGGTCCATAATAAGAGTGAATTTGGGCAGCCCGATGCGATCATTATTCCAGGGACTAAAAGTACTAGCAATGATATGACCCATTTAAGAGAAAATCAGTTAGACATTCTAGTCCAAAACCATATTGCAAATGGCGGTTATGTTGTTGGAATCTGCGGGGGCTATCAAATCCTTGGTGAGGAAATGATCGATAAAGAAGGTTCTGACACTGGAATACCGAACCACAAGGTAAAGGGGTTAGCGATTATCCCCGCAACAACCACTTTTTATAAAGAAAAAGAAACAAATCAAGTTATTGCCAAGTATCACCATGCTACTGGATTGAGATCCAATCAGCCCTTAGAAGGCTATGAGATCCATTTAGGAAAAATGATCTTTTCAAAAGAAGTCTGTCCGTTTTTAACATTAGCGAATGGGTTGGAAGATGGCTATTTCGGAAATGACGGTCAAATTATTGGGACATATCTTCACCATCTTTTTCATAATGATGAGTGGAGAAATCAATGGTTAAACATGATTCGGAAAAAGAAAGGACTGCCCTACGAAAAGATTCGTTCCATTAGCGAGTATAAAGACAAACGCTTTGATTTGATCGCTGCAGAAATGAAAAGTCATCTAAGATGGGATCTCATTAAGAAAATCATCGATCAATGGGGTTCAAAATGATGAAGTTCTTTATAGGTTTTTTAATAGATATTCAATTTTTTACGGCTATCCCAATCAGATTAGAATTGCCAATGGATAAAGAACATCTAAAAAAGGCAGTGCAGGCCTTTCCACTAGTAGGATTAATGCAAGGAATCATTTATGCAGCTGTATTGTACCTGTCCATTGAATTTACTCCTTTTTCTCATCTTGCTGCAGCTTTCTTGTTGTGGCTGGCTACGATTCTCTTAACGGGAGGAATTCATCTAGATGGCTGGATGGATGCCAGTGATGCTTATTTTTCCTATCAAGACCAGGGGAAAAGACTTGAAATCATGAAGGATCCGAGAACAGGTGCTTTCGGTGTTTTATCTATTCTTGTTTTATTAAGTTCTCGGTTTCTATTTATTTTTGAAAGTACAACGAATGTTGAAAACCTTCAATGGCTCATGATTGCAGCCATTCCGTTTTTGAGTAAAAGTGTCATGGGAGTGATGCTCTTAACGGTGAAGGCTGCAAAAAATGAGGGGCTCGGCTCATTGTTCCAGAATGCTGCGAAACCGAAGTCGCTTTGGCCGTATCCGATTTACTTGGTTAGTTTTCTAGTAATCGTTAGTTTATTAATAAAAGAATTCTTCATCATCGCTTTATTGATCTTGGTTGCAGTCTGTTGCTTATTCCTTTTTCGTCGTAAAGCTCTCAAATGGTTTGGCGGAATTACGGGGGATGTCTTAGGGGCTGCGGTGGAAGGGACTGAGTTACTTCTATGGATGACCGTGTGGTTATTGCATTATTTCGTCATGGTGTAACAGAGGAAAATAAACGAAAAGCCTATCTAGGCTGGAACGACTCACCCTTATGCCCTGGTTCAAACACAATTATGACTCCCAAGACCTATCAGCGCTATTTTTCAAGTGATTTGCAAAGATGTGTTCGAACGCTGGAAACGTTATTTCCAACAACAAGTCCCCATTTATTAAAAGAATTACGTGAGATGAACTTTGGTAAATGGGAAGGGAAAACGTATGAAGACTTGAAAGAAAATCGCCTCTATCGCCATTGGCTAGATGATCCTTTTAATCATTTTCCGCCGCAAGGGGAATCATTTCATGAGTTCAGCACAAGGGTTGATTCAGGCTGGTCTAAGATTACCGAAGTGGTGCTGAACACAAACCTGCAGAGCTGTGCAGTGATTACCCATGGCGGGGTGATTCGCTATCTTTTATCTAGGTTTGCGCCAGAACATAAAGAATTTTGGGCCTGGCAGGCAACTCATGATCAAGGTTACGAACTGATATTTGATACAGAATCGCTAAGGAGGGGGAGACGATGCATTTTATTATTGGAGGTGCCTTTAACGGCAAACGGGCATGGGTAAAGAATGCCTACCAAGTTTTCGAGTACAATCATTGGGTATCAGCTTACGAAAACCAGCCACTTCCTAAAGATTTGAATGCTTTCGACCAGGATGTGGTGATCCTTGAGGGAGTGGAATTGTGGTTGAAAGATTTATCTGTGACATTGGCTGCCGATAAGTGTCGGGGAATCTGGGCTAATTGTATAGATAATTGGCTCACTTGGGAGCAAGCAGCGCTACATCGCCAATTAATTATCATTGGAACAGATATCACAAAAGGAATTGTTCCAGTCGAGGCAGAAAATAGACTGTGGCGGGATATTACCGGCTGGGCTTATCAAGATACCGCGGCCAAGTCAGAAAAAGTTGACGTTATTTGGTATGGTATAAATCAAACGATAAAGTAAAGGGGAATGGGACTAATGAGAATTTACACAAGAACAGGGGACAAAGGGAAAACAAGCATAATCGGTGGAAGGGTAGACAAAGATGATATTCGCGTAGAAGCATACGGAACAGTTGACGAGGTCAATTGCTTTGTCGGCCAAGTGATCCAAGAGCTGGACCAGGAATTATTCAATGATGTGCTAGCTGATCTTGAAAAAATCCAACATGAATTATTTGATTGTGGTGGTGACCTTGCCAATGTGACGGAGAAGCGCGAATCAAAACTTCACCAAGAATCGATTGATTACCTTGAAAAGAAAATAGATGAATATATTGAAGAAGCACCTGAGTTGGAGAGATTTATTTTACCAGGAGGAACTAAGCCATCGGCATCGATTCATATTGCCCGAACGGTAACTAGAAGAGCTGAAAGATTGGTAGTTAAATTAGTAAAGGCTGACCCAAAAACCTCTGAAATTGCACTGATGTACTTAAACCGTCTTTCAGATTATTTCTTTGCATTGGCAAGAGTCATAAACTATCGATTAAAAGTGAACGACGTAGAATATGTGCGCAGTGCAAAGGTGTTTAAGGATGGGAAGCGTAAGGAGGATAAGTAGCATGAAGGGAAAAATAGTAAGCGGACTCGCGATGTTAACGGCATTGTCTGTCGTCGGTGCGATGATAAAGATTCCGGCCATTGTCGGCAGTGTCGCATTGGACGTATTTCCTGCGCTTTTAGCCGCCGTCCTTTTTGGTGCCGGTGCCGGAGCGGTTGTGGGTGCATTTGGCCATTTACTATCTGCATTGGCTGGTGGATTCCCATTAGGACCGATGCACTTTTTAATAGCTGTCGAAATGGCCGTGCTGGTTTGGGTGTTTGGACGTCTTTATAAAAACAATAAATGGATAGCAAGTACGCTTTTTATTATTGGGAATTCATTTGTAGCCCCCATCCCATTTATTTTTTTAATGAACACAGGTTTTTATTTGGGGATCGTCCCTTCACTGCTCATCGGTTCGATCATTAATACAATTATTGCATTGATAGCAATACCACGGCTTGCATCCCTCGTCACGCATCGTCAAATATCAAAGGGAGATGTGAAACAATGAGGGATATACTAACCATTCCTTTTAATGAGGTGGACTCCCTCATTATTGCCTGTGATAATAGTGGTGCGATTGGAATGAAGGAAGACGATCTTGTTCAGGTTCCTTACGAAACAGTTGCTTATTATGCATTTAGAGTTGCTGTTATGGAGTGTATCGCGGCAGGAGGGGAACCTATTGCAGTGTTGCTCCACAATTTTTGTGGAAATGAACCATGGGATGAACTAGTTAGTGGTATAGAAAAGGGGATGGCCGAACTCAAGTTATTTGATGTAAGGATATCTGGTAGTACAGAAAGTAACTTTTCACTTCTGCAATCTGCCGTTGGATTAGTTGTTCTCGGGAAAAAGTCAATCGCTCCAACAACAGAGATAACATACTCTAATCAATTAAAATTTGCCGTTATAGGTAGACCGCTGGTTGGAAACGAAGTGATTGAACTTAAGGAAGATGTGGTCCCACTTTCCGTTTTTCAAGAGGTATCCAAAGTAAATGATGTGATGATTTGGCCGGTTGGTTCCAAAGGGATTTTAAATGAAATCAATCAGATGTTTTCTAATCAAGAATTTTCACAAGAAATGATCATCTCAAACGTGGATATTTTAAAATCTGCAGGTCCATCAACATGCTTTTTGACTGTTTTCCAATCAGAACAAGAAGAAACAATACAAAAAATCACAGGGAGCTTTTATCACTCCCTGCAAATAGAAAAATAGCACCGCATTGGTGCTATTTTTTTTACTTCTGAAATCTTTCTATGAGTAAATTAACGCCCTTACCAAGCTTATACAAAGCTGAATCAAGACTTTTTTTCCAGCCGGGAGCATTTGCTTTAATTGATTTCCCAATCTGCTGTGCATTTTCATTTAATTCTTTGCTAATCTTCTTCGCTTGTTCATTGATGCTTATCATTGGAGAGGCTTTCCCAGAAAGCTGCGCATTAATGGATGCAGCTGCAAAAGATTCTTTAGGAAGATGCTGAGTAGACTCCTTCATTATCTCCTTGAAAATCGGAACCACATTGGCCGAACTCGAACTTGGCAGGTAATGTTCTCGGTCGGTTTGGTCAAACCCCATCCAGATGGCTCCGACAAGATTAGGTGTATAGCCGACCATCCATTGATCCTTTGTCCCACTAATATCATTATAAGGTAACTGCGTGGATCCCGTTTTTCCTGCAAGCTGCACGCCGGGGATATGCGCCCGCTTACCAGTACCTGATTCGACGACATTTAAGAGCATCGATGTCATCTCATCTGTGACCCCTTTGGAGGTTACTTTTGTCGTTTTTGCTTTATGCTCGGCGAGGACATTCCCAGTAGGTCCGACTATTTTCGTAATGAAGTGGCTGTCTTCCCGCTTGCCTCCATTGGGGAAAGCTGAAAAAGCGTTAGCCATTTGCAGAGGGGAGACCCCCTTACTCATCCCGCCAAGTGCGATTGCTAGGTTTCTATCTTCTTTTTCAACAGGGATGCCAAACCTCTTTAATGAATCGATCCCCTTATTTAAGCCAATCTCATTTAACAGCCATACGGCCGGAATATTTAAGGACTTCTCAAGGGCCTTGTACATTTCAACTTTTCCAGAATAGGTTCTTGAGAAATTTTCCGGTTTGTAATTTCCAAAGGTAATTGGTTTATCGGAAAGCTCCGATGAATACTTGTAACCTTCTTCAAGGGCAGGTGTATAAACTGCCAGTGGTTTGATTGTTGACCCTGGCTGTGCCCTTAATTGCGTAGCCCGGTTAAAGCCTCGGAATACATGCTCGCCGCGGCCGCCTACAAGGGCACTCACGCCTCCGGAAGCGGGATCCATTAAAACGGAGCCACTTTGAACAAGTTCTCCACCTCTACTGCGGGGGAACAAGTAATCTTCACTATAGACCTTTTCAAGACCAGACTGAAGATTTTGATCCATGGCTGTGTAAATTCGATAGCCTCTTGTTAAAATTTCTTCCTGAGTTAGGCCATATTTATTAATCGCTTCATTTAAAACAGCATCCACATAATAAGGGTATTTTCGCTCGACAAAGCTCCCACCGCCATCATGTAGGTGAATCTTTTCTTTTTTAGCCTTGGCATACTGAGACTGATTAATCATCCCTAGTTCTTTCATTTTTGCTAATACAGTATTTCGTCTCTTCATGGCTAAATCATAGTTATTATAGGGATCAAGGTAATTCGGTGAATGCAGCAATCCAGCAAGCATCGCTGCCTCGCTTACCGTCACATCAGAAATATCTTTATCAAAATATTTTTTGGATGCATTGCTAATTCCCCAGGCACCGCTCCCGAAATAAACCTGATTGAGGTACATCTGCAAAATCTCATTTTTGGAATAAACCTTTTCAATTTTTACGGCTAAAAATAATTCCTCCGCTTTTCGTTTATAGGTTCGCTCCGGAGACAAGAGGGCATTCTTCGTTAACTGCTGAGTTAACGTACTGCCGCCGCCAGTAATCCTGCCTGCAAACAAGTTACTAAAAAAGGCACGGGCTATCCCTTTGATATCAAAGCCGCCATGCTGATAGAATCGTTCGTCTTCGATGGCTACAACAGCATTTGGGACATATTTTGGCAAGTCCTCAATTTTTATACCTTTCGTCCGATTAGTGGCGACATTACTCGCTATTTTTCCTTTTTTGTCATAAATAACCGTCGGCTGACTTAGGCCTTGCTTCAGTGATTCTACATTGGCGCGCATCGCAATCCAGCCAAAATAAAGGATGGTTGCTAAAACAACAACTAGGATGAGTAATAATAATATTTGAGTTAAATGTTTCTTTTTCCAGAAACGAACAAGCTTCTCCCAATATGGATGTAATTTCTCCATGTGATCTCCTTACTTTCAAAAAGTAATTTTCAATTCCTTTATTATAATTTTTATCAAACAAAAAGACTAGCAAAAGCCATTTGGCTTGTAATATTCCCTCTTGTAATACATTTAACTTAGAATCAGTCTACAAATTGTGAAAAAAATATTCAATTTGTGTAGGGTTTAGTAAAACGCCCATCGTCTATTAAGTGTAATGAATGGGAAACAGGAGGAAATTATGATTACGATTAAAAGTTTAAGCCATGATTTTGTGATTGGAAAAAAAGGAAGACAAACGATTATTCCAGTACTTAGAGATATTTCTTTCACGGTCGAGAAAGGCGAAATTGTTACCATTGTTGGCAGAAGTGGTTCCGGGAAATCGACGCTTCTCAATTTAGTAAGTGGATTCATCCATCCAAAAGAGGGCGAAATTTGGATAAGCGGGGAAAAGGTATCTGATCTGAATGAAACGAAATTTGCTGATTTCCGGATTAATAATCTTGGTTTTATTTTTCAAAGCTTTCAATTGATTCCAAGCATGACTGCTTTTCAAAATGTGGAACTGCCGTTGATATTAAAAGGTATTAACGAAAAGGAACGAAAGGTGCAAACTGAACAAATGCTTCAAAAAGTTGGCTTACTAGAGTACCAGGATCATTATCCTGGGGAGCTATCAGGCGGGCAGCAACAGCGGGTAAGTATCGCCCGGGCATTAATTGTTAATCCGCCGATTATTCTTGCCGATGAACCGACCGGCAGCCTTGATAGTGAAACAGAGGAAGAGTTATTGAAATTCATTAAAGAATTAAACAGGGATTTAGGGATCACGTTTTTAATTATCACACATGATGACAAAGTGGCTAATATCGGCAACCGCAAGATTGAATTAAAAGATGGCCGCATTGCCGAGGAGGTGTTGGTATGAAACTAAGAGATCAATTCCGTTTCGTCCGCCAGAATATGAAGAAAAATAGAACAAGAGTATTTATGACGATTCTAGCAACAGCAATGGGGTGTGCTTTCTTGATTGTGCTCGCCTCTGTCGGATTTGGACTCCAGAAATCGGTGGTAAAGGAAATTACTGAACGCAGGGTCATTACTCAAATTGATGTCCACGGTAAAGAAACAAAGGAACAAGGGATGTTTCGGCCTTTAAATGATAAAGATATTCAAATATTTGAAGAACTTAAAGACGTTAAATCGGTTACCAGACGGAAAATGTTACAGCAAGAAGGCACGTATTCGATTGGTAAGTACCAAGAAGGAACTCCAACGTTTGTAACTAATTTTCCTGCAGAGATTAAAGCTGGTTTCGAATTATCCGAGGGCACGTTTCCTAAGAGTAAATATGAAGTAGCAGTGGGCTATAACTTCCTCACCAATCTGGCAGACAAGGATGCTGGCGAGGATTTGTATGATGAAAAAGGACAGGTTAAAGCAGAGTATCTCTATAAAGGTAAATTACGTGGCAAGGAAATTAAATTAACCATCAGGCAGTTTAAAGCCGGAAAACAAATTGAAAAAACAATCCCATTGAAAGTGGTGGGCATTTCTACGAAGCCAACAAAAGAATGGGCACAGGATAGTAGTGTCTTTATTTCAGATGAGATGTTAACTGAAATTGAGAGGTTTACAGGGACACCAAAAGGCTACATGCTGGATGCAAATACCAATAAAGTACCTGATGACCTTGAGGTTAATAAAAATGCTTATGATGATGTGAAAATATACGCCAAAAACATGGAATCAGTCCAAAGGATCTCTGACCAATTAAAAGAGAAGAATTATGCGACTTACTCCGTTGTGAATGAACTAAAAGAAGTAAATATGGTGTTTATGATTGCTAAAGCAGGTCTTATATTTATTGGGACGATCGCTATTCTCATAGCATCTATTGGAATTTACAATACGATGACGATGGCGGTGACTGAAAGGGCCCCTGATATTGGGATAATGAAAGCAATAGGTGCCAGTCCAAAAACGATTAAGCGGATTTTTCTGCTTGAAAGCAGTTATATAGGGCTGATTGGCGCACTCATTGGTACGGTGGTTTCCTATGGAATCAGCTACACAGTTAATTTTGCGATTCCATTAATTATTAAACAAGCATTTGGCCAAGAAACGGACTTAAATTTAATATTTAGCGACATCCCGCCTATTTTACCCATCATTTGTATTGTGATTTGTTATAGTGTTACGATCATTTCAGGATTGCGCCCAGCACAGCGGGCCACTAAGGTTGACGTATTAAAAGCAATGCGAAGAGAAGTCTAAGGATATAAAAGATAAACAGATGATATTAGCGGACAACCATTTCCTCGTCCGAGCATATGTTAATAGAAAGATTGTTTAACATAAAGGAGAGGGATGGGGAAGATGATCAACTGGAAAGTAAGATTAAAAAACCGGAACTGGATTATCGCGTGTATATCTCAAATCATGATTGTGGCTCAAATGGTGTTAGCGTGTTTAAATTCCTTTGGAATCATAGATTTTCAACTCACTGATGCGATTCAGAATGGTGTGTTAACGTTCGTAAATGCAGTCTTTGTTTTGATGTCTATGTTAGGAATGGTACAGGATCCAACGACGAAGGGCTACGCGGACAGTGAACGAGCATTAACATACAAGAATCCAAACTAAATTAGCGAAGTCAGTTCCGTATTGGAACTGGCTTTTTTCTGCAAAAGAGTAAGAAGATTCTTTACATTATCCATATAAATTGTTTTACTAGATATTGACAAAAAAAATCTGAGAGGCATACATATATGGCAAAAGTTAAGAACTACATCGGACAATTTCATCCGATCGTGTGGGTATTATTAATTGGAACGGTTTTATCAAGGGGCGCTTCTTTTATGACGCTTCCTTTTTTATCAATCTACTTATCTAGGCATATGGATTTATCTCCTATCGTCATCGGATTAACCGTTGGGATGAGTCCGTTAATGGGAACGGTTGGAGGGTTTATTGGCGGTCATTTATCGGACCGGTTTGGACGTAAACCTGTGATGCTGATATCTTTGTTAATGGTAGCACTTGTTTATTATGGATTTACTGTTGCTACTGGGCAGGGTTGGTTTATCCTATTAAACGCATTAAATGGGCTTTGCAATTCATTTTTTGAACCAACATCACAAGCTTTAATGGCCGATTTGACAGATAAAGAAAAGCGGATGAAAGTATATTCTTTACGATATACAGCGTTGAATATTGGTGCATCCGTTGGTCCGCTTGCTGGTGCCTATTTGGCTAGTACATCTGCAAAGTTATCCTTTGCGATAACTGGCACCACCTATTTATTTTATGCCATTGTGCTGGTATTCCTAATGAAGAAACTAGTCTTACCTCAAGCGGGAATAAACAAAAGGGTTGTCTCTTTTGGTGATGCTTTTACGATCATAAGGACAGATAAAGCACTTAGGTTTCTAATCCTTGGAATTATTTTAGTAAACATGGGTTATGTTCAAATTGACTCCAACTTACCGCAAATCCTAGAAGGAACTGTAGAAAATGGGATTGTCATTTTTTCGACACTGATCACGATTAATGCCGTGATGGTTGTTTTCCTACAAATGCCGATTAGCCATGTGGCCGAAAGATTCCGGCTAATGCACGTAATGGTTATCGGTGCCGTTTTTATGGCGGCTGGATTAGTCGTCTTCAGTTTTGTCAACGGCTGGGTAACTGCAATTCTGGCCATCGTGTTGTTAACAGTAGGTGAAATTTTAATTTTCCCTTCTAACAGTATGATGATTGACCAACTTGCCCCTGAACATTTGCGTGGGACCTATTTCGGTGCAGCACAATTCCGGAAGATTGGAAATTTCCTCGGACCAATTATCGGCGGGTACCTTTTAAGTCAGTTTCAAGGCCAAATCATGTTTTGGATTCTTGCTGTCACAACGATGGGAAGTGTGGTCTTCTTTACGGTTGGAAATAGGTTTTTTATCAACACCAAGCAACCCAACCTTGAAAAAACAATGTGAGTACTATAAATGCCTCTGGAGATCAAAACCAGAGGCATTTTTTCATCTTAAGATGTCTTCAATTTTTGCAAGGGTTTCTTTACTTAGTTTTACACCTGACACTTTTACGTTTTCTTCTAGTTGCTCTGGACGGCAGTTTCGTAACTCGAAATAAAAGGACTGTAAAATTTTCCTAAAGGCCCACAATTTAGAAATTCTTTGTTAAAATAAGAATATACAGATTGTTCATTGATGAACAGAGAATGATTTTGAATGTCCTTCCCCAGGTTTTTCGAATAAGATAAATTATCTGTTTGAAAAGGAGTCCTAAAAATGTGGTATTGGATAACTATTTCTATTTTATTTTTTATCATATTGTTAGTTGTTGAGGAATTTTTCTATTATTTTTGGAATCGCTATGTTTATGGTCCAAATATAAATAGGAAGAAACGATGGTGGAGTAGGTTTATATCAGTTGGAGTAGTTTTATTCAAAAAGTTGTTTCATAAAAAAGAATTACCTAAAAACAATTCAGATAAGGGCCTCCCATTATAAGGGAGGTTCTTATCTTTTTTAATTAGAAGGATTCTCTTTTTCCTTTTTCTTTTTTAAATACGCACCAAAGGTATTAATAAAGTAAAACATAATAAACAATAAAATAATTATATACTCTGCAGGCTCCATCACCCTAAAAGGATTAATTGCCTTCCAAATAATCCCTGAAGCGTGTACACCCATCAAAAGATCCAGTGAAATAATTAGGATTGTACTTGCAATCGCTAGTAAGCAGGTGACAAAAAATATTTTCATCCACATCACACCTTTAGGAATCATTTTGTCATATTGTTCGATTCATTGCTTTTCCTTATACCGTTTTCAAAATTAATGCGAAATTAAAACCTATTGCAATGGGATAAAGTGGTATCCAATGGGCAATATATCCAGTATTGGAGAAAGATTTTTTAATATTATTAAGTGAGGCGGATATTGTGTCGATTTTGTCTAAAATGCTCAAAAATAAACAAAAGAAGAGACAGGACGATAATTATAGGCAAAAACAAGATCCGCAAAAACCAGAGGATTCGCCTATTTTAAGAGATTATCAAGAGAATATCTCTCATTTAAAAGAGGAAGTTGGCAATAGTTCGGATGTTAAGGTTCGTGAGTTTAAGATAGGTGCACATAAAGGGGCACTTGTTTATGTTGACGGATTGGCCAATATGATCTCTGTTGCTGACTATATATTAGAAACACTAATGGAAGCAGAAGTACCCGATGAAACTATTGATATCTTTCAATTCATGCTTGATAAAACCATGGCATTGGGTAGTGTTGAGACAATTACTAATTGGAATCAGGTTTTTGATACAGTGTTTTCAGGTGATACCGTTATTTTTTTACAGGGATACAATAAAGCAATCAGTGGGGAAACAAAAGGATGGGAAAAGCGTGCGGTTTCAGAGCCTTCCACACAATTATCAATTCGCGGTCCAAAAGATGCGTTTACAGAGACACTCCGAACGAATACGGCATTAATTCGGCGCCGGATAAAAAGTCCCAATTTACGGGTAGATGCCATGAAAATTGGCATTGTTTCTCAAACCGATATTGCCATTATGTATATAAAAGGGATCGCCAATGAAAAAATTGTTGGTGAAGTGAAAGAAAGACTTGAACGAATCAATATCGACTCCATACAAGGTTCTGGATATATCGAGCAATTGATTGAAGACCAAAGTTGGACAACATTTCCAACAACCTACCATTCAGAACGGCCTGATGTCGTGACATCACATTTACTAGAAGGGAGAGTAGCCATCGTAGTCGATGGGACTCCGTTTACTGTTACGGTTCCAGCACTTTTTATTCAATTTTTCCAAGCACCGGATGATTATTATTCACGATTTGACATTTCAACCGGGATTCGAATGTTAAGAATCTTATCTTTCCTAATCGCTGTTATTGGTCCTTCAGTTTATATTGCTGCGACCACCTTTCATCAAGAGATGATCCCAACGACAATGGCAATTGCTATTGCTTCTCAACGTGAAAATGTTCCTTTTCCAGCCTTTGTGGAGGCCTTAATTATGGAGGTCACCTTTGAAATTTTAAGGGAGGCGGGTCTTAGGCTTCCTAGAGCAGTTGGTCAAGCCGTGTCGATTGTGGGGGCTCTCGTAATTGGCCAGGCAGCAGTACAGGCCGGGTTTGTCTCGCCAGTCATGGTTATCGTTGTTTCCATCACAGCCATTGCCAATTTTTCCACCCCTGTTTTCGCCATGGCGATTGCGGCAAGATTAATTCGCTTTGTTCTAATGGGCTTAGCTACCATGTTGGGTTTTTATGGGATTATGTTAGGGCTTATGTTCATGACCATTCATTTATGTTCGCTTCGTTCATTTGGAATCCCGTACATGATGCCGTTAGCGCCTTTCAACATTCATAATCAACAAGACGCCTTTGTTCGCTTCCCTTTTTGGGCAATGAAAAATAGACCGATGTTCATTAGTAAGGGCAATATGAAGCGGTCAGGGGAAAATCAAAAGCCAGGTCCGCCAAAGCAAACGGAAAATCCCTCTCAAAAAGGTGAAGAGGAATGAAAAAATGGGTAAAGGTTATTTTGTTAATAGGATTATCAGTGCCAATCCTAACTGCATGCTGGAATCAGAAGGAGCTCACAGATTTAGCGTTTGTGATGGCACTCGGTATTGATAAGGGAGAGGACGATTTGTACCATGTCTCCTTTCAGCTTGTTAATCCCGGGAACGTTTCATCAGGGCAAAATGGAGGAGGTCAAGGGCTGCCGATTGCAGTTTATAAAAGCACAGGTAGAACGATGACTGAGGCAGCAAGAAACGCCACAAAAAAAGTCTCCCGCCGTTTATATTATGCACACACCAATGTAGTGGTGATTAGTGAAGAAGTGGCGAGAGAAAGAACGCAATTTCTAAATCTATTGGATTCTTTTGCAAGGGATCCGGAATTTAGAACTACCACAGAGATTTTAATAGCAAGAGGTGCTTCCGCAGAAGAAATAGTGACTACTTTGACGATTCTTGACAAACTACCTGTTAGCAAAATCACCAAAGAAATCAAATCTACCGAAGCAATGCTGGGAGAAAATTTTAGTATAACCATTGATGATTTGATTGATGGAATTGTCGGAAGCGGGAAAGAGCCGGTTCTAAATGGCTATCAATTAATTGGAATGAAAGAAGAAGCCAACAAAGCAGTAAATTTGCAAAAAACGACGACCGATGCTTTCCTCGCAGCGGATGGATTAGCAGTCTTTAAAGATGGGGCGTTAATCGATTGGATTGAGAGTAAAAAGTCTCGCGGCGTCTTATGGGTCTTAGATAAAGCGAAGAGTACTAGTATAACACTTAAATGGAAGGGGAAGAAAAATGCATTAGTTTTTGCCCCGATTCGGTCAAAAACCAAGGTTTCCACCATTTTAAAACACGGGAAACCCGTCATAAATATTAAAATTGAAAACGAGGGCTGGCTAAGTGAAGCAAATACAGCGATAGATTTGATAGATCCTAAAACCATCGGAAAAATTGAAAAGTTAACGGAGAAAGCCATTAAAAAGGAAGTGCAGATATCTGTAAAGGAAGCGAAAAGACTAAAGTGTGATATCTTCGGGTTTGGTGATGTGGTTCATAAAGAGAATCCTGATCTTTGGAAAAAGCTTGAGCGAGATTGGAACAATTATTTTGCAGACCTTGAGGTGAATGTTAAGGTAGATTCTTACCTCCGCCGTGAAGGGGTTCGGACGAATCCGTTTTGGTCAGATATTAATAAATAACCCTTATAAACAGGGGGGAGATTGATCGTATATGGAAAAGGCAAAAGTTAGTGCGTTCCAAATGTTTGTCCTAATTGTTCTGTTTGAGATGGGTAGTGCCATTCTTCTGGGACTCGGGTCACAAGCGAAACAGGACGCCTGGATCGCTATATTGTTCGGATTAGGTGGTGGAGTTATTGTCTTTTTCATTTATTACCGATTATATATGTACTATCCTGACTTGCCCTTAACTAGTTATCTTCAAAAAATAGTAGGTAAATGGCCGGGACGGTTCATTGGGTTTTTATATATTGTTTATTTTATGTATCAAGCATCAAGGATTTTGCGCGATTTTGGAGAGTTGTTAGCGACCACTATTTATAATAATACTCCCTTATTTGTTATCAATACCCTAATGATTGTTACGATTATATATGCCATGCATAAAGGGTTCGAGGTATTAGCACGAGTAGGCGAAATATTCTTTGGAATTATCTATTTGACGGCGATATTAGGGATGCTGCTAATTGTCTTTTCCGGCTTAATTCATTTAGAGAACTTAAAACCAATTTTAGAAAATGGCTTAAAACCGGTAATTAAAACATTTCTAAGAGAAACCATCACCTTTCCCTATGGAGAAATGATAGTCTTTACGATGGTGCTCCCGTTTTTTAACGATAAAAAAAAGGTGAAAATTGTCTGTCTTGGTGGAATGATATTAGCTGGAATCAATATTACGATTACAACGATAGTAAATATAGCGGTTTTAGGGGTGGGCCTCTTTCATCGAGCCACCTTTCCTTTACTATCCACAGTCGGGAGAATTCAAATTGCTGATTTTATCGAACGTTTAGATGTATTATTTATGCTCTATTTAATCATTGCTGGTTTCTTTAAAATTGCGATTTATTTTTACGCTGCAGTAGCAGGAGCCGCTGATATCTTTCAAATTAAAAACCAACGTAAGCTGGGGTTTCCAATTGGGTTGATCGTTTTATTTGGTTCAATAACCATTGCATCCAATATAGCAGAATTTATCCAAGAGGGGTCTATGATTGTTCCATTTTATTTGTCTTGGCCTTTTCAAATTATCATCCCCTTCATTTTACTTATCATTGCCTTTTTGCGTAATCGTAAGAAAAAGACAAGCCCGGCATAAGTAGAAGGGGGTTTGGGAATATCGGATAGCTCAGATATAAATAACCCTTTTTAAGGGGGAAACCTTCGAACATGGAAAAAGTAAAAATAAGTTCAACTCAATTGTTTGTGCTGGTCGTTCTGTTTGAAATGGGCAGCGCCATTCTGGTTGGGATCGCTTCAGGTGCCAAACAGGATGCATGGATCGCTGTATTGCTGGGTTTAGCTGGCGGACTAGTCGTCTTTTTCATTTATTACCGATTATATATGTACTATCCTGAACTTCCCATATCTAGTTATGTTCAAGAAATAACAGGGAAATGGCTTGGACGGTTTATTGGGGTATTATATATTGTCTATTTTTTATATTGCGCATCAAGGGTATTACGTGATTTTGGGGAGTTATTAGCAACTACCATTTATAATAATACTCCCTTATTAGTAATCAATGCTCTAATGATCATTACGATTATATATGCCATCCATAAAGGGTTTGAAGTATTAGCAAGGGTTGGAGAAATTTTCTTTGGAATTGTCTATTTGACAGCGATATTAGGGATGCTGCTAATCGTCTTTTCCGGGTTGATTCATTTAGGAAACTTACAACCGATATTAGAAAATGGGTTGAAACCTGTTATAAAAACATTTATAGCTCAAACTATTACCTTTCCGTTTGGGGAGATGGTGGTTTTTACGATGCTGCTCCCATTCTTAGAAGATAAAAAGAAGGTTAAAATTGTCTGTTTAGGCGGGATGATCTTAAGTGGGATCAATATTACCATTACAGTGGTAGTAAATATTTCTGTTTTAGGGGTAGCGCTCTTTTATCGGTCAGCTTTCCCGCTACTAATGACAGTAGGAAGAATTCAAATTGCCAATTTTATTGAACGATTAGATGTATTATTTATGCTCTACTTAATCATTGGCGGGTTTTTTAAGATTGCAATTTTCTTTTATGCAGCAGTTGCTGCTGCTGCTGATATCTTTCGGTTACCGAATCAACGTAAGATTGGTTTTCCATTAGGAATGATTGTCTTATTTGCATCCGTTACCATTGCATCCAATTATGCGGAACATATAAAGGAAGGGTTAGTGGTTGTCCCCGTTTATTTACATTGGCCTTTTCAAATTATCATTCCGTCCATGTTACTTGTTATTGCCTTCTTTCGGAATAGAAAGAAAAAGAAAAGCCCGGCATGATAGCGGGGCTTAAAATCCTTTTTATACCTTTTCCTTGAACGGGCGGTGCTTGTTCTTGGGAGTATTTTGCTTAATAGGCAGGGCAATTTGAACAGAGGTCCCTTGATTTTTCTGACTATCGAAATGAATCGTGCCTTGATGTGATTGAACAATCTTGAAACTAACCGTTAAGCCTAACCCCGTCCCTTTTTCCTTCGAAGAGTAAAATGGTTCGCCAATTTTCTCTAATCTCTCTTTTGAGATACCACAGCCGTTGTCCTTAATTGTTATTAACACATGGCTTTTTTCGATTTGCTCTAGAACAATAGCAACCTTTCCACCATTTTGGCTGGCTTCAATCGAATTTTTGATCACATTGATAAATAGTTGCTTGAGTTGATTTGGATCACATTCAATCCATAGATCGTTCTCAGGAAAATGGACTTCAATTTGAACATTATATAAACTGGCTTCGGTGTTTAATAATGAGATGACGTCTTGTAGTAGCTTCTGAAGATAGGCCTTAGTGTATTTTAAGAGCTGTGGTTTTGCCAATAACAAAAGCTCGCCAACAATATCGTTGATTCGATTTAATTCGTCGAGCATAATTTGATAATAATATTGATGCTTCACATCTTCCATTTGTAATAGTTGGACAAATCCTTTCAAGGACGTAAGTGGATTACGGATTTCATGAGCAACGCTTGCAGATAATTCGCCAACAATTGAGAGCTTTTCTGTCCGGCGAAGCCGTTCTTCCGTTTCCCTTAATTTAGTCGCATCACTGCCATAACCAATTATCCCAGTGATATTTCCATTAATAATAATCGGAAGTGATGTACATTGTAAGATGATTCGATTCCCGTTTGCGTGTGGGATGTTCAGTTCATACATGACCGGTTTAATTTCTTCGACAACAGTAGAAATGAATTTTGAAAGATAGGGTTTATACCTCTTCGGTAATAATTCTTTTACATTTTTTCCGATCGCTTCTTCTCTGTTGAACCCTGTAATGACATCGAATTGTGGGTTTAAATTAGTAATATTCCCTTCCACGTCCAGCATGTAAACAATATCTGGACTGTACTCAAACAATGATTTATATTGCTGCTGGCTTTCAGCTAATTTTAAGGCCATTTCTTTTCTTTCCGTTATATCACGTCCAATGATGACCAACCCTTGTCGACTGCCATCGTCATTGAAGAGTGGTACCTTGATCGTGTCAAATATTTTTACAGATCCGTCAGGAACAGGGAGGACCTCTTCAATTCGAGTGATTTCTCGATTATTCCACGTTTCTTCATCAGAAATTTCGCAATATTTAAGGGCCTCACTATAAAAGTCAGTATAATTGGCTAATTCAGAGTCTTTTTTTCCACGATAATCAACATTCTCCAGCTGGAACAATTTTAAACCAAATTCATTGGCTTCAATCCATCTGCCTTCGCCGTCTTTAAAGTTAACAAAATCAACCATAGAATTGATTAAAGTGGATAGACGATTCTGATCTTCCTGGGAAACATCTAACTCCTCTTTTTTACTAATGAAGAAATAAAGGAACCCTCCTGTCACGAGTATATAAAAAATCTCCTTCGATCTTTCCACCAATCCAATAAGAGAGAAAGGCATATATTTTTCGATTAAATAATTGGATCCGAATATCCAAATAATACTTGTAATCAAGTAGAGGATGATTAGTTTTATTTTATCCATGAAATCTCCAGTTCTTTTCAATAAATAACATACATTGTCTATAGTACTAGAAAATCCATTCTTATGGAATAATACAATAGTGGAAAAAGTAGAATTCTTGCATTTTTGGGTTTAATGAATTCTTTTTCCAAGAATAATTAAATCTCGTTCGATTCCATCCAGCTCGGCCACATTCGGGAGTTGAGCCCATTTTTCAAATCCAAAACTTGAAAAAAGTTTAATGCTAGGCTTATTATGCCCAAAAATAAAACCAAGTAAGGTTTTAATCTGCAGACCAGGGCAGGCATCCATGGCTTTTTGGATTAAATATTTACCAAGATTCTTGCCTCGAAAGTCGGGATGAATATAGATACTAATTTCAGCCGTCGCCTGATAGGCAGGTCTGCCATAAAAAGATTGGAAACTTACCCATGCGCATATTTCACCTTGATTTTCGACCACCCATAATGGACGGAAAGTTGGTGAATGTTCGTTAAACCATTGAATTCGATTATCGATAGATATAGGTTCAAGATCAGCAGTAACCATCCGACTTGCGATGGTTGTATTATATATAGCGACAATCTTAGGCAAATCACTCATCTCAGCATCTCTAATAGTAAAGTCATCAAACATGTTATTTTCCACTCCCGTATATTCTTAATAGAATTTATGATAGCTTTTGGAACCTACATAATCAATATAGGATCGGCAAATTTAGTCAAAAAGAAAAACCTTTCCTCGAAATTTTGATTCGAGAAAAGGTCTATTCTTCTACTGACAGCAACTGTCATTACTATCAATATTCGTTCCTTGCCAAAAGCTTACCAGCGGTGTGCTTTGGCATTACTCCTTAAGATGATCGTGTTCTGCGTCACTTGAGTTTGCCCATTCACTTGTGAATTTTGACGTTTTGGACGCGTCGTTGTGTGGTGAAAGAGCTCTGAGTGCGGATCTAAATGGTCTTTATAACTCATCTAAAATCACCTCATCAAAGGATTTGAAACGACGATATTCTAATGAATATCATCATTATCTTTTGTAAAATGATCGGAAAATAGTCATCAAACTTGAAATTAATGAGAAATCTCTTCAAAAATGTTACTAAAACGTTCACAAGCATCGTCATGGAAATGGGTTAAAATGAATACATCGAATGATTGTGATTCAATTCACAAATTAGTTAACAGTATGTAAAAAAAGAGGCGAATTTACAATGGTTAGTTTATCACTTGGCGGACTGCTTCTTCGATTCCTATTGGGAGGTCTAGCTGTAGTTGCCTGTACAGTAGTTGCAAAGAAGTTAGGAGAGAAAGCTGGTGGAATATTTGCTGCATTTCCTGCTGTTTACCTGGCAGCATTACTGACCATTGGTCTTGACTTTCACGGCGGCCAGCTTATTACCCATTCAATCATGTTATCTAAAGGAGCTATCTTTGGAATGGCCATCAATATTCTTGTCGCCATCCTCGCCGGCTACCTGCTTCCTAAGATCGGGTGGAAAAAAGGGATCCTGCATGCAATGGCTTGCTGGTTTACGGTATCAATTATTGTTGTATTCATAACATCTCATTAAATGAAAAAGGTGGACAACATGAATAAAAAAGACTTATTGATTCGGTTTTTATTAGGTGGGGCAGCAGTTTCCTTAAGCTATCTTATCACGATTATTTCCCCATGGAAGATTCTTGCCGGCATTTTTGCCGCATTTCCAGCCGTTATGCTGACAGCCGTTATTATGGTGGGAATTGCCTCGGGAACTAAGAAAGCAACAAATATTGCTAGAGGCTCCGTATATGGAATGATTGGTGGAATCATTTGTGTAATCACCGTTTTATTCACATTGGAAACCAGTGAAAATTGGATTTTTAGCATCATTCTAGGTCTTCTCTTTTGGCTTGGAAGTTCACTTACCATTTCCACCTTAAGAGAGCGGGCTGCAAGAAAAGTAATGAGTCATGTATAGTTATCAAAAAATTCTTTGGCGCTTATAGCTAGAGAATTTTTTTAATAGGAAAATATTAACTTGTATTATCTGAAAGTTCGGAATAAAATAAACCTAACATACCAACCGGTAGGTATTTGAACGATCGGATATGCATATTATATTTTTAACCCGCATGAAACTTGATTTTAATAATAGAATGGAGTGAATGGTATGTATTTACGATTGACAGATGAACAAAAAATGGTTCAAAAAACGATTAGAAGATTCGTAGAAAAAGAACTGATTCCCCTTGAAAATGAAGTCCTCCGCAATGAACGAGAAGGTAAACCAAGTCTTCCAGCTGGTATGTTGAAAGAGCTGCGGCTCAAAGCAAAAGAAGCCGGGTTTTGGGGTATTAACACGCCAGAGGAATATGGCGGGGCAGATCTTGGTCAAATGATGATGGCTATCGTATTAATGGAAGTTTCCAAAACCTTTGTCCCATTCCAGTTCGGCGGGAGCGCGGATAATATTCTTTACTATGGTAATGAAGAACAAAAGAAAAAATACTTACTGCCGACGATTAATGGGGAGAAAAAGTCTTGTTTTGCGATGACAGAGCCAGGTGCCGGATCTGATACCAGAAATATTAAAATGACAGCCGTAAGAGACGGCAATGAATGGGTGCTAAATGGTGAAAAGACATTTATTACCGGTGGAAATGAAGCAGACTTTGTCATGGCCATCGCGATTACAGATAAAGATTTGCACCAATCGACACACGGCCGCGAAGGGGTAACCTGCTTTATAGTCGACCGTGATATGGGCTGGAAATCAGAGTATATACATACCATGGGAGAATGGGGTCCAGCCGGCTTAGTATTCGATCAAGTTCGTGTCCCTGAGGAAAATATCCTTGGTGAATTACACAAGGGCTATAATCTTGGCCTCGAGTGGATTGGGTTTGCACGCTGGGTAGTTGGGGCAAGAGCAGTTGGTGCCGCTGAACGCCTGCTGCAAATGGCGATTGATTATGCAAAGGAACGCGTTACTTTTGGTAAGCCGATTGCCGAAAGACAAGCTATCCAATGGCAAATTGCCGATTCGGCGGTAGAAATTGAAGCGGCTAAATGGATGGTATTGAACGCTGCCTTCACGCTTGATAATGGAGAAGATAATCGTCATCTCGCCTCAATGGCCAAATTGTATGGTGCAAATATGGGCAACAATGTCGTTGACCGTGTCCTGCAAATTCACGGCGGGATGGGCTATACAAGAGAATTACCGATTGAGCGCTGGTACCGGGAAGCAAGATTGTGGAGAATATACGATGGTACAGATGAAATCCAGCGGATGATAATCGCACGTAACCTGATTAAAGGTCATGTGAAGCTTGGACAATACGTTTAATTAATAAGGATAATGATAGGTTAAACGTATTGATAACATATATCATACAAAACCATTAAATGTAAGCGCAATCTACTAATTTATTAAACTCAGGAGGAATAGAAATGGCAGGAAGATTTACAGGAAAAGTTGCCTTTGTAACAGGGGGAAGCCGCGGGATTGGAAAAGAGATTGTCGAGCTTTTTGCACAAGAAGGAGCAAAGGTAGCTTTGATTGATATGAATGAAGAAGCGTTAAGTCAAACCACCAATGAATTACGAGAAAAAGGATATCAGGTCTATTCAAAGGTTGCAAACGTCGTAGATGCCGAGCAGGTTGAAGCTGCCGTTAAAGAAGTTTATGAGGCATACGGATCGGTCGATATCCTTGTTAATAATGCGGGTGTCATCCGTGATAATATGCTCTTTAAGATGTCGGATTCAGATTGGCAAACCGTTATGGATGTGCACTTGAAAGGATCATTCAATGCGGCACGGGCTGCTCAAAAATATATGGTTGAAAATAAATATGGCCGAATTATCAATATTTCATCGACATCTGCGCTTGGAAATAGAGGGCAGGCAAACTATGCGGCTGCAAAGGCAGGATTGCAGGGTTTTACTAAAACGCTCGCCATAGAGTTAGGGAAATACGGGATAACTGCAAACTCTGTGGCACCGGGATTTATAGAAACAGAAATGACGAAGGAAACCGCTACGAGAATCGGCATCCCATTTGAACAGTTAATTCAAGCGAGTGTGTCCCAAATTCCAGTCGGCAGGACTGGCAAGCCGGCAGACATTGCTAACGCTGTAGCTTTCTTTGCTGATGAAAAATCATCGTTTGTGAATGGTCAAGTTCTTTATGTAGCCGGTGGACCAAAATCTTAAAGAGGTGAAGAAGAAATGTTTAAAGACCGGATAGGCAAACAATCGAATAAGGTTAAAAATGTGGTCGAAAGAGGAGCCGTCAAAAAATTTGCCGAGGCGATTGGAGACCTCGACCCCATTTATTTTGATGAGGAGACTGGAGAGAATTCTAGATATAAAGCCAACCTTGCACCGCCCACCTTTCCGAGGACCTTCGATTATGGCGACATCGAAGGATTAAATCTGCCTAATAAAGGTTTAATTCACGGTGAACAAACATTTCATTACGAACGGCCGTTAAGGGTTGGTGAAGAGGTATTCTGCTTTGCCAAAGTGAAGAACTACTTTGAGAAAAAGGGGAACTTTGGGGAGATGGGGTTCCTTGTAATTGAAAATTATGGTGAGGATGTCTCAGGAGCATTAATTTTTAGTTCCACCTCAACCGTGGTCATTTCGGAAGCTGTGAGGAAGGTGTTGGTTAAGTGAGTACACTTGCACAGTTACAAGTAGGAGAGTCCGTAAAAGAAATTCAATTGGAGCCCGTCTCAAGGATGGATCTCATTAAATATTCAGGTGCATCAGGTGATTTTAACCCCATTCATACCATTGATGTGGAGGCCCAAAAAGCAGGCCTGCCGGGAATTATTGCTCATGGAATGTGGACAATGGGGAACCTAGCAAAGCTTTTTACGGCTTATTATGAAGAAGGCTTCATCCAAGACTACTCAATCCGTTTTAAAGGAATGGTATTTTTGAATGATGTGATTACGCTGAAAGCGACACTTAAAGAGAAAGAGGATCAAAATCTGCGCTTTGCAGTTGCAGCGGTCAATCAACAAGGAAAAGAAGTGTTAAAAGGTGAAGTATTATACCGCCAATATTAATAGATGAGTGGACTTAGACCCGGCACAAGGAAGAAGAAGAACCCCTTCTTGATGCTGGGTTTGTTTTGCTCTTTTATCTGCTTAGCGATGGCGGAGGTGCCCACTGCTGTTTCTAGAAAGCGAGTAATAAAGTGATCGAATTGGAATTATGCATTAATTGGGAGGAAAAATCTATGAACGTAAAAGAGTTGTTTGATTTATCAGGAAAGGTCGCCATTGTTACTGGCGGTGGCAGGGGACTCGGTCAGCAGATTGCTGAAGGATTTGCAGAAGCGGGCGCAAATGTAGTTGTTTGTTCAAGAAAAGTAGAAGCCTGTGAGGGGGTAAGTGAGGAGTTAAAAAAGCTTGGGGTAGAGAGCTTTGCCCTAAAATGTGATGTTACCAATCCAGAAGATATTAACAATGTGGTCGAGCATACGGTCGCGCGGTTTGGGAGAATCGATATACTTGTTAACAATAGCGGCGCTTCTTGGGGAGCACCGGTTGAGGAAATGCCGCTTGAGGCTTGGAAAAAGGTCATCGATGTCAATGTTACCGGTACATTCTTAATGTCACAAGCGGTCGGTAAAGTGATGCTTGAACAAAAATCAGGAAAAATAATCAATATTGCTTCAGTGGCTGGTCTAAAAGGCAGTAACCCGCAGTATATGAATGCGATTGGCTATAACTCAAGTAAAGGGGCAGTGATTACTTTTACGAAGGATTTGGCAGTCAAATGGGGACCAAGCGGTATTTATGTAAATGCGATCGCCCCGGGATTCTTCCCGACAAAAATGTCAAAAGGATTACTTGAGCAAGGAGGAGAGGGTATTCTCCAAGCTACCCCCTTAAGAAAATTTGGTTCGGATCATGACCTTAAAGGGGTTTCTTTATTCTTAGCAGCACCAGCATCTGATTTTGTGACAGGAGATATCGTGGTTGTCGATGGCGGCGCGCATGCGATGTAGGGGATTCGCTCATCGAGTTGCGGATTCCGCTCATAGAGTTGCGAAATTCGTTTATCGACCAGAGGAATTCGCTGATAGAACTCATTAAATCGCCAATAGAATGCGCTAAATCGCCAATAGAACCCACTAATTCGCTAATAGAATCCTATTTTTTTATAAAATAGCTCTAAGGTGTTCCTGCCCATGTTTTATGGATTCGCCTTGAATGCCCTCTGAAGAGGAGAAAAAATAGAAGTCAATAATAAGGTTATGTAAACCGATGCTGCAAGGGGGCTGTGAAGGAGGCCATTTTATTGAACCAACGATTTTTACAAATGTCACGAATGAGATGAAAATTGCACAAGAAGAAATTTTCGGCCCAGTCCTCTGTGTGATTCGTTATTCAGACCTGGACGATGCCATTCGTATGGCGAATGACACGATTTACGGGTTAGCAGCAGGAGTCTGGACTAGCGATGTCAACAAGGCCTACGCGGTCGCGAGGAAACTGCAGGCGGGAGTGGTCTGGATCAATGACTGGCATATGCTCCGCAGTGATGCCCCGTTTGGCGGCTACAAGCAAAGCGGCATTGGCAGAGAAATGGGTCAGCAATCACTCGATGCCTATACACAGATAAAGCATGTTCATACATCAATGTCACCAGAGCTTGAGCGACGCAACTGGTACGGAATTCTGTTTGGCCAAAACTAATGAAGAGGTGAGCATGAAAATGAAAACAACCTTATCACAGTTTATGTTACGTACGGGAATTTACAGTGGTTCCAACTCAAGGGCGATGGTTCCGAGTCTTTTTGCAGGTTTAGGTGCCAAACGAGTGCTGCTCTTAAGTGACAGAGGCTTAGAGGCAGCAGGAATTGTTGAAAAAGTGGCCGATATTTTTTCTCTGACAGGGCATGGATCTGGACCGGAATTAGTTGGACAGTTTCTTGATATTAAGCAGGATGCCGAAAGCAGATGCATCAATGAAGCAGTCCGCTATGCACGGGAGATAGGCGCGGATTCGTTACTGGCGGTTGGCGGAGGCAGTGTCCTTGATACGGTAAAAGGGGTAAAATACGCGCTCCACAAAGGATTGACTGATATTAAGGAAGCTATACCGGGCGGACTATTATATGAGCAGTTCCCTAAGGCAAATTACATGGGGATTCCCCATATAGCCATCCCGACAACAGCGGGTACTGGTTCAGAGGTTTCACCGATTGCCGTTATATTTAATGAAGATATCCAAATGAAGATAAATATCATCAATCCATTTATCAACGCAGATATGGCGATCTTGGATCCTGATTTAACCGTGGGGCTTCCACCTGTGATTACCGCATTTACAGGGTTCGATGCTTTAACACATGCGATTGAGGCGCTTGCCTCACCAACTGCAACAGGTCTAACCGATGCCTATGCCCTTCATACGATTCGCTTGATTGAAAAAAATCTTCCTGTGGCGGTGGCAGATGGTGCGAATCTTGATGCGCGCATGGATTTATTACAAGCAAGCTTAATGGGAATCACCGCATTTAGTTTTGCCTTAAATGCGATTCCTGTCCATAATATGGCCCACGCATATGGGGCGTTGTTCCGGATTCCGCATGGCTTGGCAAATGCCGTCTTTTTACCAGTGGTTATGGAAATGGTTCCAGACTTATATCTGCCAAAGGCTTCAGAATTGGCACAGGCCTTAAACGTGGATGTAAAGGGGGATACTCCGCAAACGGCATTAGCAAAAGTGATTGGCAAAATAAAATTGCTTCAGTATAAGGTAGGATTACCGGCTGATTTCAAGCAATTCAATATTACCGAAGAAGCCTTGCAATTGGCGATTCCGGCTGTCATGAAGGACCCGGCCGCATTAAGTTTTCCAATGCCAAAAGAATTGATTGCCGCAATTGGGCAGAAGGTCGTTCCGTTAACAGTAAAATAGATTGATAGTGACTCAGCCGGTGCGAAGACATGCTGGCTGGGTTTTATGAATTGCTTAATTTAGCTATACATACCTAGGGGAAAGCCTTTTCGCCAGTAAGGCAGGGTTATCCGCCAGTAAATGGAGCTATCCGCCAGAAAGGGTTGAAAATATGAAAATTTCATTTAAAAAATTAACGGAATGCACCATCCAAGATACAGTAATAGCATGGAATCGGGGATTTGAAGGCTATTTTGTGCCATTAGAAATGACAGCTGAACTATTCTTTAACCGCATGGTCAATGAAGGATTATCGTTGAAACACTCTTTGGTTGCTTTTGTCGGGGAAGAACCTGTAGCGATCGTATTAAATGGATTCCGGATCGTCGACGGAAAAAAGATTGCCTGGAATGGCGGGACTGGAATTGCTGCAGAGTACCGTGGGAAAGGTGTTTCTCCTCGCTTAATGGAAGAGGCCATTAAGGTTTATTCCGAAGCAGGAGCCGTTGTTGCCACCCTTGAAGCCATTAAAGAAAATGAAAGGGCGATTCGCTTATATGAAAAATTCGGGTATAAGATCACGGATTCGCTTATTTATATAAGTGGGACATTAGAGTTGAGCAACACTCCGCTAACATGTGAATCGATTCGGCCCGAGCAACTCCCAACGTTCTCTTTTTATAAAGAAAATGTTCCATGGCAATGTCAGTGGCAAAGTGTGAGGTCTGGTGAAGCTCAAATATATTTCGACAGCCATCAAAATCCAATCGGATACTCATTATATAAAAGGAACTGGGATCAGAACGGATATCTGGAAAAAATATTTTTATATCAGCTTGAACTATTCGATGAAGTGAATGAGGAAACGATAAATGCAATTTTCACTTCTATTTCCGGAGAACAGAACAAGCCTGTCAGCTTCATGACCATTAATGCATCATTATCTAATCCTGTCATTCCATTGTTACTAGATTTAGGCTTCGAGAAAAAAACGGAGCAGGTCCAAATGGTGAAAAAATTAAATCAATAAAAATTTTTTGAATCCTAAATCATATTATTATATAATTTTCGTTAGGGCCATTCTCAGGAAATTGGGCTTGGACTACATAAATTAATAGGATTAGGAGAAATAAAATGGAAAAAGTACTTATTTTCGGTCATAAAAATCCTGACACAGATACGATTTGTTCTGCGATTGCTTATGCAGACTTAAAAACACAATTAGGAATGGAAGTTGAACCGGTTCGCTTAGGACAAGTTAATGGTGAAACACAATATGCGCTTGACTACTTTAAAGCTGAGGCTCCACGCCTTGTGGAATCAGTATCAAGTGAAGTGAATGCTGTTATTTTAGTGGATCACAATGAGCGCCAGCAAAGTGCGAATGATATCGCAGATGTTCGTGTTCTTGAAGTAATCGACCACCACCGCATTGCTAATTTCGAAACAAGCGATCCGTTATATTACCGCTGCGAGCCTGTTGGCTGTACAGCAACGATCTTAAATAAAATGTATAAAGAAAACAACAAAGAGATTAGCAAAGAAATTGCCGGTCTAATGCTTTCTGCGATTATTTCGGATTCTTTATTATTTAAGTCTCCAACATGCACGCCAGAAGATGTGGCTGCAGCCCGTGAATTAGCGGAAATTGCTGGAGTGGATGCCGATGCATATGGCCTTGAAATGCTGAAAGCCGGAGCAGATGTTCGTGACAAATCAATTAATGAACTCCTCAGCCTTGATGCAAAGGGATTTGAAATGGGCGCAAGTAAAGTGGAAATTGCTCAAGTGAATGTTGTGGATACAGCTGATGTTCTAACCCGCCAAGAAGAGTTAGAAGCAGCTATTTCTACAATTATCGCAGAAAAGAACTTAGATTTATTCCTGTTTGTGGTAACTGATATTTTAACAAATGATTCAGTTGGTCTCGCATTAGGAAGCAAATCAGCTGCCGTTGAAAAAGCTTATAATGTTACACTTACTAATAACACGGCTACATTAAAAAGTGTCGTTTCCCGCAAAAAACAAATTGTACCAGTGTTAACAGACATTTTTACAAAAGGTGAATAATAAAGAAGACCGTCCATGGACAATTTCTAACGGGTTTACTTGTGAGA